>NZ_JAUSZH010000001.1:6582500-6882500 GCF_030817355.1 Streptomyces sp. V1I1 | reverse complement strand
GGAGCGGTGGGGGTCGTCCAGGAGGGCGAGCAAATTGTCCAAGCATGCGTCGATGGGCTTGTCGCGCCTCTCGACCAGCCCATCGGTGTACAGGACGAGCTGGTCGCCCGGGTGCAGGGCGAGCGTGGTGGCGTGGAAGTCGCCCTCGCCGACGCCCAGCGGGGTTCCGGTGGGCAGCTCGAGCAGTTCGTGCTTTCCGTCAAGGCGAAGGAGGGCTGGGGGCAGGTGGCCGGCGAGGGAGATGCGGCACTGCGCGCCGTGCGGGTCGTAGACGGCGTAGACGCAGGTGGCGATGGTGTCCTGCTCCAGGTCCTCGGTGATGTGGTCGAGGTGCTGGAGAACCTGGACGGGGTCGAGGTCGAGGCCGGCCAGGGTGCGGGTGGCGGTGCGGAGCTGGCCCATGGTGGCGGCGGCGCTGACGCCGCTGCCCATGACGTCTCCGACGACGAGGGCGGTCTTGTCTCCGCCGAGCGCAATGACGTCGAACCAGTCGCCGCCGATCTCGCTGGCTGCCTGGGCGGGCAGGTACCGGGAGGCGACAGCCAGCCCCGGCCGTTGCGGTGGCGGGTGGGGCAGCAGGCTGCGCTGGAGGGTGAGAACGGTGCGGCGTTGCTGCTGGACGGCACGGTGCCGCTCGGTGACGTCCACGCTGGAGGTCACCACCCCCAGCACCTTTCCGTTGGGAGCTTCGAGCCGGTGGAAAGAGATCGACCAGGCATGCTCGTTGTCCGGGTCGGCCGGAGTGCGGCCGACGGTGTACTGGTCAGAGACCGGGGTGCCAGTAGCCAAGACCTTGCGCATCGTCGCTTCGAAGGACTCGTCCAAGAAGGGCAGCACCTCATGGACGTGCCGGCCCAGATGCTCGGCGGCAGGCACGCCGTTCATCCGCTCCTCCGCCGGGTTGACCGAGACGTACCGAAGATCGGTGTCCAGTACACCCAGTCCGATCGGCGACTGGGACACCAGTCGGGCGGACAGCGCCAGGTCCCGTTCGACCTGCCGCAGCGTTGACTGATCCGCGGCCAGCCCCAGGGCGAAGTAGTCCCCCTGGTCGTCCTGCAGCCGCATGTTGCGGAACTCCACCAGCCGCGTGCTGCCGTCCTTGTGGCGGACGGGGAAGACTCCGGCCCAGCTGCCGCCGCCTTCCATGACGTGGGCAAACAGGTTCAGCACGGCCTCCTGGTGCTCCTCATGGATCAGCAAGTGGCCCGCGAACTCGCCGAGGGCCTCCTCGGCGCTGTAGCCGAACAGGTCCTCGGCCTGCGGGCTCCAGAGATCGATCCTGCCCTCGGCATCGAGGAGAACGGCCGCCACGCTCAGCACATCGAGAAGGCCACCAGACGCGGTCGGAGCGACGCTCACCGTGTCGGGACCGCCCCGGAAGGACTCGGCTGCACACATCCCAGGCCCTCCTCACTGCACGCGCCGCCACCCAGTGGTGCCAGGGCGGCGACCCGAGCACGCGGCTCGGCTTGCGTGGCTCTGCCTCCCCCATCGTCTCCCTCCAGGGTGCCGCTCGCGCAGCTGTGTCCGTCGCCGGCAGCCGGCGACTCGGCCGCCGAGCCTCGCCGGTCTGCGACTCGGGAGCCGCGCTGACCAGGCGGGCGACAGCCTCGGCCGCATGGATGAGCTCGACGGAGTGGAGATCATCGCCTTCCCGGACGCCGAGGCGTTCGAGAGCTGGCTGGCCAAGAAGGCGTTCGAGGCGCTCGACAAGACCGGACGCTACCTGGTGATCCTGCCGTTGATTCAGGCGCTCACGCCGGAGACCAGGCAGGTTCGGCTCGACAAAGCCCTGCAAATGCTGGTGAATGGCGAAATACCGGGCTAAGCCAGTCATCCCGCCGGCATCCACGCCACCACGAGCCGGGACGACCTCCGTGCCGCCTGCCACTGTGGGGCAGGGCCCTGTCCAGAGGGGGTGGGTCACGAGATATCTTGATGTCGAGCAATGTTGCAGACGTGGAGCGGAGCACCCGGTGACTGACTCGACCATCATCTATACACACACTGACGAGGCGCCGGCCCTGGCGACGCATTCGTTCCTGCCTGTCGTCCAGGCGTACGCCTCGACCGCCGGGGTCAGTGTCGAGACGCGTGACATCTCTCTGGCGGGGCGGATCATCGCCAGCTTCCCTGAGCATCTTGAGGAGAGCCAGCGCATCGATGACGCCCTGTCTGAGCTCGGCGAGCTGGCCAAGACTCCCGGGGCGAACATCATCAAGCTGCCGAACATCTCGGCTTCGATTCCGCAGCTCAAGGCTGCGATCGCCGAGCTGCAGCAGCAGGGCTACGCGCTGCCGGACTACCCGGACGACCCGAAGTCCGACGAGGAACGGGACGTCCGGGCGCGCTACGACAAGATCAAGGGCAGTGCCGTCAACCCGGTGCTGCGCGAGGGCAACTCCGACCGCCGTGCGCCGGCGTCGGTGAAGAACTATGCCAAGGCGCACCCGCACAAGATGGGCGCGTGGACGTCCGGCTCGAAGACGAACGTCGCTCACATGGACGCCGACGACTTCCGCTCCACCGAGAAGTCCGCGGTCGTCGCCGAGGCCGGCTCGCTGCGCATCGAGCTCGTGGGGGACGACGGCAGCACCACCGTCCTGCGTGAGTCGGTTCCCGTGCTCGCGGGCGAGGTCGTGGACGCGTCCGTCATGCGCGTGGCGGCCCTGCGCGCGTTCCTTGACAAGCAGGTCGCACGCGCCAAGGCCGAGGGCGTGCTGTTCTCGGTGCACCTGAAGGCCACGATGATGAAGGTCTCCGACCCGATCGTCTTCGGCCACGTGGTGCGGACCTTCTTCCCGAAGACGTTCGCCGAGCACGGCGAGGCGCTCGCCGCCGCCGGGCTGAGCCCGAACGACGGACTCGGCGCCATCCTTAAGGGCCTGGAGTCGCTGCCCCAGGGCGCGGAGATCAAGGCGTCCTTCGAGGCCGAGATCGCCGACGGCCCCGCACTGGCGATGGTCGACTCCGACCGCGGCATCACCAATCTGCACGTACCGAGCGATGTCATCGTCGATGCCTCCATGCCGGCCATGATCCGCACCTCCGGTCACATGTGGGGCCCGGACGGCCAGGAGGCGGACACTCTCGCGGTCCTCCCCGACAGCAGCTACGCCGGGATCTACCAGGTCGTCATCGACGACTGCCGCGCGAACGGCGCCTTCGACCCGTCGACGATGGGCTCGGTGCCCAACGTCGGCCTGATGGCGCAGAAGGCCGAGGAGTACGGCAGCCACGACAAGACCTTCGAGATTGCTGCCCCGGGCACGGTGCGGGTCGTCGACGAGGGCGGCAACGTCGTGCTCGAGCAGGTGGTGGGCGCCGGCGACATCTTCCGCATGTGCCAGACCAAGGATCTGCCGATCCAGGACTGGGTCAAGCTCGCCGTCACCCGCGCCCGCGCGACCGGCGACCCGGCGGTGTTCTGGCTGGACAAGGGCCGCGCGCACGACGCGACCCTCATCGAGAAGGTCAAGACCTACCTCGCCGAGCACGACACCGAGGGCCTGCAGATCGAGATCATGTCGCCGGTCGAAGCGACCGCCTTCTCCCTGGAGCGCATCCGCCGGGGCGAGGACACGATCTCGGTCACCGGCAACGTGCTGCGCGACTACCTGACCGACCTGTTCCCGATCCTCGAGCTCGGCACGAGCGCGAAGATGCTCTCTGTCGTCCCGCTCATGAATGGTGGCGGGCTGTTCGAGACCGGCGCCGGCGGCTCCGCGCCCAAGCACGTCCAGCAGCTGGTCAAGGAGAACTACCTGCGCTGGGACAGCCTGGGCGAGTTCCTCGCGCTCGCGGTCAGCTTCGAGCACCTCGCGCAGACCACGGGCAACGCGCGCGCTCAGGTTCTCGCCGACACGCTCGACCGCGCGACCGGCAGCTTCCTCAACGAGAACAAGTCGCCCAGCCGCCGAGTAGGTGGCATCGACAACCGCGGCAGCCACTTCTACCTGGCGCTGTACTGGGCGCAGGAGCTGGCGAAGCAGACCGAGGATGCCCAGCTCGCCCAGGCGTTCGCCGCCCTCGCCAAGGCGCTGACCGAGCAGGAGCAGACGATCCTCGACGAGCTGCTCGCGGTGCAGGGCTCGTCGGCCGACATCGGCGGCTACTACCAGCCCGACGCGTCGAAGGCCTCGGCCGTCATGCGCCCGTCGACGACCTTCAACCAGGCCATCGCGACCCTCGGCTGACGCGACAGCTGCGGATGGGGGAGGGTGCAGACGACCGCCCCCCTTCCGCACCTGTACCTGTTCCGCCCCGGCCTGCATCACGCCCGGCCGGGGCGGTCCCGTCTTCGTTCCCGGACATCAGGTTCGTTCCCGGACGTCCGGTTCCCGGACTTCAGGCCGACGGGATATGCGTGAAGCGACCGGCGACATGGAGGTCGGCCTCGATCCTCGCGGCCGTGGCCCGCAGCTCCGGGAGCACCTCGGTCAGACACTGCGCGGCGGTGCGCCGGCTGCTGTGCATGGCGACGTTCACGGCGGCCACCGCCCGCCCCGCACGGTCGCGCACCGGTACGGCGATGGAGCGCAGGCCCTCCTCCAGTTCCTCGTCGACCAGGGCGTGTCCCTCCTGCCCCGCGCGGTCCAGGAGCGTGGCAAGCTCCGCCGGGGCGGTGACCGTGTGCGGGGTCAGGGCCCGCAGTTCGGTACTGGCCAGCCAGGCGGCTCGGTCCTTGGGCGGCAGGTCCGCCAGCAGCACCCGGCCCATCGAGGCCGCGTAGGCGGGGAAGCGGGTGCCGATGGTGATGTTGACGCTCATGATGCGGCCTGTGGCGACGCGCGCCGTGTACTGGATGTCGTCGCCGGTGAGCACCGCCAGGGACGCGGAATCATGCACTGTCTGGACCAGTGCGGCCAGATGCGGTGTGGCGATGTCGGGGAGTGTCGTACGGGACAGCGGCGCACAGCCGAGCGCCAGTACCTGTGGAGTGAGACGGAAGGTCCGGTCCCGCGAGGCGACGTAGCCGAGGTGCTCGAGGGTGATGAGGGCGCGCCGGGCGGTGGCTCTGGCGAGTCCGGTGGCCTCGGCGACGGCGGTGAGCGACAGTTCCGGCCGGCCTTCGCCGAAAGCGGTCAGTACGGTCAGGCCACGGGCCAGGGACTCCACGAACTCCGCGCCGAGCTCCTGCTTGGAGGCGGTGGTCCAGGCTGCGAGTCCCGCCGGGGGCGCCGACGGCGCGGGGCGGGCCTGCCGCAGCTCCCGTTCCATGGCGGCCACGGCCTTGCGCACCCGGGGCAGCAGTGACTGCCGCAGCGAGCCGACGCTGTGCCGGCTGGTGTGGCTGACCGCGCTCACGGCGCATACGACCTGGCCGTCGGGGCTGTGCACGGGCACGGCGAGCGCGATCAGGCCGGGCTCGATCAACTGGTCGTCCAGGGCCCAGCCCTGCTTGCCCGCCCGGGCCACACGCTCTTCAAGGCCGGGCCCGCCGTCGGTTGCGGTCCGCGGCGGTACGGCGGGAAAGCCGCGGTCCTCGGGGTCGGCCGCGCGGCGCTCGCGCCACCGTACCCACTCCTGCTCACTCCAGCCGGCCGCGAACAGCGGCCCTGGCGCGGTGCGTTCGGCGGGCAGCAGGTCGCCGATGCGGAAGGTGAGCGACATCGCACGGCGGCGGGTGGTCTGGTGCACGAAGCGGACGCCGTCGCCGTCGGGCACGGCCAGCGACACCGACTCGTCGAGTTCCTCTGCGAGCTGTTCGGTGAGCGGGCCGAGCAGCCGGGGCAGCTGGAGGCCCGCCAGATAGGCGTTGCCCAGTTCCATCAGGCGTGGGGTGAGGGCGGCGGAGTGGCTGTCCAGCCGGAGGTACCCCATGCGCGCGAAGGTGGCGGCGATCCGGTCCACCGTGGAGCGGGCGAGGCCGGTCGTGCGGACGAGGTCGCTGAGGCTCGTCCGGCCGCCCGCGTCGCTGATTTCACGCAGTACGGCGATCCCGCGCATCAGCGGGCCGACGGCCTCGGCCGGCGTCGGGGCATCGGTCAACGTCATCGCTGTCATCGGCTCTCCGGTACGGATCTCGCGGTACTCGCACAGCATGGGCGTTGACACACGTGGCAGGTGAACGCACACTCAGGGCGAGCAGATAATGAACTCTAGTTCATTTGGCGAACAAGCGGAATCACTCCGTACCACCCGCCGGTGTGCGACAAGGAATCCCTCCATGGACAAAGTCAAACAGAGCGCGGCCGATGCAGTCGGCGACATCGCGGACCATGCGTCGCTCGCCGTCGGCGGCTTCGGCCTCAGCGGAGTACCGGACACACTGATCGAGGCGGTACATGCGCGCGGCGTCGGCTCGCTGAGCGTGGTCTCCAACAACTGCGGCGTGGACGGCGCAGGGCTCGGCGTTCTGCTCGCCGAGGGCCGGATCGCCCGCGTCACCTGTTCGTACATCGGCGAGAACAAGGAGTTCGCCCGCCAGTACCTCGGTGGCGAGCTGGAGGTCGAGCTGGTGCCCCAGGGCACGCTCGCCGAACGGCTGCGCGCCGGAGGCTGCGGCATACCCGCCTTCTACACCCCGGCCGGTGTCGGCACCCAGGTCGCCGACGGCGGACTGCCCTGGCGCTACACCCCCGGCGGCTCCTCCCGGCCCGAGGCCGGGGCAGCCACCGTGGCCCTGTCATCCCCGGCCAAGGAGATCCGTGTCTTCGGCGGGCGCGAGCATGTCCTGGAGTACGGCATCACCACCGACTTCGCGCTCGTACGGGCGGCCAGGGGCGACCGGCACGGCAACCTCGTCTTCAACAAGGCCGCCCGCAACTTCAACCCGCTCGCCGCGATGGCCGGGCGGATCACGATCGCCGAGGTCGAGGAGCTGGTCGAGCCCGGCGGGCTGGACCCGGACACGGTCCACCTGCCCGGCGTCTTCATCCAGCACGTGGTGGCGCTCACCCCCCAACAGGCCTCCGCCAAGGACATCGAGAAGAAGACGGTGCGAGCCTGATGGCCTGGACGCGCGACCAGATGGCCGCCCGCGCGGCCGCCGAACTGACCGACGGCTCCTACGTCAACCTCGGGATCGGGCTGCCCACCCGGGTACCGGGCTTCCTGCCGCCCGGCGTGGACGTGGTGCTCCACTCGGAGAACGGCATCCTCGGTGTCGGCCCGTACCCCTACGAGGACGAGGTCGACCCGGACCTGATCAACGCGGGCAAGGAGACCGTCACCGTCCGGCCCGGCTCCGCGTACTTCGACTCCGCGCTCTCCTTCGGCATGATCCGCGGCGGCCATATCGATGCCGCGATCCTGGGCGCGATGCAGGTGTCCGCCACCGGCGATCTCGCCAACTGGTCCGTCCCCGGAAAGATGATCAAGGGCATGGGAGGGGCGATGGATCTGGTCCACGGCGCTCGCCGGGTGATCGTCCTCACCGACCATGTGGCCAAGGACGGCTCCCCGAAGATCGTCCAGGAGTGCAGCCTCCCGCTGACCGGCACCGCGTGCGTGCACCGCGTCATCACCGACCTCGGCGTCCTCGACATCACCGACGAGGGACTGGTACTCGTCGAGACGGCTCCCGGAGTCACCCCGGACGACGTACGGCAAAAGACCGCCGCCCCCCTGACCGACACCACCCGTGCAAGGAGCTGACATGACCGGCCGCCTGCGTGACGTCTATGTCGTCGACGCCGTCCGTACGCCGATCGGCAAGTACGGCGGAGCCCTGTCCGGTGTGCGCCCCGACGACCTCGCCGCCGGTGTGCTGGGGGCCCTCGTCTCCCGTACGCCCGGCCTCGACCCGGCCCGGATCGACGACGTCTTCTTCGGCAACGCCAACGGCGCGGGCGAGGACAACCGCGATGTCGCCCGCATGGCCGTGCTGCTCGCCGGACTGCCCGTCACCGTGCCGGGCAGCACCGTCAACCGGCTCTGCGGCTCCGGCATGGAGGCCGTGATCCAGGCGGCCCGTGCCATCGCGGTCGGCGACGCGTCCATCGCCGTCGCGGGCGGTGTCGAGTCGATGAGCCGCTCCCCCTGGGTGATACAGAAGCCCGAACGCGGCTTCCCCGCCGGGCATCAGCAGATGCACTCCACCACCCTCGGCTGGCGGATGGTCAACCCGCGCATGCCCGAGGAGTGGATAGTCCCCCTCGGCGAGGGCGCCGAACTGGTCGCGGAGCGATACGGAATCGACCGCGCGGCGCAGGACGCCTTCGCGCTGGCCAGCCACCACAAGGCGGCACGCGCCTGGCAGGAAGGGCTGTACGACGGCGAGGTCGTCCCCGTCGACGGCGTGGAACTGGCCCGCGACGAGTGCATCAGAGACGCCACATCGCCAGAGGCGCTGGCCAAGCTGAAGCCGGTGTTCCGGGCGGACGGCACGGTCACGGCGGGCAACTCGTCCCCGCTCAACGACGGCGCCGCAGCCCTCCTGCTCGTGGACGAGGACGGGCTGCGCGCCACCGGCCGCGAGCCGCTCGCGCGGATCGGCGCCTCGGCCGTCACCGGCATCGAACCCCGGTACTTCGGCGCGGGGCCGGTGGAAGCCGTACAGCGCGCGCTCAAGAAGGCCGGGCGCGGCCTCGGCAGGCTGCACACCGTCGAACTCAACGAGGCCTTCGCCGCCCAGGCGCTCGCCTGTCTGAGCCAGTGGCCGGGACTGGACCCGGAGATCGTCAACCCGCGCGGCGGCGCCATCGCCATCGGACATCCGCTTGGCGCGTCGGGCGCCCGGATCACCGGAGCCGTCGCCCACCGGCTCGCCGCAGCGGGCTCCGGGACAGGCCTCGCGGCGCTGTGCATCGGCGTCGGGCAGGGCCTGGCTCTCGTACTGGAGAGGTAATGCCAAGACCCGGACAACGCCGGTCCGTTCGCACCGGTCCGGGCGGGCACCGCGGCCGAACCACCACCCTGCCGACGCACCTGGAGGAACACTGATGCACGCCACCGTCGGCATCATCGGCGGCGGCCCCGCGGGCCTGCTGCTGGCCCGGCTGCTGCACAACGCCGGTATCGACAGCGTGGTCCTGGAGCGCCGCGACCGCGGCTACGTCGGGCGGCGGCAGCGGGCCGGCATCCTGGAACAGGCCACCATCGACGCGCTGCGCGCCGCGGGCGCCGGGGAGCGCATGGACCGCGAGGGCATGCCCCATGACGGCATCGAACTGCGCTTCGACCGCCGTTCCCACCGCATCGACTTCCCCGCCCTCACCGGCGGCCGGAACGTGATGGTGTACGCGCAGACCGAGGTGGTCCAGGACCTCATAGCGCTCCAGCTCGCCGACGGCGGCCCGCTGCTGTTCGACGCCGAAGTGCGGGGCGTGGACGGCGCCGACACCGACAGGCCCTCCGTCCGGTACGTACACGAAGGCCGCGAGCAGACGCTGACCTGTGACTACGTCATCGGGTGCGACGGCTTCCACGGGGTGGCCAAAAGCGCCGTCCCCGAGTCCGTACGGACGACGTACGAGCGGGTCTATCCGTACTCGTGGCTGGGCATCCTCGCCGAAGCCCCGCCCGTGTACGACGAGTTGATCTACGCGCATTCCGGGCGCGGCTTCGCGCTGGCGAGCATGCGCTCCCCGTCCGTCAGCCGGCTCTACCTGCAGGTCCCGGGCGGCACCGACCCGGCCGACTGGCCCGACGAGCGGATCTGGGACGAGCTGGACGCCCGCTTCGCCACCGACGCCGATCCCGGCTGGAAGCTGCACCGCGGCCCGGTCACCGGCAAGGCGGTCCTGCCGATGCGCAGCCATGTGACCGAGCCGATGCGGTACGGGAGGGTGTTCCTGGCGGGCGACGCGGCGCACATCGTCCCGCCGACCGGCGCCAAGGGTCTCAACCTGGCCGCCGCCGATGTGATCGTCCTCGCCCGGGCGCTGATCCATGAGCGGGACACCGGCTCGACCGAACTGCTCGACGCCTACTCCGACACGTGCCTGCGCCGCGTCTGGCGGGCCGAGCACTTCTCGTACTTCATGACCACGATGCTGCACACCGATCCGGCCCAGTCCGCGTTCGAGACCCGTCTGCAGCTCTCCCAGCTCGACCGCGTGGCGACCTCGCCGCACGCCGCGGCCGAACTGGCGGAGAACTACACGGGGTTGCCGCTCCCGGGGTGAGCCTCACCCGGTGAGGCTCACCCCCGTGAACCTCACCGGCCGGTGGCAGGCGACGTGCTCACCGTCGAGGCCCCGGCGGCGGTGCTTCGGCGGCCGCCGAGCCGGGCCGCGAGTGGGACGAAGGCGATGGCGGTGGCGCCGAGCAGTCCGGTCAGGGCGAACGTCGTGAACCCCCAGCTCTCGTTGCCGCCCGCCGCGAAGACGCCCCCCAGCCAGGGGCCGACGACCGCGCCGGTCCGGCCGACGCCGGTCACCCAGCCGAGCCCGGCGGCGCGTTCGCTGCCCCGGTAGACGGTGTTGGTGGCCGCGTAGACCATCACCTGGGCACTGAACAGCCAGATGCCGGTGACGGCGACCACGACGTACGTCGCCGCCAGCGGCAGGTGCCCCTTCAGCAACAATGCGCCGACCGCGGTGAGGACGAACCAGATGGCCGAGACCCTGACCGCGCCGAAGCGGTCGGCGGTGCGGCCCGCGATGAGCATGCCGACGATGCCACCCGCGTTGATGACCAGCAGGAAGCTGACGGAGGAGGACAAGCCGTAGCCGGAGGCGCGCATCATCTGCGGCAGCCAGGTGCTCACGCCGTAGACGAGGAGCAGACCGCAGAAGGACGCGAGCCACAGCAGCGGGGTCGCCCAGCGCGCCTCGGGCCTGAAGAGGGCGAGCACCGCGTCGAACCGCCCCTTGGCCCCGGCGGCCGGGGCCTCGACCAGGGTGGGCCGCGGCAGCCCGTAGCGGTCGGCGACGGCGTCCGCCTTCGCCTGGTCGCCGCGCGCGAGCAGTACGCCCGGCGATTCGGGAAGCAGCCTCAGCAGGAGCGGCACGGCGATCACCGCGGGAAGCACACCTGCCCAGAACACCCAGCGCCAGCCGGCGGACGGCGCCAGCGTCAGGCCGAGGGCTGTGGCCACCATGCCGCCCGCGTGGTACGAGGTCATCAGCAGGCCGGTGGTCAGCGCGGCGCGGCGCGGGGGCGCGAACTCCATCACCATGGCCAGGCACAGCGGCATGAGCCCGCCGAGCCCGAGCCCGGCGACGAACCGGCCGGCCCCGAACAGCGCCGGAGAGCCGGCCGTCGCACAGAGCGCGGACCCGAGGGAGAACACGGTCACGCTGCCGACCAGCATGGGGCGGCGGCCGAGCCAGTCGGTGATGTTCCCGGCGGTGAGTGCGCCGATGAGCATGCCGAAGGTGGTCCAACTGCCGATGGTGCCCGCGCTCGACGGCGTCAGGCCGAGTCCTGGGTCGTCAAGCATGTGCGGCATGACGGCGCCGTAGATGTTGACGTCCATGCCGTCGAAGAAGACGGCCAGCCAGCACAGGGCGAGGACGGGAAGCACTGAGCGGAAGGTGTGCGGAGAGGGGTGGGAGAGCGGGGATGGTGCCCCCGCCGCGCCGGTGGAAGTCATATCAGTCCCTGGATACGAGCGATCGTTCGCCTGGTGAACTTCAATTCACTATCGAGGTCGCATGAGTGTCCGGCGGGGTGGGCGGGGTGTCAATGAGCCTGCGCGCGGAGTTTTTCGTCGGAGCCGGCCGCCTGGCCGGGCGCGGTGATCGACGCGCCCGGGCGGTCCGCAAGGCGGTTTCGGCGCGGCCGGCCCCGCCCCCCGCCGCGCGAAAAAATCTTCCGGCCCGGCCGCGTCCGGTGTCGATCCGGCCGGAAGCCGTTCGTATAGAGGGTGAGAGGCGGGCACGATGCCGGCCACCACACCGAGGAGAGATGCCATGCAGCAGTACCTGCTCAGCATCTACCAGCCCGACGGAGACGCGCCGCCGCCCGAGGTTCTGGAACCGATCATGCGGGACCTGGAGGTGGTGAATGCCGAGATCAGGGCGGCCGGCGCCTGGGTGTTCTCCGGCGGCCTGTACCCGCCGAGCACGGCCACCGTGGTGCGGCTGAAGGACAGTGAGCTGCTCACCACCGACGGCCCGTACATCGAGGGCAAGGAGCACATCGGCGGGTTCACCGTCATCCAGGCGCCCGATCTCGACGCCGCGCTCGAGTGGGGCGGCAAGCTCGCCCGGGCGATCACACTCCCGATCGAGGTCAGGCCGCTGCAGTACGGAACCTGTGGGTGACATCCGGCATGCCGGACGTGCCCGCGTCGGTGACGGAGCGCGTGTTCCGCGAGGAGTACGGTCGCGCGGTCGCCGTCCTGGTCCGCGTCTTCGGTGACATCGACATCGCCGAAGAGGCGGTCCAGGACGCGTTCACCACGGCGCTGCAACGGTGGCCGTCGGCGGGGGTGCCGCCGCGCCCGGCCGGGTGGATCATCACCACTGCGCGCAACCGGGCGATCGACCGCCTTCGTCGGGAGGCATCCCGTCAGGACCGGCATGCCCAGGCCGCGCTGCTGCACTCCCCCGAGGCGCCGGCCCAGGAGGAGGATCCCGTGCACGACGACCGACTGCGCCTGATCTTCACCTGCTGCCACCCCGCGCTCGCCCCCGCGTCCCGGGTCGCCCTGACCCTGCGCCTCCTTGGCGGGCTCACCACCACGGAGATCGCCTCCGCATTTCTGGTCGCCGAGCCCGCCATGGCCCAGCGGCTGGTCCGCGCCAAGGGCAAGATCCGCGATGCGCGCATCCCCTACCGGGTCCCGCGCGAGGCCGACCTCCCGGACCGCCTGCGGGCCGTGCTCACCGTCGTCTACCTCATCTTCAACGAGGGCTACAAGGCCAGTTCGGGCGAGCGCCTCGTCCGCGAGGACCTGTGCGCGGAGGCCATTCGCCTCGGCCGGCTGCTGGCCGAGCTGATGCCCGACGAACCGGAGGTCAAGGGCCTGCTCGCGCTGATGCTGCTCACCGAGTCGCGCCGGGCCGCCCGCACCACGCCCGACGGCGACCTCGTCCTGCTGGCCGACCAGGACCGCGCCCGGTGGGACCGCGCGCTCATCGCCGAGGGCCAGGCGCTGGTCCGCCAGTGTCTGAGGCGCGATCAGCCCGGCCCGTACCAGATCCAGGCGGCGATCAACGCGGTCCACAGCGACGCGCCGATCGCGGCGGCCACCGACTGGGGCCAGATCCTCCAGTTGTACGACCAGCTGCTCGCCCTCGCCCCGAACCCGGTCGTCGCCCTCAACCGAGCGGTCGCGGTGGCCGAGCTCGACGGCCCGGCCGCGGCACTGGCCCTGGTCGACGACATGGACCTCGACGGGCACCACCTGTTCCACGCCATCCGCGCCGATCTGCTCCGTCGGCTGGGCCGCGACGAGGAGGCGGCCCGGGCGTACGCGGCGGCGCTCGCCCGCACCGCGAACGAGGCCGAGCGCGCATTTCTGCGACGCAAAATCGAGGCGCTCGGCGGAGGTTGACTGCGCGCCGTAGACCCCCTGCCGGCCGTCCCCGGCGAGCGGCTCCGGCCGTCGGCCAGTCGGCCCGCACGCGCAAGATCAGGCGGCCGTCTCCAGGCGCAGGCTCCAGCAGCCCGCCTGACCGGTGAGGGCGACGGTCGACAGCGGGCGGACGTCCACGTTCCAGTACGACGAGGGCGGCGCTTTGAGGGCATATACCAGTGCCGCTCGTACGACGGCGGGCTCGGCGACCGCGACGAGGGAAGCACCGTCGTCGGCCGGCCTCGTGTCCAGCCAGCCCCCTATGCGCGAGATGAACGCCAGCAGCGGCTCGCCGCCGTGCGGCGCGGAGCGCGGGTCGGCGAGCCAGGCGTCGACGGCCGCCGGTTCACGGGCCGTGACCTCCGCGAGCGTGAGGCCGCGCCAGCGGCCCATGTCGCAGTCGCGCAGCGCGGGCTGGGCGAGCGGAGCGAAGCCGAGTGCGTCGCCGGTCGCCCGGCTGCGGGCGGTCGGCGAGCAGTAGCGCAACTCGGCGGCGCTGAGCGGCACCAGCCGGTACGCGTTGAGCTGCACCTCGTGCCAGCCGGCCTGGTCGAGCGGCCGGTCGTCATCGAACCGCTCGGTGAGCAGGGAGGAACTGCGCGCGGCGGCGACCAGCGTGATCCGGACACTCATGGCGAGATCGTGGATCCGAAAGCCCCGCAGGTCAAGGGGGGATTTGTCCATCGTGGCCTGGATGCTGGGGATGGTGGCGGAGTTGCTCATGATCACCCGGTCCCGGACGGCTGACGGCGCTCAGCCCAGCACCTCGTCGCATGCCTTCCGCAGCCGTCGTACACCCTCGGCGATCTCTGCGGGGCCCGCCACTCCCGCGAAGCTCAGCCGGACATGTCCGGCCGGAGGCTCGGCGCAGAAATAGGGACGGCCGGGTGCCAGTGCCACGCCCGCGCGCAGAGCCGCGGCGAGCAGGGTGGCCTCGTCCGCGCCGTCAGGGAGGCGCAGCCAGAGGTGGTAGCCGCCGGAGGGGATGTACGGGAGGGACAGCTCGGGCAGTCCCAGGCGCAGCGCCGCGGTCATGGTGTCGCGACGGGCCTTCAACTCGGCCGCCACTGCACGCAGATGGCGGTTCCAGGCCGGTGAGCCGACCAGCTCCAGGGCCGCTTCCTGGAGGGGACGGGGGACGAAGAAGGTGTCGACGACATGGATGGCGCGCAACCGTTCAAGCACCGGGCCGCGAGCCGCCAGCATGCCCACCCGCAGGCTGGGCGAGGTCGCTTTGGTGAGCGAGCTGACGTGCACGACGACGCCGTCGTGGTCGTCCGCGGCGAGCGGGCGCGGCAGGGGCCCCGCGTCCTCGTGGACCATGCGACGGGCGAAGTCGTCCTCGACGACGAAGGCTCCGGCCTCGCGCGCGATGCGCAGCACGTCGGAGCGGCGTTCTGGCGAGAGCACCGCGCCGGTGGGGTTCTGGAAGAGCGGCTGGCAGACGAAGACCCGGGCGCCGGTGGCCTTGAAGGCGGCGGCGAGCAGTTCCGTACGGACTCCCTGGGAGTCCACCGGGACCGGCACAGGACGCAGCCCGGCGGCGCGGGCGATGGCCAGCATGCCCGGGTAGGTGGGGGACTCGACGAGGACGGGGGCGCCGGGCGGTGCGAGTGCGCGCAGGGCGGTGGTCAGCGCGGACTGGCCGCCCGCCGTGATCAGTACGTCGGCCGCGCCGATGCTGTCGCCGAGGCCGCGGGCGAACCACTCGCGCAGTTCGGGCAGCCCGTCGGTGGGCGGCCGCCCCCAGGCCCCGGGCCGCCGTCCCGCCCGGGCCAGCGCGGCGGCCATCGCCCGCTCCGGCTGGAGCGAGGCGTGCAGATAGCCGCCGTTGAACTCCACGACGCCCGGCGGCGGCGCGGCCAGCGTGGCCAGCACCCCGGAGGCATCCACGGCGCGCGGCACCAGCTCGGTGGCCGCGTCCGCGCTGAGGGTGACCTCCTGCCAGGAGGTGTCCCCCGGCGCAGGGGCGGTGTCGGTACGCGGCTGCGCCCGGTACGCACCTGCGCCGGGGCGGGTGACGACCAGGCCCTCGGCGGCGAGCTGGGCGAGCGCGCGGGAGACGGTCACCGGCGAGACCCGGTACCGCTCGACCAGCACCCGGCTCGACGGCAGCTTCCCACCAGGTGAGTAGCGGTCCAGCTCTCGCTTCAGGGCATTCGCCAATTCCGCCACACTGCTACGCTCTTGCATGACAGCACAGGATAGCGCTACCCGCACCAACTCGATAGCGGTCAGCAGCGGCACCCTCCTCGCCGCACTCGGCGTCATCGCGTTCTCGCTCACCTTCCCGTCCACCGTCTGGGGCCTGGAGAGCTTCGGCCCCTGGTCCCTGGTCGCCGTACGGAGCGCCCTCGCCGCCCTGATCGCCGGCGGTTTTCTGCTGGTGATGCGGATACCGCTCCCCGACCGCCGGCACTGGGCGGGCCTCGTCGTGGTGGCCGGCGGTGTGGTGGTGGGCTTTCCGCTGCTGACGACGCTCGCGCTGCGGACCTCCACCACCTCGCACGCCGCCGTGGTGGTGGGGCTGCTGCCGCTGACCACCGCCGCTTTCGCGGCCGTCCGCACCGGCCGCCGCCCCTCGCGCACCTTCTGGCTGGCCGCGCTCGCCGGCGCGGCCGTGGTGATCGCCTTCACCGTGCAGCAGAGCGGCGGCGCGCTCCAGACCGGTGACCTGTATCTCTTCGGCGCGCTGCTGGTCTGCGCGGCTGGTTACACCGAGGGCGGCAGGCTGGCGCGCCATATGCCGGGCTGGCAGGTGATCGGCTGGGCACTGATCCTCTGCCTGCCGCTCGCGCTGGCGGGATCGGCCCTCGCCCTGGCCTTCGAGCCGGTCCGGCTGACGGCGCACGGCGTGATCGGACTGCTCTGGGTCGCAGCCGGTTCAACCTTCTTCGGTCTGTACGTCTGGTACCGGGGCATGGCCTCCATCGGCATCGCCAAGGCCAGCCAGCTCCAGCTCGCTCAGCCGCTGCTCACCCTCGTCTGGTCGGTGTCCCTGCTGGACGAACGGCTCTCCCCCGCCGCCCCGGTTGCGGCCGTGGCCGTCCTGGTGTGCATCGCGGTGACGCAGCGGGCCCGAAGCTGAGGGTGCAACTCCCGGCCCCGGCCGTAGACTCGAAGCACGGACCACCGCCTTCGAGGAGGTCACTCCCGATGCAAGCAAACGTGGGCGACACGCTGCTGGTACACGGCAGGACCGTGGGACAGCACGACAAGACCGCCGAAGTCGTCGAGGTACTGGGGCAGAAGGGCAACCCCCCGTACCGCGTACGCTTCGACGACGGGCATGAGGCGCTGCTGTCTCCGGGCCCCGACACTGTCGTGCGCCACCACGAGCAGACCTGACCCGGACCCCTCGACCAGCCCCCTGACCCGGCTCGTCCCTCAGGCGGGCGGCAGCACCCTGGTCGGATAGTGGTCGGCCACCACCCTGGCCATCGCCCCGACCGGGTCCGCCATGACCTCTTTGGCCGAGAAGAAGCAGTGGCCGCTCACTTCGGCGTACGTGCGCGCCAGCGTGAGATGCCGGGAGAGCTCGGCAGGGTCCTGCCAGGGAGCGGGCTGGGCGGGGTCGCCCGCCTTGTAGAGGGCCTCACCGGCGTAGAGACGGACACCCGTGCCCCGTACGACGTCGCTCCACCAGGGCAGCAGCTTGGCGTAGTCGGCCGGGCCGAAGCCGATGTGCCAGTACAGCTGCGGTACGACGTAGTCGATCCAGCCCTGCTTGATCCACTTACGGGTGTCGGCGTGCAGATTGTCGTAGGTCTGCACGCCCGCCGTGGTGTCCGAGCCGAGCGGATCGGTGGCGACATTGCGCCACACGCCGAACGGGCTGATTCCGAACGCGACGTTCTTCTTGGCCTTCTTGATCCGGTCGGCCATCTCTCTGATCAGCCGGTCGATGTTGTCCCGCCGCCAGGCGGCCTTGTCCGGGAAGCCCGCGCCGTACCGGGCGTAGGTCTCGTCGTCGTCGAAGACCTGGCCGGCCACCGGATACGGATAGAAGTAGTCGTCGAAGTGGACCGCGTCGATGTCGTAGCGGCTGACGGCGTCCGTCATCGCGTCCTGGACGAAGGCCCGGACCTCCGGGATGCCGGGGTTGTAGTACAGCTTCCCGCCGTACGGCAGTACCCACTCCGGGTGCACCCGGGCCGGGTGGTTCTCGACCAGACGGAACGGGTCGGTGTGGGTCGCGACGCGGTACGGGTTGAACCAGGCGTGCAGCTCCAGATCGCGCAGATGGGCCTCGCGCACGGCGGTGCCCAGCGGGTCCCAGCCGGGGTGCTGCCCCTGTACGCCGGTGAGGTACTGCGACCAGGGCTCGTGCGGCGAGGGCCACAGGGCGTCCGCGGTGGGCCTGACCTGGAGGACCACGGCGTTCAGCTTGCGGGCGACGGCGGTGTCGAGGTGGTCGAGGAGTTCGCAGCGCTGCTCGTCTGCGGTGAGGCCGGGCAGGGACGGCCAGTCGCGATTGGCGACGGTCGCGAGCCACATGCCGCGGAACTCCGGGAGCGGCTTGTGCCGGCGCCGCGCGGCGCCGGCCGACGAGCCGACGGGCCGGGCGGCGGCGTCCCCGCCCGTCGCCAGCGCGGCCAGCACTCCGGCCGCCGTCAGCACGAACCCTCTTCTCCCGATACGCCCCATATGTCGCCCCGTTCGCGCCCGGTGCCGGTCACCGTATCCGCACAGCATGCCCGCCCCTGGCCACCGCGCACAGATGCATCCGGAGTAACGTCGTGGGGTCGAGGCGGGCACCGGAACCATACGGGGGCGCCTGCCGCAGAGATCAGCGAAAGGCACGAGGTGACGGACTCAATGGCCGACATTGCACGCGTCGGAGTCGTGGGCTGCGGCCAGATGGGCGCAGGCATCGCGGAGGTGTGCGCCCGCAGTGGCCTCGAGGTGAAGGTCGCCGAGACCACGGGCGAGGCCCTGGAGATCGGTCGCACCCGGCTCTACAACTCCCTCTCGAAGGCCGCCGAGCGCGGCAAGATCACCGAGGAGGAGCGCGACGCGACGCTGGACCGGCTCAGCTTCACCACCGACCTCGGGGAGTTCGCCGACCGCGATCTCGTCATCGAGGCCGTCGTGGAGAACGAGCAGGTCAAGACCGAGATCTTCCAGGTGCTCGACCAGGTGGTGACCCGCCAGGACGCGATCCTCGCCTCCAACACCTCCTCCATCCCGCTGGTGAAGCTGGCCGTCGCGACCTCCCGGCCCGACCAGGTCATCGGCATCCACTTCTTCAACCCCGCCCCGGTGCAGAAGCTCGTCGAGCTGATCCCGGCGCTGACCACCTCCGAGGAGACGATCAAGCGCTCCGAGGCCGTGGTCCAGAACGTGCTGGACAAGCACCCGATCCGCGCCCAGGACCGCTCGGGCTTCGTGGTGAACGCCCTGCTCATCCCGTATCTCCTCTCCGCGATCCGGATGTTCGAGTCGGGCATCGCCAGCCGCGAGGACATCGACAACGGCATGGAGCTGGGCTGCGCCCACCCGATGGGTCCGCTGAAGCTCTCCGACCTGATCGGCCTCGACACCGTCGCTTCGGTCGCCGACTCGATGTACGCGGAGTTCAAGGAGCCGCTGTACGCCGCTCCCCCGCTGCTGCAGCGGATGGTGGACGCGGGCCGCCTCGGCCGCAAGACGGGCTCCGGGTTCTACCCGTACTCCTGATCCGGACGCTTACTCCTGATCCGGACGGTCGCGTGACGGTTCCGTACTCCTGATTCACACGGAGTGTGCGGGGCGTGCCCGCATATGCCGTGCGCACACGCTCCCGCCCTCCGACCAGGGCGAGTTGACTCGGTTCCGCTCAGTCAAGGGTCCGCAGTACAACTTTGTCGAAGAGGAGCCCATCCGTGACCACCGACCCTGATCATTTAGTGGTCGTCGAAGAGTTCGCTGAGTTACGCCGCAGCCTCGACGTCGGCCTTGCCCGGATCGACGGGCATCTGGCACTGCTCGCACAGCGCAACGACCAGATCGACCGGGATCTCACCGATCTGGCCGCGCGCGTCGGGGCACTCGAGCACGCCAGGTGGCCGCTGCCCGCCGTCGCCGCGCTCACTGCGCTGGGAGCGCTGGCCGTGACCGTGTGGCAGGCCCTGGGCCGCTAGCCGCCGGGGGTCAGCCCAGCCGCAGATGGTGGAGCATCAGCAGCCCGGCCGCCATGTTGGCGGCCGGGACCTCACCGCGGGCGATCATGTCGGGCACCAGCTTGAGCGGTATCCACTCGCGGCGCGAGGACTCGAAGTCGTCCTCGGGGTGCCCGATGTACGTGGCGTCCTCGGCCCAGTAGAGGTGGTGCCGGGCATCGGTCAGGCCGTTGGACGGTTCGACGGTCAGGAGGTGCTGGAGGGGGCCGGGGCGCCAGCCTGTCTCCTCCTCCATCTCGCGGGCCGCGGCGGCCTCGATGTCCTCGCCGTCCTCGACGACTCCCGCCGCGAGCTCCCAGCCCCAGCTGTTGGTGATGAAGCGGTGCCGCCAGAGCATCAGCACCTCGTTGGCCCTGTTGACCGCTGTCGCTACGGCGACCGGGCGGAGCCGGATGAGGAAATGGTCCAGGTGCCGGCCGTCGGGGAGCACGACGTCCGCGAGGTTGACCCTGAACCAGCGGTTTTCATACACGGTTTGTTCGCTTAAGTTCGTCCACTGCACTTTTCTGCCACCTTCCGACAAGTAGATGGCAATATCGCAGCAGGCGCTCGGTCAGAGGGGAACGCGGAGTGCCCCGTCGATGAGTTCGGCCGCCTCGTCGGCATTGCTGCAACCGCTCGCCACGAGATGCTCGCGCACCGCGCGCAGCCGGTCCCTGAGCCGCTGCGACTCCATCCCCCTCGCCCGCTCCACCATCTCCGCAGCCGTCCGCGCCGCCCGGTCCACCTCGCCCTGGCGCAGCTCGATCTGGCTGAGCATGGCGAGCCGGTGGACCCGGCCACGGTCGTGCGCCGGAGTGTCGACGGCCGCCGTGGCGTGCTCGCGTGCCCCGGGCAGATCACCGAGGCTGAGCAGGGCCTCCGCGACCTGGACGTTCACCAGCCCCGGCTGGACGTAGCCGGTCTCGTCCGGCTCGGACCCAGGACGGATCCGCTCCGCCTCCGACTCCGCGCGCCGGATGCACCGCAGCGCGCTGCCGCCGTCGCCGAGATGTGCGTACGCCTTCGCCTGCATCGCATACAGATCGGCGGCCAGCGCCGGGGTGAGCTGCCGCCCGGCCGCCCGCAGCGCCGCCTCCGCGAAGGCCACCGCCTGCCGGTGCTCGGCCATGAACAGCGACTGGTTGACCAGCAGCGCGATGACATACGCGCCAAGTCCCCGGTCGCCACTGGCCTTTGCGAGCCGCAGCGCCTGATGGAAGTAGCGCTGGGCGAGGCCGTGCGCATCGGAGTCGTACGCGCAGATACCGGCGACCGCCACCAGACCGCCTGTCGCACGGTGCAGTTGGCGGCCCAGCGCGTCGCTGTAGGCGCCGCGCAGCAGAGGCGCGGTCTCGGCGTTGAGGAAGCCGACTATCCGGGCCCGGGTGGCGATGCCGCCCGCCTTGCGGTACATCAGCTCGTAGTGCGCCCGGGCGGCGCGCAGCATTTTGATGTCGGCCATGCTGACGCGCGTCTGCCCCGAGCGGGAGACGTCGGAGTCCTCCGGAGGGTTCTCCCACTCCCATACGGGCATCACCGCGGGCGTGCCGGTGACCGCGGGCGCCTCGATTATGTGCCGTCGTTGCTGTTCGTCGGAGCGCCACAGCGCGGTGGCGCGCTCCACGAAACCGGAGAGCGGCGAGCCGGGCGGCGTGACCGACTCGCCGGGCATACCCAGGCCGATGTCGCTCAGCGTTATGGCCCGGTGCAGTCGGCTCGCGAGCACCTCGCAGATCAGGTCGGGCACCTGGCCGCGCGGGCGCTGGCCCTTCAACCACCGTGCCACGGCCGTGTGTTCGTACCGCAGTGACAGGCCTCTGGCCCGGCCCGCCTGATTGACGCGGGCGGCGAGGCCCGCGTTGGAGATGCCTGCCTCGTCGAGCAGGGCGTCGAGCAGGGTATTGGGCTGCATGTGGCCCTCCGTTGGCTCGGTGCGCTCAGCGTAGTAGAGGGGGATTCGCACGGGGTGTGATTGGAGTGCCCCGATCTGTGCCTCGCGCGCTCTGCCGCCGTACCGTTCGCGCCGGTTGACTGAAATGCCTCTCATGGAGGCGGCCGGGCCGCCGGCTCCCCCTCGTACAGTGCGGCGGCCCTCGATCGCGTCGTCTGCCCTGCTGATCTGCCCGACACTCCGCGGCAGGGCGGGCGGCGCCGGCCGCACGGCAACCCCTTGGTTGCCGATCGCTGCACATGGCTGCAGATGACAGCTAGCGATTGGAGGGTTCCGGCCGGGTACGGCGCAGGGCGGTGTCCCCGCACTGCGCCGGCACCCGCGAGCGGTCGTTGCGCAGCACCAGCAGCGCCACATCGTCGGCGAGCCGCCCACCGGTGTGCCGCAGCAACTCCGAGTGAACGGTGGTGATCACGGCGGCGGGCGAGACCGGTGAGCCGAGCGCGGCATCGGCGAGCACGGCTTCCAGACCGAAGAACTTCCCCGACGCGTCACGGGCGTCCGCCGCTCCGTCCGTGTGCAGGAACAGCGCCTCGCCGGACAGCAGCCGCGCACACCGGTGCACGGGCAGTTCGGCGGGGAGCGGAAACATGCCGAGCGGCGGCAGCGGATCGCCGCAGGCGAGCGGCTTCGCCCCACGGCGACCGAGCCGATACGGCCATGGATGACCGCAGTTGAGAGCCACCACGCTCCCGTCCGTGCCGATCTCCAGCAGCAGTACGGTGACGAACTCCTCCGCCGACGGGCAGTGCGGCTCTCCCCCGCCGGCCGCCGGATGCTCGTCCCTGGCCCGCTCCCGCAGATACCGCTGCATCGCCCGGTCCAACCGCCCAAGGACACCGCCCAGTTCGGGCTCGTCGTAGGCGGCCTCCCGGAAACTGCCGAGCACCGCCGCGACCGCACCGATCGCGGCGAGACCATGGCCGCGGACATCGCCGATGACGATGCGGACGCCGTACGGGGTGGCCACCGCCTCGTACAGATCACCGCCGATCGCGGCACCGCGGCTCACCGACAGCTGGCCCGCGGCGAGAGCGAGACCGTCCAGGCGCGGCGGCGGCGGACGCAGCAGCACCCGCTGGGCGGCGTGGGCGACCGCGCGGACACGTCTGAGCTCGCGGCTCAACTGCCGCCTGATGCCGAGCACAAGCGCGGTGCCGACCGTGAAGAACACAACGCCGGTGACGATCCGTTGGCACAGGCTCTCGGGCTCGTCGGCCGGGCAGGCGATCTTCCAGGTGAGGGCCGCGACGCCCCAGGCGGTGGGAAGCAGCAAGGGGAGCAGCCGCCCTGCCCGTGAATCCTCCGCGCGCGCTGCCCTCGCCCACCGCGAGACCGGAAAGGGGCCCCGAGACCTGATACGGATCATGCGGATGGTCCCCTCGTAGACCTGTCCGGCGCGCAGGCCCGCCCCTACGGCTGGGTCGATTCTGTCGATCGACCGGGCCCGAAAGGAACGACGCCCCACGTTCTCACCCGAATGAGTGAGGTGGCGCCCCGCGCCCGGCAAAGGCGTAAGGGGCGCACCCGGTGTCCGGGTGCGCCCCTCAGGGATCGGGAGCGGTCAGGCCCCGCGCAGCACCGCCCCGGTGCGCTCGGCGGCGAGTGCGACGGCGGCGTCGCGGGCGGCCGACGCCTCCTCGACGGTCAGCGTCCGGTCCGGGGAGCGGAACCGCAGGGCGTACGCCAGGGACTTCTTGCCCTCGCCGATCTGCGACCCGACAAACACATCGAAAAGCCGGATGGATTCCAGCAGTTCACCCGCGCCCTCGGTCAGCACCTTCTCGACCTCGGCGGTCGGCACGTCCTCGGACACGACCAGCGCGACGTCCTGGGTCGCCACCGGGAAGGTGGAGATCCGCGGGGCCCGCAGGCTGCCCTCACCGGCCCGCTGGAGAAGGTCGAGCTCGACCTCCATCGCGCAGGTGCGCTCCGGCAGCCCGAGCGCCTTGATGACGCGCGGGTGCAGTTCGCCGGCGTGGCCGACGAGGGTCTCCTCGCCGTTCACGGTGGCGTACAGCGCGGCGCAGCGGCCCGGGTGCCACGGGGCGTGCTGATCGGCGCGGACGATGAGTTCGACGCCGGCCTCGCGGGCGACCGTACGGGCGGACTCGACCGCGTCGGCCCAGTCGGCCGGGCGCCCCTTGCCCCACCAGCCGGCCTGCTCGCGCGCTCCGGCCAGAACGGTGGCGACGCGGCGCGGCTGGTGCGGCAGCGCCGCGTTCAGCGCGGCGATCTCCTCATCGGTGGGACGGCGGTCGACGGGCAGCGTGCCGGGGACCGTCTCCTCGCCGGTCGGCCGGAAGACCAGACCCGTCTCGAAGAGGGCCAAGTCGTGCGAGCCACGGCCGTCGTTGCGCCGCAGCGCGCCGAGCAGGCCCGGCAGCAGCGTGGTGCGCAGCGCCGGCTCCTCGTCGGAGAGCGGGTTGACCAGCTTGACGACGGTGCGTCGCGGGTCGTCCGCTTCCAGGCCGAGCTGGTCGAACACGGCCTCGCCGACGAACGGGTAGTTCGGCGCCTCGACATAGCCGGCACCGGCCAGTGCGCGGCCGATGCGGCGGTGCAGCCGCTGGCGGCCGGTGAGCCCGCGACCGGCCGGCGGCTTGGGCAGCGTGGAGGGCAGGTTCTCGTACCCCTCCAGCCGGATGACCTCTTCGGCGAGATCGTTCGGCTCGGCGAGGTCGGGACGCCAGGACGGGACGGTGACGACCAGTTCGTCCTGCCCGTACACGTCGCAGCCGACCTCCTGGAGGCGGCGTACGACGGTCTCGCGGCCGTAGTGGACGCCCGCGACACGGTCGGGGTGGTCGGCGGGCATCGAGACCGTACGCGGCGCGGACGGCGCGATGATCTCGGTGACGCCGGCCTCCGCCGTGCCGCCGGCGAGCAGCACCAGCAGGTCGACGGTCCGCTGCGCGGCGGCAGAGGCGGCCTGCGGGTCGACGCCGCGCTCGAAGCGCTTGGACGCCTCGGAGGCGAGCTTGTGGCGCCGGGCCGTACGGGCGATGGACACGGCGTCGAAGTGCGCGGCCTCGATGACGACCTCGGTGGTGGCACCGGCGGTGTCGTCGTCGTGGTCGGCGATCTCGGTGTTGGCGCCGCCCATGACGCCCGCGAGGCCGATCGGCCCGCGGTTGTCGGTGATCACCAGGTCCTCGGCGTCCAGCACCCGCTGCACGCCGTCCAGGGTGGTGAGCTTCTCGCCGGGCTCGGCGCGGCGCACCCCGATCGGCCCGTCGAGACGGGTCCGGTCGTAGGCGTGCAGCGGCTGACCGACTTCGAGCATCACGTAGTTGGTGACGTCGACGGCGAGCGAGATCGGGCGCATCCCGGCCTTCTGCAGCCGGCGCTGCAGCCAGATCGGGGAGCGGGCCTCGGGCTCCAGGCCGACGACCGTGCGCGCGGTGAAGCGGTCGCAGCCGACCGGGTCGGAGACCTTGACCACGTACCCGAAGGAGTTCGGTGCGGGCACGTCCAGCAGCGCCGGGTCGCGCAGCGGCAGGCCGTACGCAATGGCGGTCTCGCGGGCGACGCCGCGCATCGAGAGGCAGTAGCCGCGGTCGGGCGTGACGGCGATGTCCAGGACCTCGTCGACAAGCTCGAGCAGCTCGATGGCGTCGGTGCCGACCTCGTGCTCCGGCGGCAGCACGATGATGCCACCGCTGCCGTCGTCGCCCATGCCGAGCTCGTCGCCGGAGCAGATCATGCCGTGCGAGGTCCTGCCGTACGTGTTGCGCGCGGCGATCGCGAAGTCACCGGGCAGCACGGCGCCGGGCAGGACCACGACGACCTTGTCGCCGACGGAGAAGTTGCGCGCGCCGCAGACGATCTCCTGCGGCTCGCCGGTGCCGTTGGCCATGCCGACGTCGACGGTGCAGAAGCGGATGGGCTTCTTGAACTCCGTCAGCTCCTCGATGGTCAGCACCTTGCCGACGACGAGCGGGCCCTTGAGACCGGCGCCGAGCTGCTCGACCGTCTCGACCTCGAGACCTGCCGCGATGAGCTTGGTCTGTACGTCGCGGCCGGTCTCCGTGGCCGACAGGTCGACGTACTCCCGCAGCCAAGAAAGCGGGACCCGCATCAGATCTCCATCCCGAACGGCCGGGTGAACCGGACGTCACCCTCGACCATGTCTCGCATGTCTTCTACGTTGTGGCGGAACATCAGCATCCGCTCGATGCCGAACCCGAAAGCGAATCCGCTGTACTTGTTGGGGTCGACGCCGCAGGCGATGAGCACCTTCGGGTTGACCATGCCGCAGCCGCCGAGCTCGATCCAGCCCTCGCTGCCGCAGGTGCGGCAGGGCCGGTCCGGATTGCCGACGGACTCGCCGCGGCACACGTAGCAGACCATGTCCATCTCGGCGGACGGCTCGGTGAAGGGGAAGAAGTTCGGCCGGAGCCGGGTCTTCATGCCCTCGCCGCCGAAGAGCGCCCGGACCATGTGGTCGAGGGTGCCCTTGAGGTCCGCCATGGTCAGGCCCTCGTCCACGGCGAGCAGCTCGACCTGGTGGAAGACCGGAGTGTGCGTGGCGTCCAGATCGTCGGTGCGGTAGACGCGGCCGGGGCAGATGACATACACCGGCGGCTCACGGTCGAGCATCGAGCGGACCTGTACGGGCGAGGTGTGCGTGCGCAGTACGACGCCGGAAGCGCTGCCACCGTCCGCGCCCTCGACGAAGAAGGTGTCGTGCTCACCGCGGGCGGGGTGGTCCGCGGCGATGTTCAGCGCGTCGAAGTTCAGCCACTCGGTCTCGACCTCGGGGCCTTCGGCCACCTCGTAGCCCATGGCTGTGAAGATGTCCTCGATGCGCTCGGAGAGCGTGGTCAGCGGGTGGCGGGCGCCGGCCGGAACGCGGTCGTAGGGCAGCGTGACGTCCACTGCCTCCTCGACCAGCACCCGGGCGTCGCGCTCGGCCTCCAGTTCGACCTGGCGGGCGGCGAGCGCCTTGCTCACGGCGCCACGGGCCTGGCCCACGCGCTTGCCGGCCTCGGCCTTGGCCTGCGGCGGCAGTGCGCCGATCTCCCGGTTGGCGAGCGCGAGCGGCGAGCCGCCGCCGGTGTGCGCGACCTTCGCGTGAGCGAGCTCGTCGAGGTCGCCGGCGGCGGCGAAGGCGGCGAGCGCCTCGTCCCGCATGCGCTCGATCTCTTCCGGTTTCAGTGCCTCGACCTCAACAGGGTCGTACGACTTATTGGGTGCGGACATCTCTTCCCGTACTTCCGATGGGCTGGCTGGGGCCCCCGCTCGTCGACCGAGGACGCAAAGGTGCCAAAGGTCGAGTCTAACGGGGTGTGGAGAGGCGAATGAGCCTGCGGGCGGCTAGGCCCTCCCGTCGCCCGCCACCGCCCTACCTGACGCTTCGCGAAACCTCTTATTTCAGGTAGGCCGGGGCGCCGACGGGCAGAATAAATCGGAACTCGGCGCCGCCGCCGGGTCCGCGGCCTACGGTGATCGTCCCGCCGTGCGCCTCGACGATGCCCTTGACGATGTAGAGGCCCAGGCCGGTGCCGCCGCGCTTGCTCCCCCGCCAGAAGCGGGTGAAGACACGGCCCATCGACTCCTCGGGGATGCCGGGGCCTTCGTCGCTCACGGTGACGGCCGTACCCTTCTCGTCGTCCTTCGCCGATGCCGGCGCCACCTCGATGGTGACCGTTCCGGCGCCGTGGCGCACCGCATTTTCCAGCAGGTTGCCGAGCACCTGGTCGATCTTGTCCGGGTCGGCCCACAGATCGGGCAGCCGGCGCTGGATGCGCACGAAGAAGCGGTCGGGAGACTGGCCACTGGCTATGTGCGACTGGATGTGGCGTCCGACGGCGGCCGCGATGTCGATGGGCTGGCGGCGCACTTCGAGCCGTCCGGAGTCGATACGGGAGATGTCGAGGAGCTCGGCGATGAGCCGGGTGACGCGGTTGGCGTCGGCGTCGACCGTCTCCAGCATCAGCCGCTTCTGGTCGTCGGTGAATCGCTCCCATTTGGCGAGCAGCGTCGCCGTGAAGCCCTTCACCGAGGTGAGCGGGGAACGCAGCTCATGGGCGACCGTCGCTATCAGCTCGGCGTGACTGCGTTCGGTGCGGCGCCGGGCCTCGGTGCCGCGCAGGCTGATGACGAGGCGGCGTACCGGCCCGGTGGGGCGCTCGCGCACATAACGGACGGAGACGAGGACCTCGCGGCCGCCGGGCAGCAGCAGATTGCGCTCGGGCTGGCCGACGCGGGTGGCGAGTCCGCCGTACGGATCGGTAAGCGTCCACCAGCGGCAGCCCTTGAGGTCCTCCAGCGGCAGCGCGCGCTCCAGCGGCAGGCCGAGCGCTTCGCCCTTGGACACGGCGGTGATCCGTACGGCCGCGTCGTTGAAGCAGATCACGCGGCCGTTCTCGTCGGCGACGACAAGTCCGTCGGGGAGGTCGTCGGGGTCGATCCCGAACGCGTCGAGGCCGCCGGACTGGCACAGCAACGCCCCGTGTGTCTCCGCGAGCCTGCTCGTCCCGACAGCCATCCCCGTACCCCACCTCTCCCGCCGCCGCAGTGGGCCCCCGAGCCCGTCACACTACTAGCTGGAAGTGACGGAGCGGACCCCCTGAGCGAGTACTCCCACTCAGTGAGTACCCACTGCGCGCTGGGCACGCGCCGAGGCATAGAGGCATACGGCTGCGGCGGTCGCGAGGTTCAGACTTTCGGCCTTTCCGTGGATCGGTACGCGCACGACGGCGTCCGCGAGCGCACGGGTCTCCTCCGGCAGCCCCCAGGCCTCGTTGCCGAAGATCCATGCGGTGGGTCCGCCCATGGTCCCGGCGTCGAGCTCGTCATCCAGGTCGTCGTCGCCGGCGCCGTCGGCGGCCAGTACGCGCACTCCGGCGTCGCGCAGCCCCCGCACCGCCTGCTCGACGGGGACGCCGACGGCGACGGGCAGATGGAAGTGCGAACCGACCGACGCGCGCACCGACTTGGGGTTGTAGAGGTCGACGGAGGCGTCGGTGAGGACGACGGCGTCGGCGCCCGCGGCGTCCGCGCAGCGCAGCACCGTGCCGGCGTTCCCGGGGTCGCGTACATGCGCGAGTACGGCGACGAGCTTCGGCCGCGCCGCCAGGATCTCCTCGAACGGCGAGTCGAGGAACCGGCAGACGCCGACCAGGCCCTGCGGGGTGACGGTCTGGGAGACCTCGGCGAGCACCGCGTCGGAGGCGTGGTGCACCCGGGCCCCGGCGGCACGGGCGGCGTCGACGATGTCCGCGTACCGCTCTGCGGCCTCGACGGTGGTGAAGAGCTCGACCAGGGTGGGCTCACCGCTGGGGCCGCGATGGGCGACCGCTTCCCGCACGGCCTGCGGCCCCTCGGCGATGAACAGGCGCTCCTTGCCCCGGAAGGCGCGCTTGGCAAGCCGCCGGGCGGCGGTGACGCGTGGGGAACGCGGGGAGATCAGCTCGGGGGCCATGTGCCTGCGGCTCTCTGATTCGGGTCCGGGGCCGACCCCGGAAGGGTCTGCACGGGGAAGGTCGGGGGCCGGGGGTGTCCCCCGATACAGCGCAGAACGCACCGGACCCGCAGGCCGAAGGCCTGCGGGTCCAAAAGCGGTCCGGCTGGACGCGGCCGTCAGGCCGCCGACGCGGCCTTCGGGGCGTTGACGTCGCTCGGAAGCGCCTTCTGGGCAACCTCGACGAGCGCGGCGAACGCGCCGGCGTCGTTGACCGCGAGCTCGGCCAGGATCTTGCGGTCCACCTCGATGTTGGCGGCCTTCAGACCCTGGATGAGGCGGTTGTACGTCATACCGTTCTGGCGGGCAGCGGCGTTGATGCGCTGGATCCACAGCTGACGGAAGTCGCCCTTGCGCTTCTTACGGTCGTTGTAGTTGTAGACCAGGGAGTGGGTGACCTGCTCCTTGGCCTTGCGGTACAGGCGCGAACGCTGACCGCGGTAGCCGCTGGCCTGCTCGAGAATCGCCCGGCGCTTCTTGTGGGCGTTGACTGCCCGCTTGACGCGTGCCACTTGTTAACTCCTTGTAGCGGGGCTGGGATTGAGAGTTCGACTCACCCCGGCCCGGAAACGAATTGGTCCCGGTCTCGGCGCGTGCCCCCGGTCACCGGGGACACATACGTCACTTGCCGAGAAGCTTCTTGATGGTCTTCGAGTCACCCGGGGCCATCTCGGCGTTGCCGGTGAGGCGACGCGTCAGCTTGGACGACTTGTGCTCCAGCAGGTGGCGCTTGCCGGCGCGCTCACGGAGCACCTTGCCGGAGCCGGTGATCTTGAAGCGCTTCTTGGCACCGCTGTGCGTCTTGTTCTTCGGCATAGCGCCGTTATCTCCTCGTCAGTGGCGCTCCCCCGGTGCGGACACCGGACGACAGGAGCGTCAGATCTTGGTTTGTGGGTTCCGGGCGGGACCCGGGGCTGCCTGGGTGGCAGCCCCATCAGGTCACGCCTCGGAGGGCGTCTCGGAAGGGGCCTCGGCCGGGGCCTGGGCGGCCTCGTCCGTGGTCTCCTCGTGCGCGTAGCCCTGACGCTCCGCCTTGCGGGCGGCCTGAGCCTCACGCGCCTCGGCCATGGCCTCGGTCTTCTTCTTGTGCGGGCCAAGAACCATGATCATGTTCCGGCCGTCCTGCTTCGGGTTCGACTCGATGAATCCGAGGTCCTCGACATCGGAAGCGAGCCGCTGCAGCAGGCGGAACCCAAGCTCGGGGCGGGACTGCTCACGACCACGGAACATGATCGTGATCTTGACCTTGTCGCCCTGCTTGAGGAACCGGACGACGTGACCCTTTTTGGTGTCGTAGTCGTGCGGGTCGATCTTCGGCCGGAGCTTCATCTCCTTGATGACCGTGTGCGCCTGGTTCTTGCGCGCCTCACGGGCTTTCATGGCCGACTCGTACTTGAACTTCCCGTAGTCCATGAGCTTGCACACAGGCGGACGGGCGTTCGCCGCGACCTCGACCAGGTCGAGGTCGTACTCCTGCGCAAGCTCGAGGGCCTTGGCAAGCGGAACAATCCCGACCTGCTCGCCGCTGGGACCGACAAGTCGCACTTCGGGAACGCGAATCCGGTCGTTGATGCGGGGCTCGGCGCTGATGGATCCTCCTAAGTAGCACCACACGGATGTCTGGCAGGCAGCCGCGTAACGTCTGTTTCGTGAGACCAACCGCACCGGAACGTGAAAAATGCCCCGGACGGAACACAGGCGGGAGCTCCTCGAATACCGGAACACCGCCGCGTGCTACCGCGGGGCTTATCGGGCGGCTCCATCGTCCGTACGGAACGATGGGCGCCGCCTGACCGGTGACCCGCCGTCCCGGAGGACAGCCAGGTGGGAGATCGGAGCCTCCACTTGTGGGCCGGGCACACAGGTGTCCGGCCGGTCGTTACACAAGGTTAGCAGCTCTGGCCGGAAGCGGCTAACCGGTGGCCGGAGACCGGTCCTCTGCGGCGGGGCATATCGTGTGCGTCATGAGTGACGCGACCACCCCCAATGAGTCCCCCGGCTTCGACGACATGACCCGCGACATCGCGGAGGTCCCCGCCGTCGAGGTGATCGTCACGGTCGCGGTGAATCTGATGAGCGCGGCCGCCGTGAAGCTCGGTCTGACCGAGGACGGCGCGGAGCACAAGGATCTGGACGAGGCGCGGAAGCTGGTGCACGCGCTGGCGGGTCTGATGGACGCGAGCGCGACCGAGATCAGCTCCTTCCACGCGGCGCCGCTGCGCGACGGGCTGAAGTCGCTGCAGCTGGCGTTCCGCGAGGCGTCGCTGGTCCCGGACGAGCCGGGCCAGGGACCGGGCGAGAAGTACACCGGCCCGGTGTACGGCTGAATTCTTCTTACCCGCGTACGAAGAGGGGCTCGCCCGGCGGGGTGGCCTCGGCCGGGAGCAGTGCCAGGTCGAGGCCCCGCACCAGGCGGGCCCTCAGTACGTCGTCGGCCGCCAGCGTCTCGGCGACGCGGCGGGCCGCCTGGGCCGGGACCGCGTCCGCGGCGAGGACCAGGGCGAGGATGCCGTCCGCGCGGCCGGGGCCGAGGTGGGCGCGGAGCACCGCGGGCTCGGCGGCGACCGCGTCCCGTACCGCGGTGGTGACCGCCGGGTCATCGAGCGGGTCGACGCTGGTGCGGCCCTCGGAGAGGGCGAGCAGCGCGCTGCCGGTCAGCTGGTAGGGGACGGGACCCGCGACGTCGAGCAGCAGCGTGTCGGCCTGCTCGTGGGCGACGGCCTGCAATGCCTGGTGCAGCGGTACGGCCACGGGGCGCGCGTGCGGGTCCCAGCGGGCCAGCGAGTCGATCGAGGTGAACGCGGGCAGCGCACGGCGGTCGCCCGCCGTCAGCGTGGGGATCGCCATGTCGCTGGTCTTCTCGCGGCGCAGGCCGTTCTCGTCCTCCTCGACCTCGCCGAGCAAGGCGACGACCGGGACCAGCAGCCGGGCGTCCTTGAGGGCTTCGAGCACCGGCTGCTGGGCCGTGCGGTCCGCGGACCAGTCCGCGAGGGCCGCCGTCAGCCGGGGATCGGCGGTGCCGTCGTCGTCGGAGAAACCGGGGTCAGGGATGTTCTTGAGCGCCACGCGTCGAGCCTAACCTCCCTGGTATGAGTGCCAGTGTCTCGGTCGCCGTGTCCGGCCTGTCGTACGGCGAGCAGCGGGCGTATCCCTCGGCGAGCATCGTGAAGGTCTCGATCCTGGCCGCGCTGCTGCTGGAGGGACGTCCGCTGACCGCGCGGGAGCGGGAGCTGGCGCGGGCCATGATCGTACGGAGCGACAACGACGCGGCGACGGCGCTGTGGGAGACGATCGGCGGCGCGCCGGGGCTGGACTCGGCGCATGCGCGGCTCGGGCTCGCCCAGACGCGGGCCGAAACTGCGTGGGGGCTGACGCGGACCACCGCGGCGGATCAACTCGCGCTGATGCGGGCCGTGTTCGACGGCCCGTATGCGTATCTCCGGGCCCTCATGGGTCAGGTGGTCGAGGGGCAGGACTGGGGGGTGTCGGCCGCGGGCGGCGCTTGGGCGCTCAAGAACGGCTGGATGCCGATGCGGGAGACAGGGCTGTGGGTCGTGCACTCGGTGGGGCGGGCCGACGGCCGGCTCATCGCGGTGCTCTCCGACGGGCATGAGACGAAGGAGGCGGGCATCGCGTGTGTCGAGGCGGCGGTGCGGGAGGCGGTCAGGCGCCTCTGACCCGGCCGCCGCGCCAGAGCACGACCGCACCCGCCAGCACGAGCGCGCCGATGCCGCCCGCGAGCGGGGCGAGCCAGCCGGCCGGCTCCACGTCCTTCTTCACGGCCGCGGGGCCGGGGCCGAAGTACTCCTTGTCGTAGCCCGAGGAGGCGGCCTTCAGGCCAGCGGGGCGCAGCTTCGCGCCCGCTTTGATCGCGGCGGCCGGGTCGACGATGCCGTAGCCCTTGGCGTCGTCGCGGCCGCCCTTGGGGCCGTTGCGGGCGGAGTCCGCGAGGAGCTTTTTGATCTGGGCGGGGGTAAGGCCCGGGTGGGCGGCGCGGACCAGGGCCACCGCGCCGGAGACGAAGGCGGAGGCCGCGCTGGTGCCCCAGCCCTGGTAGTACTTCTGGTCGGGGTCGGCCATGACGATGTCGACGCCGGGGGCGCTGACGGTGGCGTACCAGCGGCGGGTGGAGAAGGCTGCGTGGGTGCCGAAGCGGTCGACGGCTGTCACGGCGATCACGCCGGGGTAGGCGGCGGGGTACGAGATGTGGTCGCCCTTCTCGCCGCCGTTGCCGGCCGACGCGACGACGACGGAGCCCTTGGCGAGCGCGTACTGCACGGCGGCGTCCTCGGCCGCCTCGGGGTGCGCGGACTCGCTGTCGTCGCCGAGGGAGAGGTTGATGACGTCGGCGCCCTGGTCGGCGGCCCAGCGGATGCCCTGGGCGAGGGCATTGCCGCGGGAGTTTCGGGCCTTCTCGCGGGCCTTGTCAGTGCCTTCGAGGATGACCCGGACGGGGAGGATCTTCACCTCGGGCGCGATGCCCATGACGCCGTCCTCGCTGCCCGGGCCGTGGCCGTGGGCGGCGATGATGCCGGCCATGGCGGTGCCGTGGCGGGCCCAGGCGCGTTCGCCGCGCTGGGCGCCGAAGCCGATGAAGTCCTTGCCCTGCAGGACCGAGCCCGCGAGGTCGGGGTGGCGGTCGTCGACGCCCGTGTCGAGGACCGCGACGGTGATGCCCTCGCCTTTGGTGGTGCGCCAGGCCTGGTCGGTATTCATGGAGCTGAGCGCCCACTGCTGGGTCCGTATGCCGTCCGCGTGCGCGGGCGTCGCGGGCAGGAGCGCGAGGGCGGCGGCCGCGAGGGCGGCGGCGATGCGGTGGCGGGAACGGCGGGTAACGACGGGGCGGCGGGTCATTCGGGCTTCTCCGTGGCCGTGCTGACGGTCTTGCGCAGTCCGCCCTGGATACGGTCCGCGATGCCCTTGGCCTCATGGCCGAGGCCCGCCTGGGCGGGTGCGGACGTCGCGCCCTTGGCCTTGGCCTCGTCGGCGGGCTGCGGGTCGGTGACGGTACGGCCGTCGGCGAAGCCGGACACGGCGTAGACGACGACGGGCGCCTCGGTCAGGACGTTCACGGTCCAGCTGGCGCGCTGCCGGTTGCCGAAACCGGCGGCGACGGTGCCCTTGGCCGGGAGGGTGCGGGGCATCAGATCGGGGCGCTCGTCGAGGCCTTCCCCGGTGAAGCGGGAGGCCAGCGCGTGCATGGCGGCCGCGTCGGCCTCGGTGAAGATCAGCCCGACAGTGGTGACGCTGGTGGCCGTCGCGTCGGTGTAGGTGGCGCGCAGCACCCGGGCGCAGCCGACCGGCTGCAACGTCGTGACCAGCAGCGGGTCGAGGGCGCTCGCGCAGTCGCCGTCGGGCGCGACGGCGATCCGGGTCCAGACCCGGTCCGCGCCGCCGGGGCCCGCGTCCTCGCCCTTGAGGGTGCGGGGGAACAGGGTGTCGACGGGGACGCTGTGCCAGAGGGTGCGGGTCTCGGTGTACCCGGTACGGGCGGTGGCGTCGGCGCTGGAGTCGCCGGTCAGCCAGCTGCCGGTGGCCGCGCCGCCGATCAGGCCGAGCCCGAGGACGACACAGGCGACGGCGCCGAGGGTGCGCGCGGGGTGCCGGGTCCGTACGGGACGGAGCCGGGTGGTCATCTCGGCCGGGCTCTCCGGCGGCGCCCAGGACCGGCCGCCGGCTCCGGGGCCGGGGTGCGCGGGTCGTGTGCCGGGCCGCGGCGTGAGGTCGACGGACCCGACGGCCCTGCGCCGCGAGGGCGGACCGGCGGGCCGCGGCGGCACCTCGGGCGGCAGTGGCGCAGAGCCGGTACGGGGGCCGGGGGGCGTGGCGATGGGCCGCAGCCGGGCGGTGGTCTCGACGGGCAGGACGGGGGGCGCGGAGGCCTCAGGCCGGGGTGGGGCGGGGCGCTCGGCGGCGGCCGGACGCGGGGGCGCGGGTGCGCCGGAGCGGGCGGGCGGTACCTCCGGACGCGGCGGGACGCCGGACGACGGTTGCGGCGCGGGCGCACTCGGCGGCGGAACGGCGGGCCGGAGCCCGCTGTGGGACACGCCGGGCCGGGGTGGGGCGGGGCGCTCGGCGGCGGCCGGACGCGGGGGCGCGGGTGCGCCGGAGCGGGCGGGCGGTACCTCCGGGCGCGGCGGGACGCCGGACGACGGTTGCGGCGGCAGCGGGTAGGAGGACGGGCGGCGCCCACCGTCAGCAGACCCGTAGGCGGCGTCCGGCTCGGGCAGCCCGGCGGAGCCGCTGCCCGAAGACGCGGACCGCATGTCAGCAGACGCGGGGCGCATGTCAGCGGACGGCGTATCAGGGGTGGCCGCGTCCGGCTCGGTCCGAGCGGAGCCGCCGAACTGGGACGCGGGCCGGATCGCAGGAGCGGCCGGCCGGGCCTGGGCGTCGGCCGACGGCGCACCCGCCGGTGTCTCCGAGTGCGGCGGGGCGGCCGGGCGGGCCTGGGTGTCGGCGGACGGCTCGGCCGCCGGTGTCTCCGGATGCCGCGGGGCCCTCGGCCCCGGCGGTGGGAGCACCGGCTCCTGGGAAACCAGTTCCGTGATGCCCGATACCCGCAGCGTCCTCGGGGCCGGATCCGGCGGGACCAGCGCCTCCGTAATGCGGGACGTGCTCGGCGTCGGCTCCCCGTCGTCGGGCTGAGGCGAGGCCGGGCCGGGAGGACGTTGCGCCTCCGTGCTCATCCCGCCCCCTGAATTCTCGTCCACGTACACCAACGGATCGCCTCTCGGGGCAGGCCCGTTCGTCACCGCGTGTGCGTCACTCTACGGGCTGGAACACGCGTCGCGGCAACGAGACCAGGGGTCCGGGGGGATCTGCGCAAAACGTCCCCCTACCCTGCGGTAATTCGGTCTGGCAAGCTCAGGCCATGACTCCCCGTGCCGCTGACCGGGCCCGCTACGACAGGGCCACCGCCCATCTCGATGCGCCGCTCGCAGTCGTCGATCTCGACGCGTTCGACGCCAACGCCGATGATCTGGTGCGCAGAGCGGGCGGCAAGCCCATCCGGCTGGCGAGCAAGTCCGTGCGCTGCCGGGCACTCCTCGAACGGGTGCTGGCGCGGGACGGGTTCGCGGGGATCATGTCGTTCACGCTGGACGAGTCGCTGTGGCTGGCGCGGGCCGGGTTCGACGACGTACTGCTGGCCTACCCGTCCGCGGACCGGTCCGGGTTCGCGGAGCTCGCGGGCGACCCCAAGCTCGCGGCCGCCGTGACCGTGATGGTCGACGACGCGGCACAGCTGGAGCTGATCGACTGCTCACGGGCCGGCGGCAAGGAGGAGATCCGGGTCTGTCTGGAACTCGACACCGCGCTGCACCTGCTGGGCGGCAGGGTACGGATCGGGGCCCGGCGTTCGCCGCTGCGTGAGCCGGCCCAGCTGGCCGAGCTGGCGCGGTCGATCGCGCGCCGCCCGGGCTTCCGGCTGGTGGGGCTGATGGCGTACGAGGGACATGTGGCGGGTGTCGGGGACGCCGTGGCGGGCAGTCCGCTGCGTTCGCGGGCCGTCCGGCTGATGCAGTCCGCGGCCCGTAAGGAGCTGGCGGCACGGCGGGCCGCGGTGGTGCGGGCGGTGCGGGCCGTGACGCCGGGCCTGGAGTTCGTCAACGGCGGCGGCACCGGCAGCGTGCAGCACACCGCGGCCGAGGACGCGGTGACCGAGATCGCCGCCGGGTCCGGGCTGTATGTCCCTCGGCTGTTCGACAACTACACCTCGTTCACGGGGCGTCCGGCCGCGCTCTTCGCCCAGCCGGTGGTGCGCAGGCCGGGTGTGGGCGTGGTGACGGTTCTCGGCGGCGGCTACCCGGCATCGGGCGCGGCCGGCGCGGACCGGCTGCCCGTCCCGTATCTCCCGGAAGGGCTGCGCTACGACCCGCAGGAGGGGCCCGGCGAGGTGCAGACCCCGCTGCTCGGCTCGGCCGCCGACGATCTGCTGATCGGCGACAAGGTGTGGTTCCGGCACGCCAAGGCCGGGGAGCTGTGTGAGCGCTTCGACACGCTGCAACTGATAGCGGGCGACCGGGTGACGGGGACCGCGCCCACGTACCGGGGCGAAGGCCGCACCTTCCTCTGAAGCGGGCCACCGGCCTCTGAGGCGGGCCCGCCTCAGCCGCCCGGAGGCCGTTATGGGCCGATGCTGCTGCCGACTCCGCCGCTCGTGGAGTCGCCGATCGGGCGGATGCTCGCGGCGATCTTGTCCATGTCGGCGAGCTTCGGCCCGTCCGGACCCGCGTCGAAGGCGAAGCGGACGACGACCATCGCCCCGGTGCCCACCGTCGAGGGGAAGGCCAGCGACTGGACATACCCGCCGGGGCCCGCTCCGGTGGTGACCCGCCAGCGCACCAGATAGCCCGCCCGCCCGGCGACGGCGATGGACTGGGACTTGATCACGGCGTGGGACTTGATCCCGCCGTGGATACGGTTGCCGAGGGTGTCTTCCTCGTACGCCTTGTCCGCGGCCGTCACGATGTCCTGTTTGGCGAGCGCCGCGGGCGAGTTCACGTCGGTCTGGGTGGCGGTGATCGACGACACCCGGCCGTGCCGGCAGAGCGGGGAGCCGCCTCCCGGGCAGTCGTAGGTCTGGTCCGTCACCATCGTGGTGCCCGCGTCGAGGGAGCTGTCGGACTTCTCCCAGCCCTCGGGGACGGCCATGGTGATGCCGTTGAGCTGGTCGGTCAGCAGCGCGGAGTCGTCGCCCGTGGGCGGGGTGGCTGCCTGGCTGTTCTTCGGGTCCGCCGTCGTCGAGGCAGGTTCGGAAACGCTCGGCGCGGACTCGGGCTTCGTATCCCCGTCGTCCTTCCCGAGCAGCACCGCGCCGGTGGCCACCGCCGCGACGAGCACCACGCCCGCGGTGCCGAGCGCCACCAGTCGCGCCTTGCCGCCGCCTCCGGGTGCCGACTGCTGCATCGGCACGGTCGGCGGACCGAACCCGGCGGCCTGGGCCTGGGCCGCGGTCTGCGCCGGGGTCTGCGCCTGGACCTGCGCCTGGACCGCGCGCGCGTGCGCGGTCCAGGCGGCCCCGTCCCACCAGCGCTCGCTGCCCGGCACGTTGGGGTCCGGGTACCAGCCCGCCGGGGTCGTCATGCTCATCCGGCCACCCTAGGGGGGCGGCTTCCGTGCTTCTACACGGGAGTGCTTCTACACGGGAGTGACGTACGCGCCCGCGATTCCGCCGTCGACGAGGAAGTCGGTCGCGTTGATGAACGAGGAGTCGTCGCTGGCGAGGAAGGCCACGGCGGCGGCGATCTCGTCCGCATCCGCGAACCGTCCGGCCGGGATGTGGACCAGGCGGCGCGCGGCGCGCTCCGGGTCCTTGGCGAACAGCTCCTGCAGCAGCGGGGTGTTGACCGGCCCGGGGCACAGCGCGTTGACCCGGATCCCCTCGCGGGCGAACTGCACGCCGAGCTCGCGCGACATGGCGAGCACGCCGCCCTTGGACGCGGTGTACGAGATCTGGGAGGTCGCCGCGCCCATGACGGCCACGAACGACGCGGTGTTGATGATCGAGCCGCGGCCCTGGCGCTGCATGTAGGGGATGGCGGCCTTGCAACACAGGAAGACGGAGGTGAGGTTGACCTCCTGGACACGCTTCCAGGCATCCAGGCCCGTGGTGAGGATCGAGTCGTCGTCGGGGGGCGAGATGCCCGCGTTGTTGAAGGCGATGTCGACGCTGCCGTAGGTGTCGTACGCGGTCTTGAACAGCGCCTCGACCTGCTCGGCGTCGGTGACGTCGACGCGTACGAACGTGCCGCCGACCTCGTCGGCCGCGGCCTTGCCCGCGGTCTCGTCGATGTCGGCGCAGACGACGTTGGCACCCTCGGTGGCGAGGCGGCGCGCGGTGGCCAGGCCGATGCCGCTGCCGGCGCCGGTGATGACGGCGGTACGGCCGACGAGGCGGCGGCAGATGTTCTGGGCGGTCATTGCTTCAGGCCTCCGTGCTGATGAAGACGTTCTTGGTTTCGGTGAAAGCGGTGAGGGCGTCGGGGCCGAGTTCGCGGCCGAGGCCGGACTGCTGGTAGCCGCCGAACGGCGTCGAGTAGCGGACGCTGGAGTGGGAGTTGACGGAGAGGTTGCCGGCGGCGACGGCGCGGGAGACGCGGATCGCGCGGCCCACGTCGCGGGTCCAGATGGAGCCGGACAGGCCGTACTCGGTGGCGTTGGCGAGCCGGATCGCGTCGGCCTCGTCGTCGAAGGGGAGGACGACGGCCACCGGGCCGAAGACCTCTTCGCAGGCGGCGGGGGCGTCCGGCGCGAGGTCGGTGAGGACGGTCGGCGGGAACCAGAATCCGGGGCCTTGTGGGGCGGTGCCGCGGATCGCCTTCAGCTCGTCGGGGACGTAGGCACGTACCCGCTCCAGCTGCGCCTGCGAGATCAGCGGGCCCATCTGAGTGTTCTCGTCGGCCGGGTCGCCGACGACGACGGACTCGATCGCCGGGGCGAGAAGGTCCAGGAAACGGTCGTAGACCGAGCTCTGCACCAGGATGCGGGTGCGGGCGCAGCAGTCCTGCCCGCTGTTGTCGAGGAAGGACATGGGCGTGGCGGCGACGGCGGCTTCGAGGTCGGAGTCGGCGAAGACGATGTTGGGGCTCTTGCCGCCGAGTTCGAGGGTCACGCGCTTCACGCGGTCCGCGCACTTGGCCATGATCTGCTTGCCGACGCGGGTGGAGCCGGTGAACACGATCTTCGCGACGCCCGGGTGCTCGACCAGCGCGTTGCCCGCTTCGTCGCCCGCACCCGGCAGCACCTGGAAGAGGTGCTCGGGCAGGCCTGCCTCCAGGGCGAGTTCGGCCAGCCGCAGCGCGGTGAGCGGGGTGGTCTCCGCAGGCTTGAGGAGGACGGCGTTGCCGGCAGCGAGGGCCGGGGCCGTGCCCCAGGCGGCGATCGGCATGGGGAAGTTCCAGGGCGCGATCACGCCGATGACGCCGAGCGGTTCGAGGATGGTGATGTCGAGGCCGCCCGCGACGGGGATCTGACGGCCATTCAGGCGCTCGACTCCCCCGGCCGCGAAGTCGAGGAGGTCGCGGACGTTGCCGGCTTCCCAGCGGGCGTTGCCGATGGTGTGCCCGGCCTCCCGCACCTCCAACTGGGCGAGTTCTTCGAGGTGTTCGTCGACGACCGCAGCGAAGCGGCGCAGCAGCCTGGCCCGGTCGGCGGGTGCGGCGGCCGCCCAGCCCTGCTGGGCCTTTGCGGCCCTCGCGACGGCGGCGTCGACCTCGGCGGCCGTCGTCGCCCGGACGGTCTCGACGACCTGCCCGGTCGCGGGATTGAGCACCTCATGGTACGAGTACGGCAAAGCGTGCCTCACAGACGTTCGAAGGAGCGGCGGAGCTCCCAGTCGGTCACCGCGGCGTCGAAGGCTTCGAGCTCGACCCGCGCCATGTTGCGGTAGTGCGCGACGACTTCGTCGCCGAATGCGGCCTTGGCGATGGGGCTGTTCTCCCAGAGTTCGGCGGCTTCGCGCAGCGTGGTGGGCACCTGCGCGTAGCCGGCGGTGTACGCGTTCCCGGTGCACTCCTCCGGCAGTTCCAGCTGCTGCTCGATGCCGTACAGACCGGCCGCGACCAGACCTGCTACGGCCAGGTGGGGGTTGACGTCGCCGCCCGGCAGCCGGTTCTCGAACCGCATCGAGCGGCCGTGGCCGACGACGCGCAGCGCGCAGGTGCGGTTGTCGTAGCCCCAGGCGACGGCGGTCGGCGCGAAGGAGCCGGGCTGGAAGCGCTTGTACGAGTTGATGTTGGGCGCGTACAGCAGCGAGAAGTCACGCAGCGCCGCCAGCTGTCCGGCCAGGAAGTGGCGCATGACCTGCGACATTCCGCCGGGTCCGTCGCCCGCCATAACGTTCGCGCCGGTCTCGTCCTGGAGCGAGAGGTGGATATGGCAGGAGTTGCCCTCACGCTCGTTGTACTTGGCCATGAAGGTGAGCGAGACGCCCTCCTGGGAGGCGATCTCCTTCGCGCCGGTCTTGTAGACGGCGTGCTGGTCGCAGGTGACCAGGGCTTCGTCGTACTTGAAGGCGATCTCGTGCTGACCGGGGTTGCACTCGCCCTTGGCGGACTCGACGACCAGGCCGGCGGTCGCCATCTCGTTGCGGATCCGGCGCAGCAGCGGCTCGATGCGGCCGGTGCCGAGGACGGAGTAGTCGATGTTGTACTGGTTGGCCGGGATGAGATCGCGGTAGTTGCGGTCCCAGGCCTCCTCGTAGGTGTCCTTGAAGACGATGAATTCGAGCTCCGTGCCGACGTGCGCCGTGAAGCCGTGCTCGGCGAGGCGGTCCAGCTGCCGGCGCAGGACCTGGCGGGGCGCGGCGACGACGGGTGAGCCGTCGTTCCATGCGAGGTCGGCGACGAGCAGCGCGGTGCCCTCGTTCCAGGGAACGCGGCGCAGTGTGGTGAGGTCGGGGTGCATGGCAAAGTCGCCGTAGCCGCGCTCCCACGAGGACATCTCGTAGCCGTCGACGGTGTTCATCTCGGTGTCGACGGCGAGGAGGTAGTTGCAGCCCCTCGGTGCCGTGTTCCAGGACCTCGTCCAGGAAGAAGGGTGCGGCGAACCGCTTGCCCTGGAGCCGCCCCTGCATATCGGGGAAGGCCAGGACGACTGTGTCGATCTCACCGCTCGCGACGAGGGCGCGAAGCTCCTCGACCCCGAGCGGGGGTTTGCGGTCTGCCACGGGATTACGCCTCCTTGGGTCAGCCGGAAGCCATAAGGTATTACCGAAGACCATTGCATGGGAAGAGGGAACAGCGACGTGGCGAAGAAGAACGATGCGGCCGACCCGCTGACGCCCGTGCTGCGCCCTGTGCGCGCGGGCAACGGCTTCGAGGAAGCACTGGAGCAGATTCTTCAGCTGCTGCGCCTCGGACTGGTCGCCGGCGGCGAGCGGCTGCCCGCGGAGCGCGAGCTCGCGGAGCGGATAGGGATCAGCCGGGTCACGCTGCGCGAGGTGCTGAAGGTTCTCACCGACCAGGGGCTCGTGGAGAGCAGGCGCGGCCGCTACGGCGGAACGTTTGTACTGCACCGCCCCGACACCCACGGCGAGGACGAGCTGCGCCGACGCGTGGCGGAGGTGGACGTCGAGGACACCCTGCGCTTCCGCGAAGTGCTCGAGGTGGGGGCCGCCGGGCTGTGCGCCGCGCACGGCCTGTCCGACGAGGGCGCGGAACGGCTGCGTACGGCCCTGGCCGCGACGCACGACGCGCCGCTCACCGAGTACCGGCGCCAGGACACGCTGCTGCATCTGACCCTCGCCGAGCTCTCCGGCTCCCCCACGCTGACCGCGCAGTACGCCGCGGTGCGCGCCACGCTGAACGATCTGCTGGACTGCATTCCGCTACTCGTACGCAACCTCGAGCACTCGCAGCACCAGCACACGGCGCTGGTCGACGCGGTGCTCGACGGGGACGCGGACGCGGCGCGCGAGGTGATGCGGGAGCACTGCGAGGGGACGGCGGCGCTGCTGCGCGGCTTCCTCTCCTGACCCTCCCCTGCGCTCCTCGCCTGCTCCTCACCTGCTCCTCACCTGCCCCTCACCTGCCCCTCCCGTGACCCTCTCCTGGCCCTCTCCTGCCCCTCGACGGCGACCGAACCGTAACCGCAGCTTTACGCACAGGGCTTGCGCATCCCCGACACCTGCCGCAAAGGTGTCCGCACAAACCATTGACCTCTGCCAGGAGCGACTCATGGCCGAAGGCACCACCACACGCGACCAGTCCCCCGCCGACGACGTCTATCTGAACCGCCGCACCCTGCGCAGGGGCAGCGCCGGCTGGCTGCTCCTCACGGGGCTCGGCGTCGCCTATGTCGTCTCCGGCGACTTCTCCGGCTGGAACATCGGCCTGTCCAAGGGCGGCTTCGGCGGACTCGCGATCGCCACCCTGCTGATGGGCGCGATGTACGCCTGTCTCGTCTTCGCACTCGCCGAGCTGTCGGCGATCCTGCCGACGGCGGGCGGCGGCTACGGCTTCGCCCGTCGCGCGCTCGGCACCTGGGGCGGGTTCCTGACCGGCACCGCGATCCTCATCGAGTACATACTCGCGCCCGCGGCGATCGCCATCTTCATCGGCGACTACGTCGAATCGCTCGGCCTGTTCGGCCTGGAGTCCGGCTGGCCGGTCTATCTCGCCTGCTTCGCGATCTTCATCGGCATCCATCTGTGGGGCGTCGGCGAGGCGCTGCGCTTCAGCCTGGTGGTGACGGCGATCGCGGTCGCGGCGCTGCTGATCTTCGCGGTCGGCGCGTTCACGGACTTCAGCGCGGGCGGTCTGGACGACATCCCCGTCGACAAGGACGCGTTCGGCTCGGGCTCCTGGCTGCCGTTCGGCCTGCTCGGCATCTGGGCGGCGTTCCCCTTCGGCATGTGGTTCTTCCTCGGTGTCGAGGGCGTGCCGCTGGCGGCGGAGGAGGCGAAGGACCCGGTGCGCTCGATGCCGCGGGCGCTCGCCATCTCAATGGGGGTTCTGGTGCTGCTGGCCGTGCTGACGTTCTTCGCCGCGACGGGCGCGCAGGGCTCCGCCGCGATCCAGGAGGCCGGAAATCCGCTGGTGGTGGCGTTGCAGGGGAGCGGCGATCCGACGCCGCTGAGCCGCTTCGTCAACTACGCGGGCCTGGCGGGCCTGGTTGCGTCCTTCTTCTCGCTCATCTACGCGGGCTCGCGCCAGCTCTTCGCGCTCTCCCGGGCTGGCTATCTCCCGCGCTTCCTCTCCCTCACCAGCCGGCGCAAGTCGCCGTACCTCGGGCTGCTGATCCCCGGGGCGATCGGCTTCGCGCTGGCGGCGGGGACGGGCAACGGCGCGCGGATGCTGAACATCGCGGTCTTCGGCGCGACGATCAGTTACGCGCTGATGGCCCTGTCGCACATCGTGCTGCGCCGCCGCGAGCCGGAGCTCCCGCGCCCGTACCGCACGCCCGGCGGCACACTCACCTCGTCCGTCGCCTTCATCCTTGCGCTGTCCGCGCTGGTGGCGACGTTCCTGGTGGACAGGGACGCGGCCTTCATCGCGCTGGGCGTCTACGCCGTCGCACTCGCCTACTTCGCGATCTACAGTCGCCATCATCTGGTGGCGCGGGCTCCGGAGGAGGAGTTCGCGGCGCTGGCGGCGGCCGAGGCCGAACTCGAACGGGACTGAACCAGAAACAGGACGCAAGGGAACGGAACAGAACGGAGTCACTGTGTCCAAGCCGCTCATCGGCGTCACCACGTACCTGGAGCCGGCCGCGTGGGGCGTGTGGGAGATGCCCGCGGCGCTGCTGCCGGCCGGATACCCCCGCCTGATCCAGGCGGCCGGCGGCCTCGCGGCACTCCTCCCGCCCGACGACCCGGCGCAGGCCGAGCCGGTCGTGTCCCGGCTGGACGGCCTGGTGATCGCGGGCGGAGCGGATGTCGAGCCCGTACGGTACGGAGCCGAGCCCGACGAGCGTACGGGCCCGCCGGCGCGGGACCGGGACGCGTGGGAACTCTCCCTGATCCGGGCGGCGTTGGCGTCCGGGACGCCGCTGCTGGGGATCTGCCGGGGCCTGCAACTGCTGAACGTGGCGCTCGGCGGGACGCTGGTCCAGCACCTGGACGGGCACGTCGGGGGTGTGGGCGTTTTCGGCGCCCACACCGTCAAGCCGGTCCCGGGGACGCGGTACGCGGAGATCGTCCCGGAGGAGTCGTCGGTGCCCACGTACCACCACCAGTCGGTGGATCGCCTGGCCGACACCCTCGTGGCGAGCGCGCATGCGGAGGACGGCACGTTGGAGGCGGTGGAGCTGTCGGGGGCGGGGTGGGCGCTGGGGGTCCAGTGGCATCCGGAGGCGGGGGACGACATGCGGGTGATGTCGGCGCTGGTCGCCGCGGCGAGGCCGTGACGGGGCCTTTCCCGTAACTGGGGCTCCGTCCCGGACCCCGCGCCTCAAACTCCCCCAGACTTCGTCCGGGGGGACCCCCAAGGGGCTGCAAATGCAGCGCGTCCGGCGATTGAGGACACGCCCGAAGGGCGTACTGGGGGTCCCCCACGCCCGCAGGGCGTAGGGGGCGGGGCTGGGGGCTTGCCCCCAGTTCGGGAAGGGGCGGGGGGAACAAGCCCGCCGCAGGCGACCCGTGCCCCGGGGATCCGGCGTCAGCCGGACGTCGGGCGTCCCCTCGTCAGCGTGAGCAGATCCCTCGCCGGACCCGTCGGCCGGTGTGACGTCGGCCAGACCGCCCGGAGAGCGCGCCGGAGGTCGACCGAGGCCAGCGGGATGCTCGTCAGGCGCCGCGCCGTCAGTTCCTCCGCGATCGCCAGTTCGCTCAGGACCGCCGGGCCCGCACCGCTCACCGCCGCTGCCTTGACCGCCGTCGTCGAGGCGAGTTCGAGCAGCGGTTCGGCCAGGCCGCCGCAGGCGGACAGGGCCGAGTCGAGGACCTGGCGGGTGCCCGAGCCCCGTTCGCGCAGGATCAGCGGCGCGGCGGCCAGCTCCGCCGGGGTCAGCGGGGCGCGGCGGCGAGCCCATGGGTGGCTCGGGGCCACGACCACCAGAAGGCGGTCGTGGCCGATGACCGCTCCGTCGAGGCCGTCCGGCACGGACAGGCCCTCCACGAAGCCCAGGTCCGCCTCGCCCGCGAGCAGGCGCTGAGCCACCGCCGCGGAGTTCCCGGCCAGCAGCGAGACCGCCGTGCCGGGGCGCCCGGCCCTGAGCGCGATCAGCCACCCCGGCAGCAGGTACTCCGCGATGGTCATCGAAGCCGCCACTCGCAGCCGCGAATCGCGCCGTCCTCGCAGCGCCTGCGCCCCCGCGTCGAACGCCTCCGCCGCCTCCACGACCCGCAGCGCCCAGTCCGTGACCAGCGCCCCCGCGTCCGTCAGCCGGGACCCGCGCGGGGAGCGGTCGACCAGCGCAACCCCCAGCTGGCGCTCCATCGAGCGGATCCGGCTGCTCGCGGCCGGCTGGGTAATGCCGAGCTCGCGCGCCGCCCGCCCCAGGCTGCCGTGCCGCGCGACGGCCAGCAGCAGTTCGAGCGCGCCCAGGTCCGGTACCCGGTGCGCCAACGGCACCCGCTGTTCATCCTCGTCGGTCATAAATCCAGCTTATGGGCCCATAGGTGAGAGATCCCTGGTGGGGAGTCCAGGCCCAGGTGAGAGTGAAGACATGGTCACCGCCGTGCAGCCCCACCCCCGCCGCCGCACTGCCGCGTCCACCCTCACCACCGTACGGCTGCCCGCCCTCCGCCACCTCGGCCCCAACTGGTACGCGACCGTCATGGGCACCGCCATCGTCGCGAACGCCGGCGCCGCCCTGCCCCTCGGCATCCCCGGCCTGCGGACGGCCTGCACCGCGGTGTGGACGCTCTCCGCCGCGCTACTGGCCGTCGTCCTGGCCGCCCGCGCCGCGCACTGGGCTTACCACCGCGACCAGGCCCGCGCCCACCTCCTCGACCCGGCGGTCGCGCCCTTCTACGGCTGCCTGTCGATGGCGCTGCTGGCCGTCGGTATCGGCACCCTGACCATGGGCCAGGACGTGATCGGCGAACCCGCTGCCGTGGCGACGGCGACCGCGCTCTTCTGCGCGGGCACCCTCACAGGGCTCGCCGCCGCCGTAGTCGTCCCGTATCTGATGGTCGTATGCCACAAGGTCGCACCCGGCACTGCCTCACCCGTGTGGCTGCTGCCCGTCGTCGCCCCGATGGTCTCCGCGTCCTTCGGCCCTCTCCTGGTCCCGCATCTGCCGGCCGGGCAGTGGCGGGAGACGATGCTGCTGGCGAGCTATGCGATGTTCGGGGTCAGCCTGCTGGCCTCGCTGCTCATCCTGCCGATGGTCTTCGCCCGGCTGGTCCACCACGGCCCGCTGCCCCTCGCGCTCACCCCCACCCTCTTCCTGGTGCTCGGCCCGCTCGGCCAGTCGACCACCGCGGTCGGCAAGCTGGCGGATGTGGCCCCGGGCGCGATCCAGGCTCCGTATGCCGAAGGGCTCGCCGCCTTCGCCGTGATCTACGGCATCCCCGTGATGGGCTTCGCACTGATGTGGCTGGCGCTTGCCGGTGCGATGGTCGTGCGGGCCGCGCGCGACGGCATGCCGTTCGCGCTGACCTGGTGGGCCTTCACTTTCCCGGTCGGCACCTGCGTGACCGGCGCGGAGGGCCTTGCGCGCAACACCGGCCTGGTGGCCATCGAATGGCTCGCGGTCGGCCTGTACGCCTTCCTCGTCGCCGCATGGGCGGTGACCGGCGTCCGTACGCTGCGCGGCCTGTTCGGCGGAGCGCTGCTCGCAGCGCCTGTGAAGACCGGCTCGACGGGTGTGGGCGCGCACCGATGCCGGTGCGCGCCCACATCATGATTCAGGTGACGGCCGTCAGAAGGACGGCCGCCGTCAGAAGTTCGTGAGTTTGAGCAGGGGCTCCTTGGTGCCGTCGCCGTCCTGGGAGGGCCAGGTCCGGTCGAAGCTTCCGGCAGCCTGCAGAGCCGCCTTGACGGTCTGGGGCGATGCGGCGGGGTTGTTGGCCAGGTACAGGGCTGCGCCACCCGCGACGTGGGGCGCGGCCATCGATGTGCCGGACATCGTCGTGTAGCCGCCGGTGTTGGAGGTGGAGCGGATGCACACGCCCGGCGCGATCAGGTCGATGTCGGAGCCGTAGTTGGAGAAGTTGGCGAAGGTGTCGTCCACGTCGATGCGGCACGTCGGCTGGGCAAGACCCCCCGGTTTGCCGTTGAAGTCGGCGAGGGCGCTGACGGTGATCACTTCGTCGTATGCGGCGGGGATCATGTTCTTGGCGTCTGAGTGGTCGTTGCCGGCCGCCACCGCGTACGTGACGCCGGCGGCGACGGAATTGCAGATCGCCTGGTGCATGGCGTCCTTGTTGGTCTTGCCGCAGTTGCCGTCGTCGGTGCCCGATGCGCCCAGGCTCATATTGGCAACCTCGATCTCGTCGGCGTGCTCGGTGACGTGGTCGATGCCGCAGATGACGTTCGAGGTGCTGCCGCTGCCGAGGGGGCTGAGCACCTGCACCGGCCAGAGCCGGACGCCCGGTGCCGTACCGACCACGCCGGTGCCGTTGTCCAGGGCGCCGATGGTTCCGGCGACATGCGTGCCATGGCCGTGGAAGTCGGAGGGGGGCAGCAAGGACAGCCAGCAGCTCTTGCCGCCGGCCCGGTACACGTTCAGGTCGGGGTGGTTCGGGGCGATCCCGGTGTCGATGACTGCGACGTCGGCGTTCACCTGGGTGTCCACACCGTCGATGGCCGCGGTGGGGCTCTGGTCGGCCTCCACCCGGTCCACGCCGGTCGGGGTCGACTGGGCGGTGGCATGCACCACCCGGTCGGGCTCCACCGAACTCACCCGGGGGTCGTCGGCGAGCTTGGCTGCGACGCTGGGGCTCATGGACGCCGAGTAGCCGTGAAGGGCGTAGCGGTACACGTGCTGCACCCTGGCACCCAGGGTGGATGCCTGCTCGACAGCCGCGTCCACAGCCTCGTTCATATCGACACCCTCGGGGGCGGCTGTGTCCTTGAGGGTCACGATGTACCCGCCGGGGATCTGGTCGGACTGTGCGGGCGCCTTGGCCATCGCGGGGGTCGGTGATGCGGCCGCAAGCACGAGCGCAAGGAGGGCGATACCGAAAAGTTTGGGCATCCCGGACCTTTCTTGAGGGCATGTGAGAGCCGAGACTCAACCCGGTGTTTCTGGGGAGTTCATGGCATGTCTGCTTCGCTACCGCGTTCACAGCTAGCAGGTTTGCGGCGGTGCGGAAGCCCGACATCCGGCGGTCACCGGATTCTCTGACCACCTGTCAACCATGTGGTCCCGTCCGGCCCTCGCCGCTACGACGATCGGTCCGCCCGCCCCCAGCCGGTGGCACGGGCAGGTTTCAGCCCAGCTGCCGGGTTGCTCGTCGCAGCGCCGCGCCGAGCACCGAAGGCGCCTGGGCCAGCGACGGCCCGTACCAGGTCAGATGCCGGCCACTGACCAGCGCGGCCTGCATCGCCGGAAAGGCCTCGGGCCCGTCGTCCGCCGCGAAGCGGTACGGCTCGTCGGGCAGGACCGCCAGCTGGGCGCCGCTGTCCCGCAGTTCGTCCACCGGGATGCGTGGATAGCGCTCGGCGTGCCCCGCGTACACGTTCCGAACGCCGAGCCTGGCCAGCAGATCACCGGCGAAGGTGTCGCGGCCGAGCACCATCCACGGCCGCCGCCAGACCGGCACGACCGCCCGCCACTCGCCCACCGGCGCGATCGCGGACCACGCCTGCCGCGCCTCGTCCAGCCAGCGCGGCCGGGCCTGCCCGCAGACGGCTGCCAGCACCCGCTCCAGCTCGCGGAACGCCTGCTCCAGGTCGCGTATCTCCGTCTCCAGCACCTCTATGCCCGCAGCCCGCAGCGCGGCCAGATCGGGCGCGCGGTTCTCCTCCTCGTTCGCGATCACCAGATCGGGCCGTAGCCCGATCACCGCCGCCACGTCCGGGTTCTTGGTGCCCCCGATCCGTACGACAGCGAGCTCGGCGGGGTGGCTGCACCAGTCGGTGGCCCCGACCAGCCGTCCGGGCGCGCTGACGGCCACGGCCTCGGTCAGCGAGGGCACCAGCGACACGACGCGCACGCGGCCGCCCTCAGCGCCGGGGCTCGGGGCCCGCGTCGTCGATGTGGTCGGCGACCGAGACGACGAGGATCCGGGTGTCGGGGGCGGTGGCGCGCCACCGGTGCCGTACGCCACCGGAGAGGAAGAGGGTGTCGCCGCGCGCCAGCCGGTAGGCGCGGCCCTCCGCCTCGACCTCCGCGGCGCCGTCGGCGACGTACATCAGCTCGTCGTTGCGGTGCTGGAATTCGCGTCCTGGATCATGCTCCCCGGTGAATTCCAGGGCTTGCAGTTGATGGTGCCCCCGCACGAGCCGACGGGGCCTCGTGCCCGGCGGCCGTGCCCCTTCTGCTGCCGCGCGTACGACATTGACGGTGCGCGCTGCGTCGGACGCGGCGAGCAGCCGGCCGGGCGTGGTCTCCAGGGCGTCCGCGACCCGCTGGAGGGAGCGCATGCTGGGGCGGGCCCGCTCGTTCTCGACCTGGCTGAGGAAGGGCACGGAGAGGCCGCTGCGCGCCGCGACCGCGGCGAGCGTGAGGTCCAGGGCACGGCGGCGCCTGCGCACAGCAGCGCCCACCCGAAGGGGTTCGGTCTCCTTCGGGTCCTTCGGGCCCATCGCATCCATCGCGTCCATCGCGTCCTTCGCGCCTTTCGCGTCCATCTGCCGGGCTCCCCTTCCCTGGTCCAGTCTCACCTTACGCAGCTTCCTGCCCGGGCTTCCCTGCAAGTCCATCCCTGTGCGGGCCGGCCGGCCCGCAGACCGGAAAGCCACAAGGGGTGGCTCCGCCACTGGCGGGGCCACCCCTTGTGCATGTCGCGGGCTACTGCGGAGCCATCTTTTCCGCGATGCCCGGGTTCTGCTTCATCCAGGCCTTCACTGCTGAACTCTGGCGAGGGGAGTCCACTTGTCGGCGAGGCCCGGGTACTCCTTGAGCCAGGCGCGGACCGCGTCCTGCTCCTTGCCCTTGCCCGTCGTCTGGATCCTGGCTTCAAGGTCCGTGAGCTGCTTCTCGGTCATCTTGAAGTTCTTGAGCCACTTGCCGACCTGCGGGTTCTCGGCGGAGAAGCCCTTGCGGGCCAGGGTGTGCACGCCGTCGCCCTTGCCCCAGGAACCCTTGGGGTCCTTGAGCTTCTTCAGGTCGTAGCTGCTGTACGCCCAGTGCGGCGACCACAGCGTGGTGACGATGGGCTCCTTCTTGTCGTACGCACGCTTCAGCTCGGCCAGCATGCCGGGCGTCGAGCCGTCGACGACCTTGTACTCACCCTCCAGGCCGTAGTCCTTCAGGACCTTGTCCTTGAGGATGCCCATCATTCCGGCGCTCGGCTCGATGCCGATGACCCGGCCCTTGAACTGGCCCGACTTGCCCTTGAGGTCCTCCAGGGAGTCGATGCCCTTCATGTACGAGGGGACGGAGAGCTCCAGCGAGGTGGGGCCGTACCAGGAGCCCACGTCTTCCAGTTTGCTCTGGTACTTCTTCCAGTACTGGGCGTGGGTGACGGGCAGCCAGGAGTCGGTCTCGAAGTCGACCTGGCCGCCGGCCAGACCGGTGTAGAGCGCTCCGGCCTCCAGCTGCTTGGTCTCGACCTCGTAGCCGCGCCGCTCCAGCATTTCCTTCCAGAGGAAGGTGGAGGCGATGCCCTCGTCCCAGGGGATGTAGCCGATGGAGACCTTCTTGCCCTGGCCGACGTTCGAGGCGTCCGAGGCGCCTGCGGACTTGGCTTTGCCGAACATGCCCATGCCGCCCGCGACGAGCGCGAGGACGACGACGCCCACGACGGCGAGGGCAGGCTGCGGACGGTGGTTCCAGATCTTCCGCCCGCCGGTCAGGGACTTCGCCTTGGCGAGGGCGCGGCGGCCGAGCGGCGAGACCTGGCGGCCCAGCGCGCCGGTCATCCGGTCCAGGTACATGGCGAGGATGACGATGGAGATTCCGGCCTCGAAGCCGAGACCGACGTCGACATTGCCGATGGCCCGGTAGACGGCGGCGCCGAGGCCGCCGCCGCCGACCATGCCGGCGATGACCACCATGGACAGGCCGAGCATGATCACCTGGTTGATGCCGGCCATGATCGTGGGCAGGGCGAGCGGGAGCTGGACGCGCAGCAGGGTGTTGCGCGGAGTCGTGCCGAAGGCCTCGGCGGCCTCGACGAGCTCGTTGTCGACCTGGCGGATGCCGAGCTCGGTCATCCGTACGCCGGGCGGCAGGGAGAAGACGATCGTCGCGATGATGCCGGGGACCACGCCGACGCCGAAGAAGATGACGCCGGGGATCAGATAGACCATCGCCGGCATGGTCTGCATGAAGTCGAGCACCGGCCGGGTGATCTGGCTGACCGTGTTGGAGCGGGAGGCCCAGACGCCGAGCGGGATCGCGATCACCAGCGTGACGATGGTGGCGACGAGCACCAGCGAGAGGGTCGCCATCGCGTCGTCCCACAGCTCGATGGAGTCGATGAGCGCGAAACCGGCGAAGGCGAGGACCCCCGCGGACAGGCCGCGCAGCCACCAGGCGACGACGGCGAGTATGCCCGCGAAGAGCAGCGGCTCGGGGCCGGACAGTACGGCGTCGATGCCGTCGTACATGCCGGTGACGAGCGAGCTGATGGCGTCGAACAGCCAGGAGAGATGGGACTGGAGCCAGTCGACGCCGCCGTCGACCCAGTCGCCGAGATGGAGCCTAGGCACTGGCCACCTCCTTGGCGACACCCTGCGCGGGGCCCGCGGTCTGCGGCGGAATCGCTGCCGGGGTCATCGGCTCGCCGAGGACCGCGAGCAGCCGTGCGCGCGGTACGACGCCGATCAGCTCCCCCTCGTCGTCGATAACGGCGACGGCGACGCCGCTGCTGGAGCAGGGCGTGAACAGCTCGATGATCGGGGTGTCGGCACGGACGGTGACGGGCGCGGCGGCCAGCACGTCCCTGGCGTTACGCAGCTCCTTGCCGCTGTCCGTCCAGGTGCCGTACACCGTCTGCGGGTCGGCCATGATCGCGCCGGCGGTGAGCACCCGGGAGCGGTCGACGTCCTGGGTGAAGGAGGCGACGTAGTCGTTGGCCGGGGTGACGAGGATGTCCTCGGCGGTGCCGAGCTGGACGATCCTGCCGTCCCGCATCACCGCGATCCGGTCGCCGAGGCGCATGGCCTCGTTGAGGTCGTGAGTGATGAAGACGATGGTCTTCTTCAGCCGCTGCTGCAGTTCGAGGAGCTGGTCCTGCATATCTCGGCGGATCAGCGGGTCGAGCGCGCTGAAGGACTCGTCCATCAGCAGCAGATCGGCGTCGGTGGCGAGCGCGCGGGCGAGCCCGACGCGCTGCTGCATACCGCCGGAGAGTTCGTCGGGCCAGGACTTCTCCCAGCCGGCCAGACCGACCAGCTCCAGGGCCTCGGCGGCGCGCCGGTCGCGCTCGGGGCGCGGGACGCCCTGCACTTCGAGGCCGTATCCGGCGTTCTCCAGCACGCTGCGGTGCGGGAAGAGCGCGAAGTGCTGGAACACCATGCTGATCTTGGCGGAGCGTACGGTGCGCAGCTCGCGGGGGCTCAGGGCGGTCAGGTCCTGGCCGTCGAAGAGGACGCGTCCGGCGGTGGGTTCGAGCAGCCCGTTCAGCATGCGCAGCAGGGTGGACTTGCCGGACCCGGACAGACCCATGACGACGAATATCTGACCCGGCTCGACGGCGAACGAGGCGTCGATCACCGCTGCTGTCGTACCGTCGGTGCGCAGCTCGTCGCGGTCACTGCCGCCTTCGAGCTTGCGTACCGCTTCGTCGGGTCGTCTGCCGAACACTTTGTACAAGTGCTCGGCTTGCAGCCTGGACACATACACCTCACGCGTTGAACCGAAACGGCCCGCCAGCCCCCGCATGGGGTCTCCCCGCCGAAGGCAGGGGAAGGGCCGTGGAGCAGGGCGGGTTCGGCCCGCTTCTTTCCCGGCGAATTTGGTGAAATCGCCACGGGGTCCGCTCCGGGCCCGCGCCTTCCCTGGCCTTTCCAGGAGCAAACGCAACAGTGATCCACCTCACGAGGGCGGCGATCCATCGCACGAGGGCGGCGCGGGGGTGGCTGTCAGTGGGGTGCGGCATCATCAGGTCTGTGACGCGACGCCTGATGCTCCTCGACACCGCTTCCCTGTACTTTCGCGCCTATTTCGGGGTCCCGGATTCGGTCCGGGCCCCCGACGGCACCCCGGTCAACGCCGTGCGCGGGCTGCTCGACTTCATCGCGCGGCTGGTCCAGGACCATCGCCCCGACGACCTTGTGGCCTGCTGGGACAACGACTGGCGGCCGCAATGGCGGGTGGAGCTGATCCCTTCGTACAAGGCGCATCGCGTCGCCGTGGAGACGCAGACGGGTCCTGACGAGGAGGAGATCCCGGACACCCTGACTCCCCAGGTCCCGGTGATCATGGACGTGCTCGACGCGCTCGGCATCGCGCGCGTCGGGGCCGACGGGTATGAGGCGGACGACGTCATCGGCACCCTCACCGGGCGTGCGACCGGCCCCGTCGACATCGTCACCGGCGACCGCGACCTGTTCCAGCTGGTCGACGACGCGCGCCGGCGGCGGGTGCTGTATCCGCTCAAGGGCGTCGGGACGCTCCAGGTGACGGACGAGGCATGGCTGCGCGAGAAGTACGGCGTGGACGGCCCGGGGTACATCGACCTGGCGCTGCTGCGCGGCGACCCGAGCGACGGGCTGCCGGGCGTGCCCGGGATCGGCGAGAAGACCGCGGCCAAGCTGCTGGACACCTTCGGCGATCTGGCCGGGATCATGTCCGCCGTCGACGACAGGACCGCGAAGCTGACGCCCTCGCAGCGCAAGCGGCTGGACGAGGCCAGGGACTACGTCGCGGTCGCGCCGCAGGTCGTACGGGTCGCGTCCGACGTGCCGCTGCCCGACTTCGACCCCGCGCTGCCCTCCGAGCCCCGAGATCCGGCGACGCTCGACGAGCTGGCCGCCCAGTGGGGGCTCGGCGGCGCCCTGACGCGGCTGCTGTCCACACTCCAGCGCTGAGGTGTTAACTTAGGCTAGCCTAAGCAGCGCACGAGCCCAGGGGAGACCGCCGTGGCAGAACGACCGGCCCGCAAGGCACCGAAGCCCTACGAGGCGCGAGTGGTGCGCACCGAGCGGATCACCCCGCACATGGTGCGTGTCGTCCTCGGCGGTGAGGGGCTGGCCGGATTCGGTCTCGACGGGTTCACCGATCACTACATCAAGCTGCTGTTCGCGCCCGTGGGCGTGACGTATCCGGAGCCGTTCGACATCGAGCGGATCCGCGAGGAGTTCCCGCGCGAGCAGTGGCCCGCCAACCGCACCTACACGGTACGGAGTTGGGACCCGGCCCACCGTGAGCTCGCGGTCGACTTCGTGGTCCACGGCGACGAGGGCCTCGCGGGCCCGTGGGCGGCGACGGCGCGCGTGGGCGACACGATCCGGATCCAGGGCCCTGGCGGCGGCTACGCCCCGGACCCGGCGGCCGACTGGCATCTGCTGGTGGGCGACGAGAGCGCGCTGCCCGCCATCGCCGCGTCGCTGGAGCGGATGCCGGCGGGCGCGCACGTCCATGCCTTCGTCGAGGTCACGGGCCCCGAGGAGGAGCAGAAGATCGTCACGCCGGACGGAGTGGAGATCAACTGGCTGCACCGCGGGGCGCGGCCGGTGGGCGAGGCGCTGGCGGCGGCGGTGAGCGCGCTTGACTTCCCCGAGGGCGACGTCTGCGCGTTCGTCCACGGCGAGGCGGGCTTCGTGAAGGAGCTGCGCCGCCATCTGCGGCTGGACCGGCAGATTCCGCGCGAGCAGCTGTCGATCTCGGGGTACTGGCGGCTCGGCCAGTCGGACGAGGCGTGGCGCGCGGTCAAGCGCGAGTGGAACGAACAGGTGGAGCGCGAACAGGAGAAGGCGGCCTGACGCTCGCTCCTCTTGGCCCCCGGTTGCGCGATGCGGCGGGGGCTTTTGCGATGCGGCCGGGGACGTTTGCGATGCAGCCGGGGACTTTTGCGATGAGGTGTGGGGTTTTCGCCAAGCAGCGGGGGGCTTTGTCGACGACCAGGGCCCAAGTCCGCCCTTGCCAACGCCATGCGCCCAACTGGCGGCTCACGCCCGGATAGCCGCCTCGCCGCCGACCGTCATCCGGTCACGTGCAACCATCTGCGGACCCGGACCAATCCGCCGCTCCATGGGCTCCGAATGCCTGGTGGAATCTGTCCGGACGACATGCCCGCACAGTGGAGGAAAGCCGCGTGAACCAAGCCGTACACATCGGCGGACCCGCCTCGGCGGGGCCCGATCTGCAGCAGCTGCTCGGGCTGGTGGCCCGAGGCGACCAGGAGGCTTTCTCCCGGGTGTACGACGCGGTCTGCGGTCCGGTCCTGGGGCTGGTGCGCGCCGTGCTGCGTGACCCGGCCCAGTCCGAGGAGGTGACGCAGGAGGTGCTGATCGAGGTGTGGCGTACCGCGGCGCGCTTCCAGCCGTCCCGCGGATCGGCGATGACCTGGATACTCACGCTCGCCCACCGCCGCGCCGTGGACCGGGTCCGGTCGGCCCAGGCCGCCACCGACCGAGAGCGGCGGGCGGCACTGCTCGAGCAGACCCCCGCCTACGACGAGGTCACCGAACAGGTCGAGGCCCGGCTGGAGCGTGAGCAGGTACGGCGCTGTCTGCGCGGCCTGACCGAGCTGCAGCGGCAGTCGGTGACACTCGCGTACTACCGAGGGCTGGCCTACCGGGAAGTGGCCGAACTGCTCTCCGTGCCGCTCGGCACGGTCAAGACACGACTGCGCGACGGGCTCATCCGGCTGCGCGACTGCCTGGGGGTGAGCGCATGAACGCCGCTGATCTGCACACGCTGACCGGCGCCTACGTGCTGCACGCGCTGTCGCCCGACGAGCGCGCAGAGTTCGAACGGCACCTTCTGCTCTGCCCGGCCTGCGCCCAGGAGGTGCGCGAACTGGCCGCCACCGTCGGCAAGTTGGGACTCGCCATGGCTGTGACGCCGCCGCCTGCGCTCAAGCAGCACGTGCTGAGGAAGATCTCCGCCGAGCGCCAGGAGCCGCCCCGCGTCTCGCGGGCCCACCGAGGTGCCGCCCGCCGCGGCCGGGCGGCGTCGCGCTTCGTGCTGGCGGCCTGTCTCGCCGCCGCCGTCGCCTTCAGCGGGGTCGCCGCCTGGCAGCACCAGGAAGCTCGGGACGCACGCGAGGAGGCTCAGCGCTCGCAGCGGCAGGCCGAGGAGTTGGCCTCGGTGCTCGCCGCGCCCGACGCCAGGGTGAGCAGCTCGAAACTGCCGGAGGGGGCACGCGGCACGGTCGTCGTCTCGCACAGCAGGAACAAAGCGGCCTTCCTCACCTCCGGGCTGCCCAAGCCGCCGCAGGGCAAGGTCTACCAACTCTGGTTCGAGGACGGGGGAAAGATGCGTCCCGCCGGTCTGATGGACCCCGCCGTCACCGACAACGCCGTACTTATGGACGGACCGGTGGGCGCGGCTTCGGGCATGGGCCTGACCGTCGAACCGGCGGGCGGCTCCCCCGAGCCGACCACCGATCCGCTCGCCCTGATGCGCTTCCCCACCTGATGCGCTTCCCCACCTGATGGGCTTCCCCACCTGATGCGCGTTCTGATGCCCGTTCCCGCCTGATACCCGTTCCCCTGGATGCATTTCGCCGACTGCTGCATTTCCCCGCCTGATGCACTTCCCACCCGAGGAAGGACGGCTCATGAGCGTTGCGGTCATGCTCTTCACCTCCGATCTGCGGCTCCACGACCAGCCGGCGCTGCGCGCGGCCCTGCGCGGCGCCGATGCGGTGGTGCCGCTGTTCGTGCTCGACCGGGGCGTGCACCGGGCGGGCTTCGACGTGCCCAACCGCCGCGCCTTTCTTGCCGACTGCCTGGCCGCGCTGGACGCCGGGCTGCGCGAGCGCGGCGGCCGGCTGGTGATCCGTACCGGCGAAGTCACCGAGCAGGTCTGCCGGGTGGTCGCCGAGAGCGGGGCCCGCTCGGTGCATATCGCGGGTGGCGTCAGCGCCTATGCCGTACGCAGGGAAGCGCGACTGCGCGAGGCGCTGGAGGCGGTCCGGTGCGCCCTGCACGTCCACGACGGGGTGATCACCGCGCTGCCACCGGGGCACGTGACGCCCACAGGACGCGACCACTTCGCGGTGTTCACGCCGTACTTCCGCAGATGGGAGGCGGCCGGGCCGCGTGAGGCAATGGCCGCGCCGCGCACCGTGCCGGTCCCGGAGCTCGCCGGCCATCCGCTGCCGCGGCGCACCGCGGTTGCCGGGGTGTCGCCCGGGCTCGCCAGGGGCGGTGAGCCGGAGGCCCGACGGCAACTGAGCGGCTGGCTCCCCGACAAGGGCGGCGGCATCGCGGCGTACGAGCGGCGGCACGACGATCTGCCGGGCGACGCGACCTCCCGGCTCTCGCCCCATCTCCACTTCGGCACGCTCTCCGCCGCCGAAGTCGTCCAGAGAGCACGCGGCAAGGGCGGCCCGGGCTCGGACGCGTTCGTACGGCAGCTGGCCTGGCGGGACTTCCACCACCAGGTCCTCGCCGCCCGGCCCGATGCGGCCCACGCCGACTACCGTGCCCGCGGCGACCACTGGCGCAGGGACGAGAAGGAGATCGCCGCCTGGAAGGACGGCAGGACCGGCTGCCCGATTGTGGACGCGGCGATGCGCCAGCTGCGGTACGAGGGGTGGATTCCGGGCCGCGCGCGGCTGCTGGCGGCGAGCTATCTCACCAAGACCCTGTACATGGACTGGCGCATCGGCGCCCGCCACTTCCTGGACCTCCTTGTGGACGGGGACATCGCCAGCAACCAGCTCAACTGGCAGTGGGCGGCGGGCACCGGGACCGACACCCGCCCCAACCGCGTCCTCGATCCCCTCGCGCAGGCGAAGCGGTTCGACCCGCACGGGGATTACGTACGCCGCTGGGTCCCGGAGCTCGCGCAGCTGGCCGGAGCCGCTGTCCACGAGCCCTGGAAGCTCGACGGCCTGGAACGGGCCAGGCTCGACTACCCGGACCCGCTGGTGGAAGTGGCGGAGGGGCGGGCGCGGTTCGAGCGTGCGCGCGGCCTGGACTGATCCGCGCGGCTCAGGAGGCCATCTCTTCCTTGGTCAGCAGCACTTGCTGCACATCCAGACAGCCCGCGCTGAAACCGGCCTCCGAGTTGGCGAGATAGAAGGTCCACATCCGGCGGAAGGTCTCGTCGAAGCCGAGAGCTTCGACGTCGGCGGCGCGCTGCGTGAAGCGTTCACGCCACAGCCGCAGCGTCTCGGCGTAGTGCGGGCCGAAGCGGACCCGCTCGGCCGGCCGCAGCCCGGTGCAGCGGGTGACGATCTGCCCGATCGCCTCGGTCGATGGCAGCAGCCCGCCCGGGAAGATGTACTTCTGCGTCCAGGCGTACGCGGTACGGGAGGCCGTCAGCCGCTCGTGCGGCATCGTGATCGTCTGGAGGGCGACCCGGCCGCCGGGCGCCAGCAGCCGGTCCAGCGTCATGAAGTACTGCGGCCAGTGCTCCTGGCCGACGGCCTCGATCATCTCCACGCTGACAATCGCGTCGTAACGGCCGAGCACCTTGCGGTAGTCACGCAACAGGACGGTCACGCGATGCTCAAGACCGGCCTCGCGGACGCGCCGCCGCGCCAGTTCCTGCTGCTGCCGCGAGAGCGTGACGGTCAGCACGCGCGCGCCGCGCTGTGCCGCCCGGATCGCCAACTCGCCGGAGCCGGTGCTGATTTCGAGCAGCTGAGTGCCCGCGCCGACCCCCGCCAGGTCGAGCAGCCGGTCGATCTTGCGGTGCTGCGCGGCGGGGAGCAGGTGCTGCTCTGCCGGGAAGCCGCGGAAGAGAGCGGAGGAGTAAGTGAGGGTCTCGTCGAGGAAGAGCGCGAACAGTTCGTTGAGCAGGTCATTGGGCAGGTCGTAGGGCAGGTCGTCGGTGCGGTGTTCGGCAGGCTGCCGGGGCGGCCGGGCTCCGCGCAGCCGCCCGCGCGGCCCGGGGACGAACATGGCCGCGTGTTCGGCGAACACGGTCAGCACACCGACGAGGTCGTGGGCCTCCCACTCGCCCGCCATGTACGACTCGCCGAGGCCGACGAGGCCGCCGGAGCCGATGCGCCGGAAGAACGCGTGCGGGTCGTGCACCACCATGAGCGGTCCGCCCCGGCCGATCGGGGCGCCGCCGGCGAGGCGCACCCGCAACGGCAGCCTGCCGACGGCACGCCGGACGAGCCGTTCGGCGACGGCCGTCCGCATCCGGGGCGCCCGGGGCAGGGTGGCCACATCGGGCCACCGCCGGGCGTCGACGGACGCGGTTCGCTCGGACACCGAGGACGCTGGGGACGCTGGGGACGCTGGGGACGCCGGAGACACGGACACGCTCACTTCACACCCTCCAGGGAAAGCTGACGGGGACGGAGTTGATTCGGTGCAATAGCGGCCCCGGATTGGTCGAGTGGGAGATCTTTCGGGCGTGAGGACTTGGGCCCCGTTCGGATACGGGCGCGTGACGCCGGTGAAACAGCTCATCCCTAATTTCTGTCACCCGACAGGAAACAGCGACAGGGGCTGCCATGACCGCCACCGCAACCACGGACGTACGGCCCGATCCTCCGGAGACGGGCCAGGGCGGCGACGCAGCCGCGCTGGCCGGCTTCGGCTACCGCCAGGAGCTGCACCGCAGCATGGGGCGGTACGCCTCCTTCGCGGCCGGGTTCTCCTTCATCTCAGTCCTCACCACCGTCTTCCAGTTCTTCGCGTTCGGCTTCTCCTTCGGCGGCGCGGCCTTCTTCTGGACCTGGCCCGCCGTGCTCGTGGGCCAGTTGCTCGTCGCGGCCTGTTTCGCCGAACTCGCCGCCCGCTACCCGCTGTCGGGCGCGATCTACCAGTGGTCGACGCGGCTCAGCACCCCGTCCTTCGGCTGGTTCGCGGGCTGGATCATGGTGATCGGCCAGGTGGTCGTGGTCGCCGCGGCAGCCCTGGCACTCCAGGTCGTACTCCCGGCGATCTGGTCCGGCTTCCAGCTGTTCGGCGGCGACCCGTCGCCGATCACGCCCTCGGGCGCCGCGAACGCCGCGGTGCTCGCGGTCGTACTCCTCGCCCTTACAACGCTGGTGAACCTCCTCGACAACCGCGTCATGTCGGCGGTGAACCGCATCGGTGTGACCGCCGAGATCATCGGGGCGGTACTGATCGTCGTACTCCTCCTCACCCACTCCGAGCGCGGCCCGGGCGTCACCCTGCACACCGGCGGCCAGGGCGGGGCGATCGGCGCGCTGCTCATCGGCTCCTTCACCGCGGCGTACGTCCTCATCGGCTTCGACAGCGCGGGCGAGCTGAGCGAGGAGACCCGCAGCCCCCGCCGTACCGCCCCGCGCACGATCCTGCTCGCACTCGCCTCGGCGGGCGTCCTCGGCGGGCTGCTGCTGCTCGGCGGGGTACTGGCCGCGCCGAGCCTGACGGACGGGCGGCTCGCGACCGAGGGTCTGTCGTATGTGCTCACCAGCAGCCTCGGTGACGGCGTCGGCAAGGCGCTGCTCGTCGATGTGGTGATCGCGATCGCCGTGGCAACTCTGGCCATCCAGACGGCGGGAGCCCGGATGCTCTTCTCGATGGCGCGCGACGGGGTGCTGCCCTGCTCGGCCCGCCTCGCGAAGGTCTCCCCGCGCACCGGAATGCCGGCCGGACCCGCCCTGGTCGTGGGCGCCGCGGCCGCAGCGCTCGGTCTGCTCAACCTCGCGTCGCCGGAGGCCTTCCTCGCCATCGGCACGACCTGCATCGCGATGCTGTACCTGGCGTACGCGATGGTGACGGGCCCGATGCTGGTCCGCCGCCTGCGCGGGACCTACGGCCGCGACACGGGCCTGGACGAGGCGGGCAAACCGCTGTTCTCACTGGGGCGTTGGGGCCTGCCGGTCAATGCACTGGCCCTCGTGTACGGACTGGCGATGACGGTCAACCTCGCCTGGCCGCGGGCCGCTGTGTACGACCCGTCGGGCGGCCACTGGTACTTCCAGTGGTTCACCGTGCTGTTCCTGGTGGTCACGGTCGGACTCGGAGCGGCGTGGCGGTGGCGGATGACTCGGGGAGCACAGCGTTACGACGGCCGCGGCGCATAAACGCCGTGTGCGGGCCGGACAGGGTCAGCGTCGCAACGAGGCCTGGGCACCGCCCGGTTTCGGAAGGGGGCGGAGTGGGGTAAACCCAACCGCCCCTCGTTACCGAACCGCGCCCACAATCCTCAGCGCCGCGTCCGCCGTCGCCCCCGCAAACGCCCCCACCGCCCTCTCCGGGTCCGATCTGTGCACCAGGATCACGCCCTCTATCAGCCCGAACACCAGGTCCGTACGGAGCACCCGCTCCCCCTTGTCCAGCGCACCCCCCGCCGCCGTCGCCCCCAGCAGCTGCCCGTATGCCGCCTTCAGGTCCGTCCGCACCCGGTGGAAGCTCGTGAAGCGTTCGCCCCGGACCTCCGGGAGCAGGTACAGCGCGCCCAGGTTGTGCGGGCCGCCGCACAGCAGTTCCACGTCCGCGCGGCACAGCTCCCACAGGCGTTCCTCCGCCGGGCGCGCGTCGTCCGCGAGCAGCCGGAGTGCGAGCGTCAGGGACGGGGCCACCGTCGACTCGAGGAGCTCAGCGAGCAGGTCCTCCTTGCCGCTGAAGTAGTGGTACATCGTCGCCTGCCGCATGCCCGCGCGCTCCGCGACCGCCCGGGTCGTGGTCGCCGCGTAGCCGCTCGAGGTGAACAACTCCGCTGCGGCCAGGAGGAGTTCGTCCCGCGCGGACATCCCGCTGTCCGGCCGCTGCGTCGCGCGCGGCCGGCCGACCCGTCGTCCCGTGGTGGTGCTCATGCTGCCGATCGTCGCACACACCCCGGACACCCCCTGCGCCGCGATCACGGTGAGCGTTCCGTAACCGTCCGGCAACGGACGGGCAATGGCACGGACTTCCCCTCCCCCTAATTTCTGTCGCGCGACAGAAATGACCGCCGAGCCGGAGGAGGCACACCGCCATGGCGACCGCGACGAGGACGACATACGGGGCCCGCGATCACGCCCGCGCCCAGGAGGGCGCACGCGCCGAGGCCATGCCCGTGGTGCCTGCCACCGACTGGCCCGAGCCGCCCTGCGAGGCCGGGTATCTGGTGTGGGCGGAGACCGTCGCCGGCGGCAACTACACGCACCGCGTCCTCGCCCGGGGCACTGAGCTGCGCCTCACCGACCCGGGCGGGGACGCCTGCGCCCATCTGCTCCTGTACGTCGACGGCCGCCCCTGGGAACGCCTCAACGCCGCCGACACGGTCAAGGTCCAGTGGAACGCCTACCTCCGCGCCGGCGGGCTCCTGCTGTCCGACCAGGGGCGAGTACTCGCGACCCTGATCGCCGACACCGCCGGCCGCCACGACGCGCTGTGCGGCACCTCCACCCTCGTACGGAACACCCACCGGTACGGAGACGGGACCCCCCAGTCCGCATCCCCCGCAGGCCGCGAGCTCCTCACACTCGCCGCGCTCAAGAACGGCCTGGAGCCGCGCGATCTGCCGCCCTCCCTCTCCTTCTTCCAGGGCGTGGAGGTGCGCGACGACGGCACCCTCGAATTCACCGGCTCCGCAGGCCCCGGCGCCTCGGTCACGCTCCGCGCCGAGCAGGATCTGACCGTGCTGATCGCGAACGTCCCGCATCCGCTGGACCCGCGCCCGTCGTACGTCAGTACCCCGCTGGAGGTGCTGGCCTGGCGCGCCGCCCCCACCACGCCCGGCGACCCGCTCTGGGAGGCCACTCCCGAGGGCCGCCGCGCCTACGCGAACACCGCCGATTTCCTTGCCGCAAGGGGCCAGTCATGACAGTCGTACCCGCACACGCCGCCTGGTCCGCCGTCGTCCGCGCCGGCGAGCAGCTGACCATCACCGATCTGCACGGCAACCAGGCCGTGGACTTCCTCGTCTACGACGCCCATGACACCGCGGTCCGCTACAGCGCCGCCGACACCCGTCCACGCCCAGGGCAACATCTTCCTCACCACGGGCAGCGTGCTGATGTCGAACGAGCACACCCCGCTGATGACCGTCACCGAGGACACCTGCGGCCGCCACGACACAGTCGGCGGTGCCTGCTCCAAGGAGTCCAACACCCTTCGCTACGGCCACCACACCTGGTCGCAGCACGCGTGCGTCGACAACTTCCTCGCGGAGGGCGCGCGTTACGGCCTCGGCAAGCGCGATCTGGTCTCCAACATCAACTGGTACATGAACGTGCCCGTCGAGAAGGACGGCACGCTCGGCATCGTGGACGGGATATCCGCCCCGGGGCTGCGGGTGACCTTGCGCGCCGAGAGGGACGTCCTGGTCCTCGTCTCCAACTGCCCGCAGATCAACAACCCTTGCAACGGCTTCGAGCCGACCGCCGTGGAGATGACGATTGGGACGACGGCATGACCTTCGACACGCTGCTGGTCGCCAATCGCGGCGAGATCGCCGTACGCATCATCCGCACCGCCCGCCGCCTCGGGCTGCGTACGGTCGCGGTCTTCTCCGACCCCGACCGCTCCGCGCCCCATGTCCGGCTCGCCGACGAGGCGGTACGGCTCGGGCCTGCGCCCGCCAAGGAGTCGTACCTCGACGCCGATCTCGTACTCAAAGCCGCGAAGGACACCGGCGCGGGCGCCATCCACCCCGGTTACGGCTTCCTTTCCGAGGACGCGGACTTCGCACGCCGCTGCGAGGATGCCGGGATCGTCTTCGTCGGGCCGACCGCCGAGCAGTTGGAGCTCTTCGGCGCGAAGCACACCGCACGGGCCGCAGCCGAGGCCGCCGGCGTGCCGCTTGCCCCCGGTACCGGGCTGCTGACCGGGCTCGACGCCGCGCTGGTGGCCGCGGACCGGATCGGCTTTCCCGTCATGCTCAAGGCCACGGGCGGCGGCGGAGGCATCGGCATGCAAGCGGTGTACGACGCCGAGGGCCTGGCCGACGCGTGGGAGCGCGTGCAGCGCGTCGCCGCGGCCTCCTTCTCCTCGGCCGGGGTCTTCCTGGAGCGACTCGTCGAGCACGCCCGCCATGTCGAGGTGCAGGTCTTCGGCGACGGTGAGGGCCGGGTCGTCACCTTCGGCGACCGCGACTGCTCGCTCCAGCGCCGCAACCAGAAGGTGGTCGAGGAGGCCCCGGCGCCGGGCCTGACCGACGCCGTACGGTTGCAACTGGCCGTATCCGCACGGAAGTTGTGCGCATCGGTCGACTACCGCTCGGCCGGCACGGTCGAGTTCGTGTACGACGCGGCCCGCGAGGAGGCGTACTTCCTGGAGGTCAACACCCGCCTCCAGGTGGAACACCCGGTGACCGAGGAGATCTACGGCGTCGACCTCGTCGAGTGGATGCTGCGCCTCGCGCAGGGCGAGACCTCGGTCGTACGAGAGCCCGGCGCACCGCGCGGCCATGCCGTGGAGGCGCGCCTCTACGCCGAGGACCCCAGCCGCGACCACCGTCCGAGTGCCGGGCTGCTGACCCGGGTGGCCCTCCCCCAGGAGTCCCCGAGTCCCTCGGATCCCTCGGGCGTTCGCGTCGACGCGTGGATCGAGACGGGGACGGAGATCACAACGGCGTACGACCCGATGCTGGCCAAGGTCGTGGCGTACGGAACCGATCGCGCCGACGCCCTCGCCCGGCTGGACTCCGCGCTGGCGGCGACGCGCGTCGACGGCATCGAGACGAACCTGGGCCTGGTGCGGGCGGCGCTCGCGGACGCGTCCGTACGGGCCGCCGGGCACACCACCGCGACCCTGGCGACCATCGCCGACCCCACGCCACGTATCGAGGTCATGGCATCGGGCACCCTCACCACCGTCCAGGACTGGCCTGGCCGCACCGGCTACTGGCAGGTCGGCGTCCCACCGTCCGGGCCGATGGACGACCGCTCCTTCCGTCTCGGGAACCGGTCGCTCGGCAACGACGAGGGCGCGCCCGGTCTGGAGTGCACGCTCCAGGGCCCGACGCTGCGCTTCAGCCACGCGACGACGGTCTGCGTGACGGGCGCGCCGGCGCCGGTCACGGTGGACGGCGAACCGGCCGCGCAGTGGGAGCCGTTCACCGTCCCCGCGGGCGCGTCGCTGGCCATCGGCGCGCCCGCCGACCGTGGCCTGCGCACCTATGTCCTCTTCGCGGGCGGCGGCCTGGACGTGCCGGACTTCCTGGGCAGCGCGGCCACGTTCACGCTGGGCCGCTTCGGGGGACACGGCGGCCGTCAGCTGCGTACGGGCGACGTCCTCCACGGCGGCGCGGCCACGCCGCCGGGCGCGCACGTCCCGCACTCCGACCGCCCGTCCTTCAACGACGTCTGGCACATCGCGGCGGCCGAAGGCCCGCACGCCGCGCCCGAGTTCTTCACCGAGGAGGACATCCACGACTTCTACGCCGCCGAGTGGAAGGTCCACTTCAACTCGGCGCGCACCGGGGTACGGCTGATCGGCCCGAAGCCGCGCTGGGCACGCACGGACGGCGGCGAGGCGGGCCTGCACCCCTCCAACATCCACGACACGCCGTACTCGGTCGGCGCGGTCGACTACACCGGCGACATGCCGGTCCTGCTGGGCCCGGACGGCCCGTCGCTCGGCGGCTTCGTCTGCCCGGCGACGATCCTGAAGGCCGAACGCTGGAAGCTGGGCCAGCTGCGCCCGGGCGACACGGTCACCTTCCTGCCGGTGACGGCCGACGGCGCGCCGCGCCCGGACATCCTCGACGGCGGGATTCTGGGGCGGGGCGAGTCGGTCACGTACCGCCGCAGCGGAGACGACAACGTACTGGTCGAGTACGGCGAGATGCAGCTCGACCTCGCTCTGCGGATGCGGGTCCACGCGCTGGCCGAGGCAGTGGCGGCGGAGGGCCTGCCGGGTGTGGTGGACCTGACCCCGGGCATCCGCTCGCTCCAGATCCACACCGACCCCGACGTCCTCCCGCAGCGGACGCTGCTGTCCGTGCTGACCCGCATCGAGTCCAGGCTCCCGCCCACCGATGCCCTTGTCGTCCCTTCTCGCACAGTCCATCTCCCGCTGTCCTGGGACGATCCGGCGACCCGGGAGGCGATCGCCCGCTATATGGCGGGCGTACGGGACGACGCGCCCTGGTGTCCGTGGAACATCGAGTTCATCCGCCGGGTCAACGGCCTCGACTCGGTCGACGACGTGTACCGCACGGTCTTCGACGCGGAGTACCTCGTACTGGGGCTGGGCGACGTCTACTTGGGCGCCCCGGTAGCCACTCCGCTGGATCCGCGCCACCGCCTGGTGACGACGAAGTACAACCCGGCGAGGACCTGGACCGCGGAGAACTCGGTCGGCATCGGCGGCGCGTATCTGTGCGTGTACGGCATGGAGGGGCCGGGCGGCTACCAGTTCGTTGGCCGTACGACCCAGGTGTGGTCGCGCTGGCAGGAACGACCCTGGCTACTGCGCTTCTTCGACCGGATCAAGTGGTACCCGGTGGACGCGGAGGAACTCCTGGAGCTACGGGCGGACATGGCGGCGGGCCGGTTCACGCCGCGTATCGAGGAAGGGACGTTCTCCCTGGCGGACTACCGGCGCTTCCTCGCCGACAACGCACCCTCGATCGCCTCCTTCCGCAGCCGCCAGGCACGCGCCTTCGCCGAAGAACGCGACGCCTGGGAAGCGTCGGGCGAATTCGCCCGAGCGGCCACGTCCACCGCGCCCCCTGCCCCGGACGCCGAACTGGACGTCCCACCGGGCAGCCAGGTGCTGGAGGCCGAATTCGCGGCATCGGTCTGGCAGTTGAACGCCGAACCGGGAGCGGAGGTCTCGACGGGCCAGCCACTGCTGACCCTGGAGGCCATGAAGATGGAATCCCGCATCCGCGCTCCGTACGCGGCGCGTGTCACCCGCTTCCTGGTCGCCCCCGGCACCCAGGTGGAAGCGGGCACCCCGCTGGCCATCCTGACCCCGACGAACCCCTGAACCGGGGCTCCGCCCCGGACCCCGCGCCTCAATCGCCGGCGGGGCTGAATTCAGCCCGTTGGGGCCCCCGGACGAAGTCTGGGGGAGATTGAGGACTGGGGTCTGGGGGCGAAGCCCCCAGTTCAGGGAAGGGGCGGGATGGGGGACATCCCCAGCCGCACCCCAACCGCCCGCACCCCCAAGGAGCCGCCCCCCATGCCCACCCCCGCCCTCACCCGCATCCGCGCCGCCTACGACCTCATCCACCGCACCGACCGCACCGACATCTGGATCACCCTCCGTCCCCGCGCCGACGCCGAAGCCGACGCCCGCGACATCGACGACCGACTCGCCGCCGGCGCGCACCTCCCCCTCGCCGGGCGCACCCTCGCAGTGAAGGGCAACATCGACGTCGAGGGCCTCCCCACCACCGCCGGCTGCCCCTCGTACGCGTACGACCCACCCGCCGACGCCCCCGCCGTCGCCCGGCTCAAGGCCGCCGGCGCCGTCGTGCTCGGCAGCACGAACATGGACCAGTTCGCCACCGGCCTGGTCGGCACCCGCTCGCCCTACGGCGCGGTGCGCAGCGCCGCCGACCCCACCCGCGTGGCCGGCGGATCCAGTTCCGGATCCGCCGTCGCCGTCGCCCTCGGCATCGCCGACATCGCGCTCGGCACGGACACCGCAGGCTCCGGCCGCGTCCCCGCCGCGTTCAACGGCATCGTCGGGCTGAAGCCCACCCGCGGCCTCGTCACCACCGACGGCATCGTCCCCGCCTGCGCCAGCCTCGACTGCGTCAGCGTGTTCGCCCGTACGCTCCCCGAGGCCGAGCTCGCCCTCGCCCTCATCTCCACAGGTCCGGCCCGCGAACCAGCGCCCCGCACCCCCGGCCCCTGGCGGATCGCCGTGCCGTCGACCGAGCAGCTCGGGGAGATGGACGACGGCTGGGCAAAGGCGTACGAAGCGGCGGCGGCACGCCTCGCGGCCGCCGGGGCGCAGCTCGGAGCCATCGACCTCACGCCCTTCACCGACGCCGCCGCGATGCTCTACGAAGGCGCGTTCGTCGCCGAGCGCTACACCGCCGTAGGCGCATTCATCGACAAGGCGACAAACGACCTCGACCCCATCGCGAACCCCACCGCCACCCCCACCCTCGACCCCACCGTCGCCGCCATCATCCGCCGCGCCCGCGACATCCCCGCCCACCAGCTCTTCGCCGACCAGGCCGGCCTCGCCACCCTCCGCGACCAGGCTATGGCCGCCCTCGCCACCACAGACGCGGACGCGCTCCTGCTGCCCACCGCCCCCGGCCACCCCACCCTCGACGACGTCGCCGCCGACCCGATCGGCGCCAACGCCCGCCTCGGCCGGTTCACCAACTCCACGAACCTCTTCGACCTCGCCGCGGTCGCAGTCCCGGCCGGCGACGTGGACGGCCGCCCGTTCGGCGTCATGCTGGTCGGCCCGGCCGGCACGGACGACCGACTCGCCCGGATCGCGGCGAACCTCACCCCGCCCACCCGCCTCGCCGTCGTCGGCGCCCACCTCACCGGCCAGCCGCTCAACCCCCAACTCCTCGTCCTCGGCGCGATGTTCAAAGCCACAACCACAACCGCCCCCGCCTACCGGCTCTTCGCCCTGCGCACCGACCCGCCCAAGCCGGGCCTCGTCCACGTGGGCACGGACAACGGACAGTCAATCGAGGCCGAGATCTGGGAGCTGCCCCCGGAAGGCCTCGGCGCGCTCACCGCCGCCCTCCCCCGGCCCATGGCAATCGGGCGGGTAGAGCTCGCCGACGGCACCACCGCCCCCGGTTTCCTCTGCGAACCCGCCGCCCTCGACGAGGCAGAAGACATCACCGAGTACGGCGGCTGGCGGGCCTACAGGAACAGTTGACTCGGCCCCAACGCACCTGTCCCACTGGGCATATGCGTCCTCGGCTGCGGCTGGTCACCCGCGACCACATCGACTTCGGTCGTGTGTAGTCCGCCTCGTGTTGCCTCTGACGGCTCCACACCGACCAACCCACCACGTCATCGCATCGCGAGATATGAGGCCGCACCATGCCCGTCGAGTTTCTCGGCATCGCAGCAACCAATGAAGGCTCCGAAGTCACGGCCCGCTCCGGCCCGTCCTTCGACAAGGAGTACACACTCAAGCTCGCCCGGGCCCATGAGGACCACGGCTGGGACCGCGTCCTGTTCACGTACGGCTCCGGTTCGCCCGACCCGTCCCCCGCCGCGGCGTGCACCGCGGCGCGCACCGAGAAGCTCCAGATCCTCGTCGCGCACCGCCCGAACGTCTCGTACCCGACCTTCGCCGCGAAGACTTTCGCCACCCTCGACCTGATCAGCGACGGCCGGCTCGCCGTCCACTTCATCACCGGCGGCAACGACCACGAGCAGCAGCGCGAGGGCGACTTCCTCACCAAGGACGAGTGGAGATCCTTTCCGCCCGCGGCTACGACGTGCTGGACGACGCGATCGACTTCGGCCGCCACGTGATCCCGATCGTGCGCGAGGAAGTCGCCGAGCGGGACGCGGTCACGTCCGCCGCGTGACGCCTGCGTGGACAGCCCTCCACACCCGGCGGAGGATGTAGGAAAGGGGCATTCATAGGGATGAAAGGGGTGAATCACTATGGCTGAACACCCGGACTGCGCCCTTGTACGCCAGGGTTACGCAGCGTTCGTGTCGGGTGACATGGAGACACTCGGCTCCCTGATGACGAAGGACGTCGTCCACCACGTGCCGGGCAACAACCCGCTCTCCGGCCACCACAAGGGCCTCGATGCCGTTCTCCAGCTGTACCGCAGGCTCGGCGAGGAGACCGACGGGACGATGCAGATCCAGCTGGAATCGGTGCTGGCCGACGGGCGCGGGCACGCCATGTCACTTCACACGATGCGGGCCGACCGCGGCGACCACGGCATCGAGATCCGCGAGGGTCTCTTCTTCACCATCGTCGGCGGAAAGATCACCGACATCGACGAGTGCACCGAGGACCTCGACGAAGAGGACAGGTTCTGGGGCTGACTTCCCGGAGCCGACCGGACGCTGACGGCCCGGTTCACCGGCTTGCGGTGAACCGGACCGTCGTACGTATCGCCGCTCAGCCCACGGAGCTGTACGCCACCACACCCCGCAGCAGAGCGTCGACCGCCTTGCGGGCGTTCTTCGCGACTGTGCTGCCCTCACGTGGCGCCGCCGCCGCGATCTGTCCAAGCACATCGATCACTTGCTTGCACCAGCGGACGAAGTCTCCGGCGGGCATCTCCGCCTCGCGCAGCACCTCGTCCAGGCTCCGGTCGGATGCCCACTGGTACGCGGCCCAGGCGAAGCCGAGATCGGGTTCGCGCTGTCCGACGCCCTCCGCCTGGTTGATCTTGAACTCTTCCTCCAGGCCGTCCAGCCGGCCCCATATGTGGATCATCTCGCCGAGCGCGGCCTTCGCCTTGCCCGCCGGGACCTTGGGCGCGACCGCGTCGTCCGCCTGCCGCGCCTCGTACACCAACGCCGAGACGCACGCGGCCAGTTCGGCCGGGCTGAGCCCCTCCCACACCCCGTCGCGCAGGCACTCGCTGGCCAGCAGATCCAGCTCGCCGTAGAGCCGCGCGAGGCGCTTGCCGTGTTCGGTGACCTCGTCGCCGCGCAGATAGTCCAGCTCGGTGAGCAGCGCCACGATGCGGTCGAAGGTACGGGCGATGGTGTTCGTCCGGCCCTCGATGCGCCGCTCCAGCTGCCGGGTGTCGCGCTGCAGCCGGTGGTACCGCTCCGCCCACCGCGCATGGTCCTCGCGCTCGTCGCATCCGTGGCAGGGATGCGCGCGCAGCTCGGTGCGCAGCCGCGCGATCTCGCGGTCGTCGGCGGCGGCCGCCCGCTGTTTGCGGTGCCGCTCGGGCACTATGTGCCCGGCTTTCGTCCGCAGCGCGGAGGCCAGATCGCGACGGGACTGCGGCGAGCGCGGGTTGAAGGACTTCGGGATCCGCATCCGCTCCAGCGCCTCGACCGGCACCGGGAAGTCCATCGACGCCAGCCGCTTGACCTGCCGTTCAGCGGTCAGCACGAGCGGCCGGGGTCCGTCGTGGTACTCGAAGCCGCCGCGGTGTCCGTTGGTGCGGCCCGCCGGGATGCCCGGGTCGATGACGAGCGCAAGGCCCGCGAACTTGCCGGTGGGGACGTGGATGACATCGCCGGGCTTCAGCTTCTCCAGCGAGGAGGCGGCGGCGGCCCGCCGCTGGGCCGCGCCCTGCTTGGCCAGTTCCGTCTCGCGGTCCTTGAGCTCGCGGCGCAGCCGCGCGTACTCCTCGAAGTCGCCCAAGTGGCAGGTCATGCCCTCGCGGTAGCCCTCGAGTCCCTCTTCGTTCTTCTGCACCTGACGGGAGATGCCGACGACCGACTTGTCCGCCTGGAACTGCGCGAACGACGTCTCGAGCAGCTCGCGCGAGCGGTGCCGCCCGAACTGCTGCACAAGGTTGACCGCCATGTTGTACGAGGGCTTGAAGCTGGAGCGCAGGGGGTAGGTGCGGGTGCCCGCGAGTCCCGCGAGCGCGGCCGGGTCCATCGCCCGCTGCCACAGCACCACGGCGTGGCCCTCGACGTCGATGCCGCGCCGTCCTGCCCTGCCGGTGAGTTGGGTGTACTCGCCGGGGGTGATGTCGGCGTGCTGCTCGCCGTTCCACTTGACGAGCTTCTCCAACACCACGGAGCGGGCAGGCATGTTGATGCCGAGCGCCAGCGTCTCGGTGGCGAAGACGGCCTTCACCAGACCGCGCACGAAGAGCTCTTCGACGACTTCCTTGAACGTCGGCAGCATGCCGGCGTGGTGCGCGGCGATGCCGCGCTCAAGGCCCTCCAACCACTCGTAATAGCCAAGGACATGCAGGTCCTCGGTGGGGATGACGGCGGTCCGCTCCTCGACGATCTCGCGCACCTTGAGCCGCGCGTCGTCGTCGTTCAGCCGCAGTCCCGCGTACATGCACTGCTGTACGGCGGCCTCGCAGCCCGCCCGGCTGAAGATGAAGGTGATCGCGGGCAGCAGCCCTTCGGCGTCGAGCCGCTCGATGACCTCGGGCCGCCCTGGCGTCCAGATCCGGGTGCGCTGGCGCCGCTCCCGCTCACGGTCCGCCTCGCGCACCATCTTGCCGCGGCGGCGGTCCTTGGGGTTGTACGTGCGCTGGTTCTCCATCCGCGCCAGGCGTACGAGATCGGGGTTGACCTCGCGCCGGGCGGAGCCGCGGCCGCCGTGGTCGGTCTCCTCCTCGAAGAGGTCGTACATCCGGCGGCCGGCCATGACGTGCTGCCACAGCGGGACGGGCCGCTCCTCGGAGACGATCACCTCGGTGTCGCCGCGGACGGTGTCCAGCCAGTCGCCGAACTCCTCCGCGTTGGAAACAGTCGCCGACAGTGACACCAGCGTCACCGACTCGGGGAGGTGGATGATCACTTCCTCCCACACGGCGCCGCGGAAGCGGTCGGAGAGGTAGTGCACCTCGTCCATCACCACATGGCCGAGGCCGAGCAGCGACTGCGAGCCCGCGTAGAGCATGTTGCGCAGCACCTCGGTGGTCATCACGACCACGGGGGCTTCGGAGTTGACGCTGTTGTCGCCGGTGAGCAGGCCGACCTTGTCCGCGCCGTAGCGCCTGACGAGGTCGGTGTACTTCTGGTTGGACAGGGCCTTGATGGGCGTGGTGTAGAAGCACTTGCGGCCCTGCTGAAGGGCCAGGTGGACGGCGAATTCGCCGACGATGGTCTTGCCCGAGCCGGTGGGCGCGGCGACGAGCACGCCCTTACCCGCCTCCAGGGCCTGACAGGCCTCGATCTGGAAGGGGTCCAGGTCGAATTCGTACATCGCGCGGAAGGGGGCCAGCGCAGTGGCCTCCTCAACAGCGCGGATGCGGGCGGCGGCATAGCGCTCAGCGGGAGAGAGGTCCTCGGTCATCTTGCTCACGAGCCTACCCGTCACCTCTGACAGTGAGCGCGACCTTTAATTGACCGGGCAATCACCCGGCAATCACCGGGCAATCACCGGCCGATCACCGGTCGATCGCCGGGCTACGTACCGGAGCGAGCACCCGCACGGCGCCCGGAACGCACTCCGCGGTCAGCGGCAGCGCGCCCATCGGTTCGCCGTCGGCATACCCGGTGACTCCCTCCGCCTGGAGCGTGATCGTGCGGACGCGATGGGTGGTCACCTTGGGGTGGTTGAGGTGCGTCCCCTTGTAGACCTGCGGAAAGACCTTGAGCAGCGTCGTACGCGTACAGTCCCCGACCACGGTCACGTCGAACAGCCCGTCGTCCACGCGCGCGCCGGAGCAGATCCGCATGCCGCCGCCGTAGGAGGATCCGTTGCCGACGGCGACGAGGGTGGCCTCGATCTCGCGCACCTCCCCGTCGTCGAGGGTGATGCGGTACGGGATGGGCTTGAAGGCCGCCAGCTCGGCGACCATCGCCAGGTCGTACTTGAAGCGCCCGCTGGGCCACCGCATCCGGTTCCCGCGGTCGTTGACACGCGAGTCGAACCCGGAGGCGAGGATGGTTCCGAACCACTTCCGCCCCACGCGCCCGAGGTCCACGTCCCGGATCTGCTCGCCCTTGAGCGCCTCGGCCACGATCCGCCCGGCGGCGGCAGGCTGCCGCACGGGCAGCCCGAGCGCGCGGGCGAAGTCATTGCCGGTCCCGACGGCGACGACACCGAGCGGCGTCCGGGTCCCGGCGACGGCTTGCAGGGCGAGCGACATCATCCCGTCCCCACCGACGGCTATGAGAGCCCCGGTCCCCCCACCGACGGCTTCGCGCGCCCGCCGCAGGGCATCGTCGGCGTCCTCGCCGAGGACGGTACGCACGGAGAATCCGGCCTCGCGCAGCACACGAGCGGCCGGCTGCGCGGCATGAGCGCCCCGGCCGCGTCCCGCGGTGGGATTGACGAAAAGGGTGATCTCGCTGGTCACTGGGGGTCCCCCTGGACGGAGTCTGGGGGGAGGACCATACAAGATCAGGTGATGTCGTCGTAACCGTTGAGCCGGTGGGAACGTCCGTCGGCCTCACCGCTCGCCTGCTCGGGCAGGGCCCTGGAGGCTGATACGGCTTCGATCTCGCCGACAGCTTCGGGAGCGAGGTCGAGCTCGGATGCCTCGTCGTCGTCGAGTTCGGCGTCGGGGTCGTGACGGCGTCGCCGCCGGTCGTTGAGCAGCGCGATGCCCACCGCGATGAAGTACAGCACGATGATCGGTCCCGCCAGCGCGATCATGCCCAGGGGGTCGGTGGACGGGGTGGCGATCGCCCCGAAGACGAAGATGCCCATGACGACACCGCGCCACCAGCCGGCCATCCGGCGTCCGGTCACGACGCCTGCCGCGTTCAGCATGATCAGCAGCAGCGGCAGCTCGAAGGAGAACCCGAAGATCAGCACCATGCGGACGGCGAAGTCCAGGATCTTGTCGACCTCGAGGAAGTTCGCGGCGGTGTCGGGGGTGATGCTCAGCAGCACACTCATGCTCACCGGCATGATCACGAATGCGAGATAGGCACCCGCGGCGAAGAGCGGAACGGCCGCGGCGGCGAAGAAGTAGGTGTACTTCTTCTCTTTCTTGTGCAGGCCCGGGGCCACGAAGGCCCACAGCTGGTACAGCCAGACCGGGCAGGCCGCGATGATGCCGGCCATCATGACGACCTTCACCGTGGTGGTGAACGGCGACAACAGGTCGGTGTACACGATCGTGGCGCACTTGCCGCCGGTCTGAAGCTGTCCCTGTTCACAGGCGTGGACCGGCGAGGCCAGGATCCGCATCAGGTCCTGGCTGTAGAACGCAGCCACGACGGACGCGATCGTGATCGCCAGCATCGCCTTGGCAAGCCGGTTGCGCAGCTCACGCAGATGGTCCGCGAGTGGCATGCGCCCTTCGGGGTCCTTCTCCTGCTTCTGTTTCGAGCGGGCAGGCTTGAGCAACCCACGTCCTCATCTCGTGCGGCAGGCCGTGATCGGCGGCCTTGGGGTCAGCGCTGGGGGGTGGTGTCGGTGGGCTCGTTGACGGGGCGAGCGCTCGTCACGTCGCCGGGCGACGCCTGGATCGTACGAGGGGCGGCCTGACCCTGGGCCGGGTCCTGCGGCGGGTCGGCCGGAGTGGCGGCCGGCTGGCCCTCGGACTTCATCGCCTTCGCTTCACTCTTCAGGATCCGGGCGGACTTACCCAGCGAACGGGCCATCTCGGGAAGCTTCTTGGCCCCGAAGAGCAAGACGACGACGAGAAGGATGAGACTGATCTCAAGGGGACCGATCTGTCGGAACATAGCTGGTGTCTACCTTCTCAGCGAGGCGGCATGGGGCTGAGCTGCTGATCGCGGTGGACTGGTGTCCGAACCGCGACCGGCTGCGATCGTAACTCTCACGGGTAAACGCAGGGCAATCCCCTTGCATACTCCCGTCGCGGCCGGCGCCTCATTGCCTGTTGCCGCCACTTATCAGCCTACCGCCCGAGTCGCCCACGCATCAGGGTGCACCCGCCTTACCGCAAGGCCTCGCCCGTGCGCGCCAGATCCGTCGCCGCGTTCTCCAGATCCTCCGCCGCACGGTTGATCCGCTCAGTCGTGCGGGCCACCTCACGGCCCAGCCGCTGGGCCTCGATGAAGACCCGGATGCCGAGGATGCCGAGCACGGCGATCCCGAGGAAGCCGAGGGCGATGGCGAGCATGGGCCAGAGCATGGGCAGAGCCTAGACGTCTCAGAGGGAGGAGTGGAGGCGAAGCGTCCGCACGCCGCCGCCGGTGAGGAGTTCGACGATGCGCTCCCCCGCCGGCTTGCGGACCGCCGACCCGCACTCCGGGCAGGTGAAGGAGTAGAACGTGGTCCGCGCGCTCGCGCCGATCGCCAGTCGCAGGGCCCCCGCCGAGAGCTCGAAGCGGGCGCGGCAGTCGGGGCAGGCGGCCTTGAAGAGGACCGGTCCCACGTGGGCCGCGATTCCTGACATCACAGACATATGGCGCGAGTCTCCCTATTCCTGACCGTCGTAGGCCGCGAGCGCCGCGCGCGCCGCCAGCCGGGCGCTGTCCGCCAGGTCCTGCGGCGAGACGATCCGCCCGTCCTGCCCCAGCCGCAGCGCCAGCCGGCGCAGCGAGGCAGGCTCAGGCGTACGCAAAGTGATCCGCAGACCGCCGTCCGGCAGCTCGTCCGCGCTGTCGTGCGGGTAGTACTCCGCGACCCAGCGCCCCCCGGGTCCGACCTCGACCACGACCTCGGGATCGTCCGCGGACGGCTGCACCAGCCCCTCCGACAGATCGCGCAGCTCCAGCTCGGGCGGGGCCGCGGGCGCGTCCAGCAGCCTGATCTCCGCCACCCGGTCGAGGCGGAAGGTCCTGCGCGCCTCGGAGAGACGGCACCAGGCCTCCATATACGTGTGTCCCACGGCGAAGAGCCGGATCGGGTCGACCTCGCGCTCGGTGAGCTCGTCACGCGCGGGCGAGTAGTACTTCAGCCACAGGCGCCGCCGCTCCGAGATCGCCCGGTCGACGTCGGCGAAGACGCCGCCCTCGGACTCGAAGGTCACCGACAGCCGGGAGCTGGCGCCCGCCGCCTCGCCCGCCGCGGTCTCCAGCTTGGCGGTGGCCCGCAGCAGCGCTTCCCGGTCGCTCTCACGCAGCCCCGGCAGCGTGGCCACGGCGCGCGCGGCGACCAGCAGTGCGGTCGCCTCGTCGGCAGCGAGCCGCAGCGGCTCGGCGACATCGTCGGGGTTGTGCCACCAGATGCGCTCACCGTCGGTGTCGATGTCGAGCAGATCGCCGCCGCGGAAGCTCGTCCCGCACATCGGCAGTACGTCGAGGTCGGAGATCAGCTCGTCCTCGGTGATCCCGAAGGCGCGGGCGACGTCGCCGACGCGCGCGCCGGGACGCTCCCGCAGATAGGTCACCAGCGAGAGCATCCGCCGGGTCTGGTCAATGGCATTGGCGGCCATGGATGTACGAGTCCCCCTCAGCCCTTGGCCACGGCGCGCAGCCGGTCCACCACATCGGCCCGCAGATCCGCGGGCTCCAGTACGACGACGTCCGGGCCGAACTCCACAAGCCAGGCATCGAGCCCGTGTCCGTACGGAATCTCCAACTCGTCCCAGCCGTCCCCGAGTTCCCGTATCGACTGGGCTCTTGAGCGCAGCGGATAGCCGCAGTCCGTGCGCAGCCGGATCCGCGCGGAGCGGGTCGCGGTCTCCCCCGCCCAGCTCTCGACGGTCTCCCGGACGGTGACGACGTCGGGCACGGGCGCGGTGAAGGAGCCGGCGCGCGAGCGGACCCGGCCGGTGATGCGGGAGAGACGGAAGACCCGCTCGGCGCCGCGGTCGCGGTCCCAGCCCGCCAGATACCAGTGGCCGCGCCAGCACTCGAGCGTCCATGGCTCGACATGGCGCGGCTCGGGGCGCGCGGCGTTCGCCTTGCGGTAGTCGAAGACGACCGGGCGGCGGTCGCGGCAGGCGAGCATCAAAGGCTCGAAGGCGGCCTCATGGACGGGGATGCGGGGTTCGAGTGCACTGTGGTGCGCCTCGTACGAATCCTCGGCCTCGGGCATGCCTGCCGCGCGCAGCTTCTGCAGGGCGCCGCTGGCGGCTCCGGCGAGCCGCGCCTGCTGCCAGACCTTGGCGGCGAGGCCGAGGGCGGCGGCCTCCTCGGCGTCGAGCGTGATGGCGGGCAGCCGGTTGGAGTCGCGGCGGGCGAGATAGCCGGTGTCGCCGTCGAGATTCTCCACCGTCTCGATGACCAGGCCGAGTTCGCGCAGATCATCCTTGTCGCGCTCGAACATCCGGTTGAAGGAGTCGTCGGAACCTGCCTCGAGGTAGGCCTCGATGGAACCGCGCAGTTCGCGCTTGCTGAGCGGGCGGCGGGTCCCCAGCAGGCACAGCGCCAGATTCATCAGCCGCTCGGCCTTGGCAATGGCCATCGACGCCCTTCCTCAAAGTGCTTCCGATCGTTGACCGTACCGCTCGGGAGCGCCGGGGCAAAAGCCGAGGGCCCATGCCACAAGGCATGGGCCCTCGTTCACTGTCCGTACGTGGTCAGACGGCGACCAGGTCACAGACGAAGATCAGCGTCTCGCCGGGGGCGATAGTGCCGCCACCGGCGCCGCGGTCGCCGTACGCGAGGTGCGCCGGGATGATCAGCTGGCGACGGCCGCCGACCTTCATGCCCTGCACGCCCTGGTCCCAGCCGGAGATGACCTGGCCGACGCCGAGCTGGAACTGCAGGGGAGTGCCGCGGTTCCAGGACGCGTCGAACTCCTCGCCGGTGGAGAAGGCCACGCCAACGTAGTGGACGGAGACGGTGTCGCCCGCCTTGGCCACCGGGCCGTCACCCTCCCAGATGTCCTTGATCTCCAGGTCGGCCGGCGGCTCGCCACCCGGGAAGTCGATCTCGGGCTTCTCGATGCTCACTGAACTGCTCCTCTAAATGATGAACGGGGCAACCAGGACAGTCTTACACCTTCGTGCCGACCCCTTGGTGCTTACACCTTGGTCAGCAGGTCCACGGCGAAGACCAGCGTCGAGTTCTTCGGGATGCCCTGCTGCTCCTTGTCCCCGAATGCCTGGTCCGGCGGGATGACGAGCAGGATGCGGCTGCCGATCTTCTTGCCGACGACGCCGTCCTTGAGGCCCTTGAGCGTCACCTGCCCCAGCGGGAAAGTCTGGGTCTTTCCGGCCTGATAGGTGCTGTCGAACTTCTTGGCGCCGTCCCAGAGGTACGCCTCGTACTTCACGACGACGGTGTCCTTCGCCGTCAGCACGGGGCCCGTGCCCTCAAGGACGTAATTGGAGACGAGCTTCTTCGGCGCGTCGGCGGACTTGGGGAAGGTGACCGAGGGGGCCTTGCCGTCGGTGTTGGTGCCCACCTTCGGCAGGTCGATGTTGTCCTGGGCGACCTCGGTGCCCTTGGCGGACAGCGGCACGGGGGTGGACTTCAGGATGTCGATGACGAAGACGAGGGTCGCGTTCGGCTTGATGTCGCCCTGGCCCTGCGCGCCGTAGCCGAGCTCCGGCGGGATCGACATCTCGATACGGCTGCCGACCTTCTGGCCCACGAGGCCCTTGTCCCAGCCCTGGATGACGCCGCCGGCGCCCAGCGTGAGGTCGAACGGCTGCTTGCGGTCGAAGCTGTTGTCGAAGGGCTTGTCCGAGTCCCAGCTCTGGCCGAGGTAGTTGACCTGGACCGGGTCGCCCTTCTTCAGCGTCGCGCCCTTGCCCTCGCTGATCGTCTCGACCTTCAGCTCCTTGGGCGGATCACCTTCGCCCTTCGCCAGTGTCGGCTTCTCGCCGAACTTGGCTCCGGCGGTGATCGCGGGCAGTCCATTCTTGGACGAGATGGAGTCGGAGCCCTTGTCGTCGCTGCCGCACGCCGCTGTGGACAGCAGCAGCAGGGGGACGACGAGAAGGCCGGCAAGTCGGCGCACGTGTTCCTCAGATCTCAGACGGCACAGTAGTTGCCCGACACTCTAGGGCGTGCCAAGGGCCCCGCACGAGGAACGTACGGGGCCCGAGTGGCGTTGCACCGGCTTGTGGGCTACATGCCGGCGATGAGCTTCTCCACCCGGTCGTCGACCGACCGGAAGGGGTCCTTGCACAGCACGGTGCGCTGCGCCTGGTCATTGAGCTTGAGGTGCACCCAGTCGACGGTGAAGTCCCGCCGCTGCTCCTGCGCCCGGCGGATGAAATCGCCGCGCAGCCGGGCCCGGGTGGTCTGCGGGGGCACGGACTTGCCCTCGAAGATCTTCAGGTCGTTGCAGATCCGGGCGGCCTGGCCCTTGCGCTCCAGCAGGTAGTACAGCCCGCGCCTGCGGTGGATGTCGTGGTAGGCGAGGTCTATCTGGGCGACTCGCGGATGCGACATGGTCATGTTGTGCTTGGCGCGGTATCGCTCGATGAGCTTGTACTTCATGACCCAGTCGATCTCGGTGCCGATCCGGTCGAGGTCCTCGGCCTCGATCGCGTCGAGCGTGCGACCCCAGAGCTCCAGGACCTGCTCGACGGTGCCGGTGCGGATCCCGCGCCGCTCGACGAAGTCCACGGCCTTCTCGTAGTACTCGCGCTGGACTTCGAGGGCGGAGGCCTCGCGGCCGCTGGCCAGGCGCACCTTGCGCTGGCCGGTGATGTCGTGGCTGACCTCGCGGATCGCCCGGATGGGGTTCTCCAGGGTCAGATCGCGCATCACGGTGCCCGCCTCGATCATGCGCAGTACGAGATCGGTCGCGCCGACCTTCAGCAGCATCGTCGTCTCGGACATGTTCGAGTCGCCGACGATGACATGGAGGCGGCGGTAGCGCTCGGCGTCGGCGTGCGGCTCGTCGCGGGTGTTGATGATCGGGCGCGAGCGGGTGGTGGCGGAGCTGACGCCCTCCCAGATGTGCTCGGCGCGCTGACTGACGCAGTAGACCGCGCCCCGCGGGGTCTGCAGCACCTTGCCCGCGCCGCACAGCAGCTGACGGGTGACCAGGAACGGAATGAGGATGTCCGCCAGCCGGGAGAACTCTCCGTGGCGGGCGACGAGATAGTTCTCGTGGCAGCCGTAGGAGTTTCCCGCCGAGTCGGTGTTGTTCTTGAAGAGATAGACGTCGCCCGCGATTCCCTCCTCGTGCAGGCGGCGTTCGGCGTCGACGAGCAGGCCTTCGAGGATGCGTTCGCCGGCCTTGTCGTGGGTGACCAGTTCGGTCACGTTGTCGCATTCGGGAGTTGCGTATTCCGGATGCGAACCCACGTCGAGGTAGAGGCGGGCGCCGTTCCGCAGGAAGACATTGCTGCTGCGGCCCCATGAGACAACACGGCGGAAGAGGTAGCGCGCCACTTCGTCAGGTGACAGTCGGCGCTGTCCCCTGAACGTGCACGTGACGCCGTACTCGTTCTCCAGCCCGAAAATGCGGCGGTCCATGTCTGAACATTACGCCTCACGGCCTGAGCTGAAACCGGGTTCGGCAGCACCGTTTCGATCATTTTCCGATGAGCCTGCGATGTCCTTGCTACGGCCGGGAACTGCGAGGACCCGCTGAGTGCCCGTCAGAACCAACAGTGCGGCGATACCTCCGGCTCCCGCGACCGCGAAGCTCCAGGCGGTGCCGCCGAGCTCGACCGCCGGACCTGCGACAGCGGTTCCGACCGCGGCGCCGACGCCGAAGGTGGTGACGAGCCAGGAGAACGCCTCGGTGACGGTACCGCTCGGGGCGTGCCGGTCGACGACGATGAAGGCGCAGGCGATCGCGGGCGCGAGGAAGAGGCCGGAGACGGCGGCGAGCACGGTCATGGCGACCACACCGGGAGTGAGCGCGAGCGGCAGATAGCCGAGCGCGAGCAGACCGACGATGACGCGGAGGCGGCGTTCGGGGGCGCCTGCCCACTGGCGGGCGCCGTAGGCCACGCCGCCGATGAGCGCGCCGAGGCCGAGCGCCGCCATCAGCCAGCCGTACACCGACTCGCGGCCCTGGTCGTCGGCGTACGCGACTCCGGCGACGGTGATCGAGCCGAGCGCCAGGCCGACGAAGAAGAAGGACCCGAGGAGGGCGAGCAGGCCGGGCGAGCGCAGTGCGCCCAGCCAGTGGGCCTCGCGGGGTGCGGAGCGCCAGCCGCGGGAGGGTTCGGAGAGTACGACGGAGAGCGCGCCGAGAACGCCGATGACGTTGATGACCAGGAGGGCGGCGCCGGCCGACCAGAGCGAGACCAGCAGGGTGACCAGCAGCGGGCCGACGGTGAACATGATCTCCTGCGCGACGGCGTCCATGGCGTAGGCCCGGTGCACCCGGTCCTCGCCGCCCAGGACGCTGGGCCACAGGGCGCGCAGTCCGCCCTCGAGGGGCGGGGTGAAGACCCCCGCGACGGCGGCGGCCGCGTACGCGACGGGCAGCGCGCCGATGCCGGCGGCGGCGAGCAGCACCATGCCGAGAGCGGAGACGACGGCGGCGGGGAACTGGACGCGCGGCTGTCCGTGCAGGTCGACGGCACGGCCGAGGAGGGGCTGGCCTATCGCGGTCGCTATGCCGTACACGGCGGCGAGCCCGCCGGCGAGGCTGTAGCTGCCGCCCTCGGCGCGGGTGAACAGGACTATGGCCACGGGGGCGGTGGCGTTGGGCAGCCGCCCCACGAGCGTCCCGGTGAGCAGCCGTGCGGCGTGCGGCGCCCTGAGGATGTCTGCGTAGCCGGTGGCTCCCGCGGCCATGTTCCGCCCCTCTCCCCCGGCGCGACCCGAGGTTTTACGTATAACGTCCTCGGTCATACGTACCATGTCGACAGTCCGCGGGTCCACCGCGGAGGCGTACCTGAAACAAGTGGCTTGCGGCTGAGGACGGCACCGATGGCACATGGGTCCCCCAAGGACCACCCCGCGGCATCGGGCCAGGAGGCGGCGCCCCAGGCGGTCGGGCCCCGCGTCGGCACCCCCCGGCCCACCAGCCGGGATGTCGCCCGCGTCGCCGGTGTATCGCAGGCCACCGTGTCCCTCGTCCTCGGCGAGAAGTGGCGCGGCCGGGTCTCCGAGCGCACCGCCGGGCTCGTACGGGATGCCGCGCGCCAGCTCGGGTACCGGCCCAACCTCGCCGCGCGCAATCTGCGGCTCGGGCGGACCAGGACCGCGTTGCTCGTGGTGCCGGCCCTCACCAACGAGTTCTTCGCCCGCGTCTACACGGGCGCGGCCACCGTGGCTTCCGAGCACGGCTTCGGCGTGGTGCTCTACCCCTCCCCCGAGGGCGTCGGCCCCGCCAAGGACCCCTTCGCCTCGGCCCGCGCCGCGCTCGACGGTGTGATCGCGTCCTCCATGGCCGCCCAGGCCCTGACCGCCATCCGCGGTACGGATCTCCCGCTGGTGATGCTCGACAGCGACCCCGCCGACCCGGGCGCCGCGGCCCACGTCAATCTCGACATCGCCGACGGCATGCGGCAGATGTCGGCCCATCTGCTGGCGCTCGGCCATCGCCGCTTCATCCATCTCGCGTCCGCCGTGTCCTCCTGGACCTTCGACGTACGGGCCCGGGCACTCACCACGGCACTGCGCGGCATCCCCGACGCGGTCGTACGGACCGTCCCGGCACCCCTCGACGTGGCCGGCGCGCGCGAGGCCGCGGAGCGGGCGCTCACCGGTCCGGGGCCGCGGCCCACCGCGATCGTGTGCGACGACGACATCCTGGCCGCCGGGGCCTGCAAGGCCGTACGGCGACTGGGCCTGCGGGTCCCCGATGACGTGTCCGTCACCGGCTTCGACGACCTCGCGCTCGCCACCGCCGTGGAGCCGGAGCTCACCACGGTCAGCCTGCCCGCGGAACGGGTAGGCGAGCGCGGCATGTCCGCCCTGCTCGCGGTCCTCGAAGGCCGTCCGCCCGAGGAGGGCGACCTCCCGGTCGAACTCGTCGTACGCGGCTCCTCGGCCCCCGCACGGACCGTCTGAACTCGTCCGGATGGTCCGTACCCAGCAGCCTTGAGCCCACGACACCCGCCGTGGAACGATCACGATCATGACGAGTACGGCCGAGACCCCGATCGACGCGACGCTGATCGGGACGGTCCCCGCGACAGGCTCCGTAACACCGCTCTCCCGGGACCGGCTGGTCGTCAGAACCGATGAGCGGCTGGAGATCCACGACGCGGAGACCTTTCTCTCCGGCACCCTCACCCCCGCGCACACCCTGCGCCTCCCTCCGAGCGCCGCCGCCTCCCCGCTGCCCGGCGGAGCCCTCGTCGTCGCCGAGGGCTCCAGGATCCGCGTCGTCGGCCCCGACGGCACCACCCGCTGGGAGCTGCGGCACGTCGGCTGGCACGGCGGGCACCGGGACCCGCGCCCGCCCGGCCCGCCCGCCGTGAGCCCGGACGGCAGTCTCGTCAGCGTCCTGGTGCCGACGCTCGCCATCGGCGAGCGCGCCGCGATACTGGTCCAGGACACCCCGCCCCGGCATCGCTACGCGCGGGACACCCTGCTCCTCCTCGACGCCGCGTCCGGCGACCTCCGGGCCCGCCGCCCGATCGGGGCCGTCGCCTCGGACGTGACGCAGCGGTGGCATCCGGACGGCTCGCTGCTCGCGCTCTCCTGCTGGACGGCCTGGTACAGCTGGTCGACCTGGTGGATCGAGCCGCGCCACGACGGGCTGCACATCCGCGGCGGCACGACGATGCGCGAGGTGATCGACTTCCTGCCCGCCGCGTCCCGGGTGCTCACCATCCGGCGCGCCGAGGGGATCGCGTACAACGACGACCGCGACGAGCTCGCGTCCCACGATGTGGGCGCCGACGACCCGGCCGTGCTGTTCGACCTCGGCGAGCTGGCGGTCGACCGCGACAACGACGAGTTCGCCGGCGCGTACCTGATCGACGGCGCACATGTCCTGGTCACCGGCCGGATCTATCTGCCCGGGCGGCCGGTGTCGGTGCGTCACTGGCTGTGCGACGCGGCGACGCTCCTACCGCTGGGCCGGGTGCGGTATCCGGTGGCGGTCGGCGGCGATGTGACCCCCCTCGGCGACGGCACCTGGCTCACCCGGGACCGCTCCCGCCTCCACCGCTGGGCGCTCCCCTGACCTGGGCATACGGCTGCGCCCCGGTCCGCACGGGCGGTCCGGGGCGCAGCCGGCTCAGCGGCAGGGGCCGACGGGCTACTCCTCGCCGCCCTCGGTCTCCGCGGTTTCCTCGGTGTCCGACGGCGCGTCCGTCGGCGTCGATGCGGCGCCATCGGCCTCCAGCAGCCGGGACAGCTGCCGTCCGACGATGCGCTTGAACTTCCGGGCCTGCGGTCGCGTACGGTCCAGCACCGCGACCTCCAGCCGGTCCGCGGGGATCTCCCGCTCGCTGCCGTTGGTCTGGTTGGACAAGGCCTGTACGGCCAGCTTCAGGGCCTCGGCCAACGACATCCCGTCGCGGTGCCGCTGGTCGAGGAAGGTGCTGATCTGCTCCGCGCTGCCGCCGACCGCGACCGAGCCGTGCTCGTCCACGATCGATCCGTCGTGCGGCAGCCGGTAGATCTGGTCGCCCTCGGGAGTGGCGCCGACCTCGGCGACGACCAGCTCCACCTCGTACGGCTTCTCGGCCGCGCTGGAGAAGATAGTGCCCAGCGTCTGGGCGTAGACATTGGCGAGACCGCGGGCCGTCACATCGTCACGGTCGTAGGTGTAACCACGCAGGTCGGCATAGCGCACGCCGCCGATCCGCAGGTTCTCGTACTCGTTGTACTTGCCGGCGGCGGCGAAGCCGATCCGGTCGTAGATCTCACTGAATTTGTGCAGCGCACGGGACGGGTTCTCACCGACGAAGACAATGCCGTCGGAATACTGCAGCACGACGAGGCTGCGACCACGGGCGATGCCCTTGCGGGCGTATTCCGCCCGATCGGCCATGGCCTGCTGGGGTGACACATAGAACGGCGTCGACACCGGCTATCCGTCCCTTTCTGTCAGTAGCGAGGGGGCACCTCCCAGCGGTAGCTGGGAGCATCTCAGAGCAGCGCGGCGCGCGGGCCGTCGGGCTGTTCGAGGCGGCGCTCCAGAATCGAGCGGGCGATCTCGGAGGACTCGGCCTCGGTGAGCCTGCGGAAGCCCTCGTCGGTGATGACGGTGACGATCGGATAGATCCGCCGGGCCACATCGGGCCCGCCGGTCGCCGAGTCGTCGTCGGCCGCGTCGTACAGCGCCTGGATGACCAGGGTGGTGGCCTGCTGCTCCGTCAGGTCCTCGCGGTAGAGCTTCTTCATCGCTCCGCGGGCGAAGATCGAACCGGAACCGGTGGCCGCGAATCCGTGCTCCTCGGAGCGGCCGCCTGTGACGTCGTACGAGAAGATCCGGCCCTTCTCGCGGTCGACGTCGTACCCCGCGAAGAGCGGCACCACGGCCAGGCCCTGCATGGCCATGCCGAGGTTGCTGCGGATCATCGTGGAGAGCCGGTTCGCCTTGCCCTCCAGGGAGAGTTGGGCGCCTTCGACCTTCTCGAAGTGCTCCAGCTCCAGCTGGAAGAGCTTGACCATCTCCACGGCGAGGCCGGCGGTGCCGGCGATGCCCACGGCCGAGTACTCGTCGGCCGGGAAGACCTTCTCGATGTCGCGTTGCGCGATCATGTTGCCCATGGTCGCCCGCCGGTCACCGGCGAGCACCACACCGCCGGGGAACGTCGTCGCGACGATGGTCGTGCCGTGCGGTGCCTCGATGGCTCCCTGTACGGGCGGCAGGACGCGCTTGCCGGGCAGCATCTCCGGGGAGTGCTGGCCCAGGAAGTCCATGAACGAGGACGAGCCGGGCGTCAGGAAGGCTGCCGGCAGACGCCCGGTGCTACGAGGGTTGGCTTCCACGCGTTTCCTTCCGGATAGGCGGCGGCCCGCCATGTTCGGGCGCGGGCCGATCTTTCGAACTGTGCACGGACCTTACCCGCGCCGTCGCCGGTCATCCGCCCCGGTGCCACCGGCTTTCGCCGACGACCCGGGACGGACAACGCGCTCTACTCTCCGCCCTTTTGGACGAAGGAACGCACGAAGTCCTCGGCGTTCTCCTCGAGGACGTCGTCGATCTCGTCCAGTACGGAGTCGACGTCGTCCGACAGCTTGTCCTGGCGCTCCTTGAGGTCCTCCGAAGCCTGCGCCTCCTGCGTCTGCTCCTCGGTCTCCTCAGTGGAACGCGTGGCTTTCTGCTGCCCGCCGCCGGTGTCCTTGGTCGCCATATCCCTCACCCCGCTCGGTTTGCCCTGACGTGAGTTCGTTCGGTCAAGATCAGACCCTACAAGCAGGGTCCGACATCGGCCCCGCACTTGCCTCAACGTCCGGGGACCACCTCGATGATTCCCGGACGAGAACCATTTCAGCCCCCGGACAGCACCCGGACCAGGTCTTCCGCGGTGCGACACCGGTCCAGCAGCTCCTTGACGTGGTTGCGCGTACCGCGCAGCGGCTCCAGGGTCGGCACCCGCTGCAGCGAGTCACGGCCGGGCAGATCGAAGATGACCGAGTCCCAGGAGGCCGCGGCCACATCGTCGGCGTACTGCTCCAGGCAGCGGCCGCGGAAGTACGCCCGGGTGTCCTCAGGGGGCTTCGTCCCGGCCCGTACGACGTCCGGCTCGTCCAGCAGTCGTTTCATCTTGCCGCGGGCCGCCAGCCGGTTGTACAGGCCCTTCTCGGGGCGTACGTCGGCGTACTGGAGGTCCACCAGGTGCAGCCGCGCCGCGTCCCAGCCCAGGCTGTCCCGCCGCCGGTAGCCCTCCATGAGCTCCTTCTTGGCGATCCAGTCCAGCTCTCCGGACAGGCTCATCGGGTCGTTCTCGAGCCGGTTGAGGGTGTCCTCCCAACGGACCAGGACGTCCTTGGTCTGGTCGTCGGCGTCCGCGCCGAAGCGCTCCTCGACGTACTTGCGGGCCAGCTCGAAGTACTCCATCTGAAGCTGGACTGCGGTGAGTGTCCGGCCGCTGCGCAGCGTGACCAGGCGCTTGAGGGTCGGATCGTGGGAGACCTGGTGCAGGGTGCGTACCGGCTGGTCGACCGCCAGGTCAACCGCGATGAAGCCGTCCTCGATCATCGACAGGACCAGAGCCGTCGTGCCCAGCTTGAGGTAGGTCGAGATCTCGGACAGGTTCGCGTCGCCGATGATCACATGCAGCCGGCGGTACTTCTCGGCGTCGGAGTGGGGCTCGTCTCGGGTGTTGATGATGGGCCGCTTCAGCGTGGTCTCGAGCCCGACCTCGACCTCGAAGTAGTCGGCGCGCTGGCTGATCTGAAAGCCGTGTTCATGGCCGTCCTGGCCGATTCCGACCCGTCCGGCGCCGGTGACGACCTGCCGGGAGACGAAGAACGGCGTCAGGTGGCGCACGATGTCCGAGAAGGCGGTCTCCCGCTTCATCAGGTAGTTCTCGTGCGTGCCGTAGGACGCGCCCTTGTTATCGGTGTTGTTCTTGTACAGGTGGATCGGCTGGGCGCCGGGGAGCTGGGCGGCGCGCTCGGCGGCCTCCGCCATGATCCGCTCGCCCGCCTTGTCCCACAGGACGGCGTCGAGCGGGTTCGTGACCTCGGGTGAGCTGTACTCGGGGTGCGCATGGTCGACGTACAGCCGTGCACCGTTGGTGAGGATCACATTGGCCAGGCCGATGTCCTCGTCGGTGAGCTGGCTGGAGTCGGCGGCCTCGCGGGCGAGGTCGAAGCCGCGGGCGTCCCGCAGCGGATTCTCCTCCTCGAAGTCCCAGCGGGCGCGCCGCGCCCTGTGCATCGCCGCCGCGTAGGCGTTGACGATCTGGGACGAGGTGAGCATGGCATTGGCGTTCGGGTGGCCAGGGACGGAGATGCCGTATTCCGTCTCGATGCCCATTACTCGCCGTACGGTCATGCGGCCCTCCTTGCCCGGCGGCGCTCCCCTCCGGGAACGGCGCTCAAGTACCGCTGTCTCTCCGGTGCCTGTGCGGTGCCCGTCCCCGCACTGCGCGACTCGGTGGTACCGAAGAGCCTAGAACGCCTCTGCACTGGTGGGGAGATCAATTTCGTCATTGCTCCGGCTATGGCTGGACCTGTCGGAAAAGCATTCGGCTGCGGATGCCCCGCCCCCCTGCTTTCGGCGGGGGGGCCTCCAGCATCCGCAGCCGGTCTGCGTTCTACAGGTACTGACCGGTGTTCGCCACCGTGTCGATGGAACGTCCGGTGTCCGCGCCCTGCTTTCCGGTGACAAGGGTGCGGATGAACACGATCCGCTCGCCCTTCTTTCCGGAGATCCGGGCCCAGTCGTCCGGGTTGGTGGTGTTCGGCAGGTCCTCGTTCTCCTTGAACTCGTCCACGCATGCCTGGAGGAGGTGGGAGACCCGAAGGCCCTTCTGGTTGTGGTCGAGGAAGGCCTTGATGGCCATCTTCTTGGCCCGGTCGACGATGTTCTGGATCATCGCGCCGGAGTTGAAGTCCTTGAAGTACAGGACTTCCTTGTCGCCGTTGGCGTACGTGACCTCGAGGAAGCGGTTCTCCTCGGATTCCGCGTACATCTGCTCCACGACGGACTGGATCATCCCGTGCGCGGCGGCTTCCTTGGAGCCATTGTGCTCGGACAGGTCGTCCGAGTGCAGCGGCAGCGAGGCCGTCAGGTACTTGGCGAAGATGTCCTTTGCGGCCTCCGCGTCCGGACGCTCGATCTTGATCTTCACATCGAGCCGGCCGGGGCGCAGGATCGCGGGGTCGATCATGTCCTCGCGGTTGGAGGCGCCGATGACGATGACGTTCTCCAGGCCCTCCACACCGTCGATCTCGGCGAGCAGCTGCGGGACGATGGTGTTCTCCACGTCCGAGCTGACGCCGGAACCACGGGTGCGGAAGAGGGATTCCATCTCGTCGAAGAAGACGATGACGGGGGTGCCCTCGCTCGCCTTCTCCCGGGCACGCTGGAAGACCAGGCGGATGTGCCGCTCGGTCTCACCGACGTACTTGTTGAGGAGCTCGGGGCCCTTGATGTTGAGGAAGTAGCTCTTCCCCGCGGGCTGACCGGTCACCTCGGCGACCTTCTTGGCAAGGGAGTTGGCGACGGCCTTCGCGATCAGCGTCTTGCCGCATCCGGGCGGGCCGTAGAGCAGGATGCCCTTCGGCGGCCGCAGTTCGTGCTCCTTGAAGAGGTCCGGGTGGAGGTACGGAAGCTCGACCGCGTCGCGGATCATCTCGATCTGGCCGCCCAGACCGCCGATCTTGTCGTAGTCGACGTCCGGGACCTCTTCGAGGACGAGCTCTTCGACCTCGCTCTTCGGGATCACTTCATAGACGTAGCCGGAGCGGGGTTCGAGCAGCAGGGCGTCGCCGGGGCGGATGGTGGTGTCCAGCAGCGTGTCCGCAAGCCGCACCACCCGTTCCTCGTCGGTGTGCCCGAGCACCAGGGCGCGCTCGCCGTCCTCGAGGATCTCCTTGAGGGTGACGATGTCCCCGGCGCGCTCGAACTCCATGGCCTCGACCACGTTGAGCGCCTCGTTGAGCATGACTTCCTGGCCCCGCCTGAGCTCGTCGAGCTCGACGCTGGGGCTGACATTCACCCGGAGCTTGCGGCCCCCGGTGAAGATGTCGCAGGTGCCGTCCTCATTGGCCTGCAGGAAGACACCGAAGCCGGCCGGCGGCTGAGCGAGCCGGTCGACCTCCTCCTTGAGGGCCACGATCTGGTCGCGGGCCTCACGGAGCGTATTGGCGAGCCGCTCGTTCTGTGCGGAGACGCCGGCCAGGTTGGTCTGCAACTCGACGATCCGCTCTTCGAGAATCCTCGTATGACGCGGAGAGTCGGCGAGCTTGCGGCGCAGGACGGCGATTTCCTGCTCGAGATAGGCAACCTGACCGGCGGGGTCTTCAGACCCTCGCCCCGGCCGGATGCCGCGGTTGATGTCGTCGTCGTGGGCTGCCACGGTCCTCACCTCCTCCATGGGGAGCTGGACGCTTCCTGACCCTACCTGGGCGGGTGGTGATTGAAACCCCTAGATCACAAAGACGGTAGGGGTGTGTCCGATCTTCACCCTTGCGCTCTCCCTCACGCCAGGGGAATACCCACCCATCAACATCGGAAAGCGGGCGGTTGTATCGTCGAAGCGTTCAACACCCGTCAGGGCTGGCACGACTTGCTTCACATTGCTACACCCGAAGAAGGAAACGGCAGGAGATATGACCGTGCAGCACGAGGCTCCCACCGAAGGCATCGGGGAGGCCCTGGAGGTCTGGATCGACCAGGACCTCTGCACCGGGGACGGGATCTGTGCGCAGTACGCCCCCGAGGTCTTCGAGCTGGACATCGACGGGCTCGCGTATGTGAAGAGCGGCGAGGACGAACTGCTCCAGAACCCGGGCGCCACAACGCCCGTACCACTGCCGCTCCTGAAGGACGTCGTGGACTCCGCGAAGGAGTGCCCGGGCGACTGTATCCATGTGCGTCGCGTTTCGGACAGCGTCGAGGTCTACGGCCCCGACGCAGAGTGACAAATCACATACTGCGCGCTTGCGCCGGGGCGCTGCGGACGAACTTCCCGCCCTGCCACCGCCACTTGACCTTCTCCTGCTGGTCGGGGCAGCAGCTCGGCACGTCCGGCGAGGAGTAGCCGAGCAACGTCGCCGTAACCGCTCCGTCACGTACAGCGAAGTCTTTGACGGACTGCTTCTCCAAGGGCTCGAGCAGCGTCGCGACGACGCGCGGACCCGTACCCCTGCCCTGGGTCAGTACGAACACGCCGCTCGGCGGAGTGCCGGAGCCGGCGTCACAGCGGGCTACAGCCACAGTCTCGGGGCTGCCGTCGCCGTCGAGATCGCCCGAAGCCTTGCCGGTCACGACGGTCTTCGCCCCGCCGCACTCCAGCGGGAGCTGCACGCCTGCCGGATCGGGGGCCGCGGCGGCAGCGCTGCCCGTGCCGGGAGCGCCCGCCTGGGACGCGGTGGCGGCCCTGGGCTGCAGCAGTCCGGCGGCCGCGACGACCGCGGCCATCGCCGTCGCCGTGGCCAGCCAGTGCACCGGGCGGGCGTGGGTGTGCGCGAGGTCCGGGACGGCGGAGGTCTGCACGCGGGATGTCTCCTGTGACGGCGGTCCGGTGGGGGTGGCCTGCATCGTGCCATACGTCACAGTGAGTGCGGAACAGCGGGGTCCGAATGCGCTCGTCAAGAAACGGTCAACGTAAAGACGCCGCCGCCGAGTTCCCTGCGATGTCGCGGGAACTCGGCGGCGGCGTCCGTGCGTTGTGCGGGTGTCAGCCCTTGTTGGGGCCTTCGTAGTCCTCGCCGTAAGCGCCCTTGGCGGGACGGCGGCGGCGCATCGGGGGCTCCACACCGTCGGCGAGACGGCGGGCGGTGACGAGGAATCCGGTGTGGCCGATCATCCGGTGGTCGGGGCGGACGGCCAGACCTTCGACGTGCCAGTTGCGGATCATCGACTCCCAGGGCTGCGGCTCGGCGAAGCAGCCGATCTCGCGGATGGATTCCACGGTCCGCGCCAGCTGGGTGGTGGTCGCGACGTAGCAGCAGAGGATGCCGCCGGGCACGAGCGCCTTGGAGACGGCCTCCAGGCACTCCCAGGGGGCGAGCATGTCCAGGATCACGCGGTCGACGTCGGCGTCGGTCAGGTTGTCCTGGAGGTCGCCGACGGTGAGCTGCCAGGCGGGGTGCGGGCCGCCGAAGTAGCGCTCCACGTTCTGCTGGGCGATCTCGGCGAAGTCCTCGCGGCGCTCGTAGGAGTGCAGCATCCCGTGGTCGCCGATGGCGCGCAGCAGGAAGGCGCTGAGCGAGCCGGAGCCCACCCCCGCCTCGACGACGCGGGCGCCGGCGAAGATGTCGGCGAAGGCCAGGATCTGCCCCGCGTCCTTGGGGTAGACCACGGCGGCGCCGCGGGGCATGGACAGGACGTAGTCGGGGAGCAGGGGGCGCAGCGCGAGGTAGGCGACGTTTCCCGTGGTACGGACAACACTGCCCTCGGGAGCACCGATCAGCTCGTCGTGCGGGAAGGAACCCTTGTGGGTGTGGAAATTCTTCCCGGCCTCGAGCGTGAACGTGTAGTGGCGTCCCTTGGGGTCGGTGAGCTGGACCTGGTCCCCGACCTTGAAGGGCCCGCGTCGGCGGGCGGCACCGGTCGGTTCGGACATGTGACCAGCCTACCGGCCCCTGTCGGCCCCGGGGACCACGAGGACCTGGGTACCCGCCCCGGCCGCCGGGCGAGCGCACCCTGAGCCGACTGAGCGCTCGCCTCGGCAGCGTCTTGGGAGCCCCGTGGGGGTCCCCCCGCCGAAGGCAGGGGGAGAACCGAGCCTCTAAGAAGCAGCCGGCCGTGCCATCGCCGCTACGAAGGCGCGCTCCACGTCCGCCGTGGACAGTACGCCGTAGATCTCGCCCGTCTTCTCGACCACCAGGTACTCCGTCGCCGGGGACGCCCTCAGCTTGTCGAGGAGGGCCTCGCCCGCGAGTTCGGCCGAGACCTTCATGCCCTCCGTCAGCTCCTGGGCGAGGCCGCTGACCGCGACCCACGGCCGGCGGTGTTCCGGGACGCCGACGATCGCCGTCTCGCGGACCAGGGCCTTCGGCTCACCGTGGCCGTCGACGACGACCAGCGCGCGGGCGCCCGCCTCGTTGGCGCGGCGCAGGGCCTCGGAGAGCGGGGTGTCGGACTCGACGGGGACGGCGCGCCTGGTGAGCGTACGGGCCTCCAGCTCGGGGAGGTGTTCGCGCAGCCGGGCCATACGCAGGCTGTTGCCCGCACCGGTCCAGATGATCGCGGCCAGAATCGCGGCGAGCAGCGCGTCGGTGACCGTCTCCATGCCGCCGATGTCTTCGGTGGCGTTGCCGAGGGCGCCGGTGTGGGTGAGCAGCGGCAGACCGATGAGGACGGCGACGGCCAGCGCCCGGCCGACCCAGGCCGCGGCGACGGTGCCCGCCATCGGCTTGCCGGTGATCTTCCAGACGACGGCACGCAGCATCCGGCCGCCGTCGAGCGGCAGCCCGGGCAGCAGATTGAACGCGGCGACGATGAGGTTGGAGATCATCAGGCCGGCCAGCAGCACACCGGGGACCGTGCCGGGCTCCACGGCCTGCAGGCCGAGGTAGAAGACGCCTGCCAGCACGAGCGAGAGCAGCGGCCCGACGAAGGCGAGGATGAACTCGCGGCCCGGAGTCTCGGACTCCTTCTCGATCTCGGAGACGCCGCCGAAGAACTGCAGCTGGATGCGGCGCACCGGCAGTTTGAAGCGCAGCGCGGCGATGGTGTGGGCCAGTTCGTGGACGAGTACGGAGGCGTAGAAGGCGACCGCGAAGAAGAGGGAGACGAGATAGCGCGCACCGCCGAGTTCGGGGAGCACGCGGTCGAGCTGACCGCCGAAGACCCAGGTGATGAGGGCCGCGACCATGAACCAACTGGGGGCGACGTAGACCGGCACGCCGAAGGGACGGCCCATCAGAATGCCGCCGCCGGGGCCGTCGGAGCGCCGGGGCTTGCCGCCCTCGGGCTCCGCTCCCCCCGTACCGGACTGCGGCCGCTTGCGCTCACCGCTCGTGTCGTCCTCTTTCACGGGTCCCCTTCATTGCGAATGCGTCGCTCGCTCGATCATGCAGTGCGCGAGGGTCTGAGGTCGATGGTATTCCGCTCGCTGTCAGTGGCGGGCCGTAGGGTCTGAGTCATGAGTACGAGTCAGCAGCCCACCTCGCTGTCGCCGTCGCGGGCGAGCGACTTCATGCAGTGTCCCCTGCTGTACCGGTTCCGGGTGATCGACAAGCTGCCCGAGAAGCCCAGCGAGGCGGCTACCCGCGGCACGCTGGTGCATGCGGTGCTGGAGCGGCTCTTCGACGCCCCGGCGGCGGAGCGCACGGCTCCGCGCGCCAGGGCGCTGATCCCTGGCCAGTGGGACCGGCTGCTCGAGACCAAGCCGGAGCTGGGCGAGTTGTTCGCCGAGGACGCCGAGGGCGAGCGGCTGACGCGGTGGCTGGGCGAGGCGGAGCAGTTGGTCGAGCGGTGGTTCTCGCTGGAGGATCCGACCCGCCTGGAGCCCGCCGAGCGGGAGATGTTCGTCGAGACGGAGCTGGAGTCGGGGCTGCGGCTGCGCGGGGTCATCGACCGGGTCGATGTGGCGCCCACCGGCGAGGTGCGGATCGTCGACTACAAGACGGGCAAGGCCCCGCGCCCGGAGTACAGCGAGGGCGCGCTGTTCCAGATGAAGTTCTACGCGCTGGTGATCTGGCGGCTGAAAAGCATTGTGCCGCGCCGGCTGCAGCTGGTGTATCTGGGCAGCGGCGATGTGCTGACGTACGACCCGGTCCCGGCGGACCTGGAGCGTATGGAGCGCAAGCTGCTGGCCCTGTGGGACGCGATCAGACAGGCCACCGAATCGGGTGACTGGCGACCGCGGCCGACGAAGCTGTGCGGCTGGTGCGACCACCAGGCGATGTGTCCGGAATTCGGCGGCACTCCCCCGGTATACCCGCTGAGCATTTCCCCGACCGCTTCGGCCGAGGATGGCCAGGGCAGAATGGGCCCGGTCTAAACGAAGGAGTACCCGTGGCTATCCGCGTCCTACTGGTCGACGACCAACCGCTGCTGCGCACCGGCTTCCGGATGATCCTGGAGGCGGAGCAGGACCTCGCGGTCGTCGGCGAGGCCGGGGACGGCCTCCAGGCCCTCGACCAGGTGCGGGCGCTGCAGCCTGATGTGGTGCTGATGGACATCCGGATGCCCCGGATGGACGGCGTCGAGGCGACCCGGCAGATCACCGGCCCCGGACGCGACGGCCCGGCGAAGGTGCTGGTGCTGACCACCTTCGACCTCGATGAGTACGTGGTGGAGGCGCTGCGGGCCGGCGCGAGCGGCTTCCTGCTGAAGGACGCGCCCGCCAATGAGCTGGTCCAGGCGATCCGGGTGGTGGCGGCGGGCGAGGCGATGCTGGCGCCGAGCATCACGCGCCGGCTGCTCGACAAGTACGCGGACCATCTGCCGTCCGGCGAGGAGCCGGTCCCGGACACGCTGCACACACTGACCGACCGCGAGGTGGAGGTGCTCAAGCTGGTCGCGCGGGGGCTGTCCAATGCCGAGATCGCCGCGGATCTGTTCGTCAGCGAAACCACGGTCAAGACGCATGTGGGCCATGTGCTGACGAAGCTGGGCCTGCGCGACCGGGTGCAGGCCGCGGTGTACGCGTACGAGAGCGGTCTGGTGCGCCCCGGCGCGCAGTGATCCCACCGACCTGACGAAACGCAGTCGGCGGCGGGCCACGGCCCGCCGCCGACTGCTTCATCCGGATACCGCGGGGGTCATTCGGTGCCGCTTCCGAGCTCCCAGAGCTGCAGGTCCGAGCTGGAGTTGAGCACCCGCTCGACGCCGGTGACGCCGGTGCGGGCGGCGACGTACTGCTTGCCCTGCCACAGCGGCAGGAACGGCACGTCGGTGGCGACGATCTCCTGAATCTGCGTGAAGGCGTCGGACGCGGCGGTCCGGTCGGCGGCGCGGCGCGACTGCGGGATGAGCTGCCGCGCCACGGTGCTCACGTACGGGGTGTTGAGGAAGTTGCCCTTGTCCAGGAACGGAGCGATGTAGTTGTCCGGGTCCGGGAAGTCGGGGAACCAGCCAAGGCCGTAGACGGCGTAGTCGCCGCGCTTCTGGGCCGGAACGAACTTCGCCCACTCAGTGCCCTCGACGGTGACGTCGAAGAGCTTGGTGGCGTTCAGCTGGTTCTTGAGCGCCTCGAACTCCTTGGCCGTACCGGCGCCGTAGTGGTCGGTTGTGTAGTGGAGCTTCAGCTTCACCGGCGTGGTGATGTCGGCGTCGCGCAGGATGTCCGCGGCCTTCTTGCGGCTCGGCTCGCCGTACTTGTTGTAGAAGGAGTTGGTGTGCGCCGCGATGGTCGTCGGGATGAGCGAGTAGAGCGGCTCGGCGGTGGCGCCGTACACCTGGCCCGCGATCTGGCCGCGGTCGACGACGGCTGCCATGGCCTGCCGGACGGCCTTGTTCTTCACCGACGGGTCATTGGTGTTGAAGGCGAGGTAGCGGATCTCCAGACCCGGCATCTCGGTGAGCTCGATGCCTTCCTTGGGGTTCTCGGACAGATCCCTGATCTGCTCGGGAGACATCGCACGGGTCATGATGTCGATGTCGCCGGATTCGAGCGCCTTGCCCATCGTGTCGGCGTCCGGGAAGGACCGCAGCTCGACCTTGTCGTTGCGGAGCTTGATGTCGCCCTGGTAGGAGGGGTTCTTGGTGAAGATGACCTTGGCGATCTGACCGCCCTTGGCCTCGGTCTTCATGGTGTACGGGCCGGAGCCGTCGACCTCGAGGCCCTCGCGGAGCTTCTTGCCGTCGTAGTGCTTCTTGCTGACGATGGCGGCGACGGGTGTCGAGAGCTTGTACGGAAAGGTCGCGTCCGGCGTGGTGAGGTGGAAGACCACCTCGTCGCCGTTGGCCTCGATCGTGTCGATGTTCGCAAGGAGGGAGGCCGTGCCGCTGTCGGGGTTGATGTCCAGGACACGCTGGATGGAGAACTTCACGTCCTCGGCGGTGATGGCGCTGCCATCGGCGAACTTCAGCCCGCTGCGCAGCTTGCAGCGGTAGCTCTCGCTGACCTTGTCCGTGAAGCTGCAGGACTGGGCCGCTTCGGGCACCGGCGCGCCGCCGCCGCGCGGAGCGTGCATCAGCGTCTGTACGGTCTGCCGCAGCACGCTCCACGAACCGGTGTCGTACGCGTAGGCCGGGTCGAGGGGCGCGGGCGCGTCCGCGGTGGCGATGAACTGGTCCGTGGTGCCCACGACAATGGCATCACCGCCGCCGGACCCGCCGTCCGTCCCGCCGCAGGCGACGAGCACGGGCGCGAGCAGGCCGACCACGGCCGGCAGCACCAAAGTCTTACGGTTCATCCTGGACGTTCTCCTCATCCGGCACTGGGTTACAGCGATGGTTTGGGCACTCCGCCGCGGCCGCCCGTTCGGAGCGGTGCGATCGGGCCGGGAAACAGAGCGATCGGCACTGACTTCCGGATGGCTTGGGCAACCGCCGGGATACATCCGTGAGCGGCGAAGTACTCGCGATGAGATTAGTCGGAGACGTCAGGACAGCGTGACCAGGGCAGAGTTGGGGTCGTAATCACTCCGTGATCAGTCATGCCCGCGAGTGAGCGAGCATGCGACGGAACGATTCGTACACCACTCCACCAATGCGGACACAAAGGCAGGCCCGGCACCCCTGGTCAGGGTGCGCAGCGATCCGGACCCACCTGTGCGTGACCACTCAGAGTGATGAAAATCACGCAACGAAACCCATTGACGGATGCACGGGGGAAATACGGACCGTATATGCCTCAGTTCATCGTGGTGATGAGGGTGCGTAGGAAACCAAGGTCCACTTCTTCGAGCGAACGTACGACCACCCGGCCGTCGGCGGCCGCGATCGGCGCCACGGACGGTACGGCGACCACCCGGCAGCCGGCCGCCTCCGCGGCCGCCACACCGGTCGCCGTGTCCTCGATGACGGCGCATCTCGCCGGCTCCGCGCCAAGCCCCCGGGCGGCCAGCAGATAGGGGTCCGGGTGCGGCTTCGTACGCGAGACCTCGTCACCCGCGACCGAGAGCGCGAAGTGCTGGGGACCGAGCGAGGCGAGGACGCGGTCGATGATGCGGCGGTGGGAGGCGGAGACCAGGGCGGTGGGCACCTCGTGCGCGGCGAGCTCGGCGAGCAGCCTGGCAGCGCCCGGCATCAGCGGCACACCGCGCCCGATGCGGTCCTCGAAACGGTCGTTGAGCAGCACGGTCAGCTCGGCCAGCGTGATGTCTGCGCCGGTCGCCTCGATGAGATAGCCGGCGCTGCGCGTCATGGGGCCGCCGACCACCACATCCCGCCATGCCTCGTCGAGCGCATGGCCGAGATCGGCGAAGACCTCCACCTCCGCGTCCCACCAGAAGCCTTCGGTGTCCACGAGGGTGCCGTCCATGTCGAGAAAAACAGCCTGCAGGGCAGAGCCCTCGGCCGAACGGGTCAAGGACGCGGGGACCGTGCTGGTCATCCGGCACACCTCCACTGAGGGACGAGAAGGCCGGTCGCCTCCCAGATGGGGAAGGCGACCGGCCTGCACTGGACCGACCAGTGTACGACTCGGCCGACTAACGTGCGTTGAAGTACTTCGCTTCGGGGTGGTGGATGACGATGGCGTCGGTGGACTGCTCGGGGTGGAGCTGGAACTCCTCGGAGAGCTGGACACCGATCCGCTCCGGCTGCAGCAGCTCGGCGATCTTCGCCCGGTCCTCCAGGTCCGGGCACGCTCCGTAACCGAGCGAGAACCGCGCGCCGCGGTACTTGAGCGCGAACATGTCCTCCACGTCGGCCGGGTCCTCGCCCGCGAAGCCGAGCTCGGCGCGCACCCGGGCGTGCCAGTACTCGGCGAGCGCCTCGGCCAACTGCACGGACAGGCCGTGCAGTTCGAGATAGTCCCGGTACGAGTCCGACTCGAAGAGCTCGGCGGTGGCCTCACCGATCTTCGAGCCCACGGTCACGACCTGGAGCCCGACCACGTCGGTCTCGCCGGATTCTTCGGGGCGGAAGAAGTCGGCGAGGCACAGGCGGCGGCCGCGGCGCTGGCGGGGGAAGGAGAAGCGGGTGCGCTCGGAGCCGTCCTCGTTGAGCAGGATCAGGTCGTCGCCCTTGGACACGCAGGGGAAGTAGCCGTAGACCACGGCCGCCTCCAGCAGGTTCCTGGTGTGCAGCTGGTCCAGCCAGCCGCGCAGCCGCGGCCGGCCCTCACTTTCCACCAGCTCCTCGTACGTCGGGCCGTCGCCGGTCCGGGCCTGCTTGAGGCCCCACTGGCCCTTGAACAGCGCGCCCTCGTCCAGCCAGGACGCGTACTCCTTCAGCTGGATGCCCTTGATGACCCGGGTGCCCCAGAACGGCGGCTGCGGCACCGGATTGTCGATCGCGACATCCGAGCGGACCGCGCCCTCCGGCTCCTGGACCTCCAGCACCGCAGTGTCGCGCCTGGCCACCCGCCGCTGCTTCAGCTCCGGCAGGACGGCCCCGGGGACACCGCGCTTGACCGCGATCAGGGCGTCCATCAGACGCAGCCCCTCGAACGCGTCACGGGCATAGCGGACTTCGCCCTCGTAGATCTCGTGCAGATCCTGCTCCACATACGCCCGCGTCAGCGCCGCCCCGCCGAGAATGACCGGGTAGTCGGCGGCCAGCTTGCGCTGATTCAGCTCCTGCAGGTTCTCCTTCATGATCACCGTGGACTTCACCAGCAGACCCGACATGCCGATCACATCCGCGCGGTGCTCCTCGGCCGCCTCCAGGATCGCCGAAACCGGCTGCTTGATACCGAGGTTGACGACGTTGTAGCCGTTGTTCGACAGGATGATGTCGACGAGGTTCTTCCCGATGTCATGGACGTCACCACGGACCGTGGCAAGGACGATGGTGCCCTTGCCGTCCGCATCCGACTTCTCCATGTGGGGCTCGAGGTAGGCCACCGCGTTCTTCATCACCTCGGCGGACTGCAGCACGAACGGCAGCTGCATCTGGCCCGAGCCGAACAGCTCACCGACGACCTTCATGCCCTCCAGGAGTGTGTCGTTGACGATTGCGAGAGCCGGGCGGGTCTGGAGCGCCTCGTCGAGGTCGGCCTCCAGGCCGTTCTTCTCGCCGTCGATGATCCGGCGCTTGAGCCGCTCCTCCAGCGGCAGGGCCAGGAGTTCCTCGGCCTTGCCCGCCTTCATCGACTTCATATTGACGCCCTCGAAGAGCTCCATGAGCTTCTGCAGGGGGTCGTAGCCTTCGGCGCGCCGGTCGTAGATCAGATCCAGGGCGACCTTGACCTGCTCCTCCTCCAGGCGGGCGATCGGCAGGATCTTCGAGGCGTGCACGATCGCCGAGTCCAGTCCGGCCTTCACGCACTCGTCCAGGAAGACGGAGTTCAGGACGACCCGGGCGGCGGGGTTCAGGCCGAAGGAGATGTTCGACAGGCCCAGCGTGGTCTGCACATCCGGACGGCGGCGCTTGAGTTCACGGATCGCCTCGATCGTGGCGATGCCGTCCTTGCGCGACTCCTCCTGGCCGGTGCAGATCGTGAACGTGAGTGTGTCGATGAGGATGTCGGATTCCAGCACACCCCAGTTCCCGGTCAGATCGTCAATGATCCGCTCGGCGATCGCGACCTTGTTCTCGACCGTGCGCGCCTGGCCCTCCTCGTCGATGGTCAGCGCGATGAGCGCCGCACCGTGCTCGACGGCGAGCTTGGTGACCTTCGCGAACCGCGACTCGGGCCCGTCACCGTCCTCGTAGTTGACGGAGTTGATGACCGCACGGCCGCCCAGCTTCTCCAACCCGGCCTGAAGGACGTCGACTTCGGTCGAGTCCAGCACGATGGGGAGAGTGGAGGCGGTGGCGAACCGGCCGGCCAGCTCCTCCATGTCGGCGACACCGTCCCGGCCGACATAGTCGACACACAGGTCGAGCATGTGCGCGCCCTCGCGGATCTGGTCCCGGGCCATCTCCACACAGTCGTCCCAGCGGCCCTCCAGCATGGCCTCACGGAACTTCCTCGACCCGTTCGCGTTCGTACGCTCACCGATCGCCATGAAGGACGTGTCCTGGCGGAACGGCACCGTCTGGTAGAGCGACGCGGCGCCCGGCTCCGGACGCGGCTCACGCTCGGTCGGAGCGAGATCACGGACGCGCTCGACGACCTGCCGCAGATGCTCCGGCGTCGTACCGCAACAGCCACCCACCAGCGACAGCCCGTACTCGCGTACGAACGTCTCCTGCGCGTCCGCGAGCTCACCCGCCGACAGCGGATAGTGCGCGCCGTTCTTACCGAGGACCGGCAGCCCGGCGTTCGGCATGCAGGACAGCGGGATACGAGAGTGCCGGGCGAGGTAGCGCAGGTGCTCGCTCATCTCGGCCGGTCCCGTGGCGCAGTTCAGGCCGATCATGTCGATGCCCAGCGGCTCCAGCGCGGTCAGCGCCGCGCCGATCTCCGAGCCGAGCAGCATCGTCCCGGTCGTCTCGACCGTCACCGAGCAGATCAGGGGGAGGTTGGTGCCGGTCGCGTCCAGGGCACGGCGGGCGCCCAGGATCGCGGCCTTCGTCTGAAGCAGGTCCTGCGTCGTCTCGACCAGCAGCGCGTCCGCGCCGCCCGCGATCATGCCCTCCGCGTTCTGCTGATAGGCGTCCCGCAGCTTCACATACGGCGCGTGGCCCAACGTGGGGAGCTTGGTGCCCGGCCCCATCGAGCCGAGCACCCACCGCTGCTGCCCCGTCGACGCCGTGAACTCGTCCGCGACCTCACGCGCGATCCGCGCCCCGGACTCGGAGAGCTCGAAGACCCGCTCGGGAACGTCGTACTCCCCCAGCGCCGCGAGGTTCGCGCCGAACGTATTCGTCTCGACACAGTCGACGCCGACCTCGAAATACGCCTCGTGGACCGACCGCACGATGTCCGGGCGCGTCGCGTTCAGGACCTCGTTGCAGCCCTCGAGGTTCTCGAAGTCCTCGAGCGTCGGATCCTGCGCCTGGAGCATCGTGCCCATCGCCCCGTCGGCCACGACGACTCGCGTGGCGAGGGCTTCGCGCAGGGCTTCGATTCGGGTCCGGCTGTCAGCGGAAGGGGTCGGCAACAAGGCCATGGATGTGCTCCCTGGAGTGCGACGGCTGTCGGCTTTGCGTCTTCCGGTGGAAGGCGCACGGGGCCAGCGTAGCCGGGCGGGCCGACGAAGGGGTGGGCGTCCCACGGGCCGGACGGCATCATGTTCCCGGCCCATGTGATGACTTTCGGCCACGAAGATCTCGCACTGCGGTAACCAAGGTCGACATCGACCGATAGTGTTCAGCATTGTCGAACCGCAGTGGAGAAGGGCCGAGAGATGGCGAAGAACATCCAGTCGCTCGAGCGAGCGGCAGCAATGCTGCGGCTGCTCGCGGGCGGGGAGCGCCGGCTCGGCCTGTCCGACATCGCGTCCTCGCTCGACCTGGCCAAGGGCACCGCCCACGGCATTTTGCGCACACTCCAGGCCGAGGGCTTCGTCGAGCAGGAGCCGGCGTCCGGCCGCTACCAGCTGGGGGCAGAACTGCTCCGGCTCGGCAACAGCTATCTGGACGTCCACGAGCTGCGCGCCCGCGCCCTCGTCTGGACGGACGACCTGGCGCGCTCCAGCGGCGAGAGTGTCCACCTCGGGGTGCTGCACCAGCACGGCGTCCTCATCGTCCACCACGTCTTCCGGCCCGACGACAGCCGGCAGGTCCTGGAGGTCGGGGCCATGCAGCCACTGCACTCCACCGCGCTGGGGAAGGTGCTCTCGGCGTACGACCCGGTGGCGCACACCGAGGTCCTCGAGGTCGAGCGCAAGGTCTTCACCCCGCGGACCGTTACCGGTCTGAAGGAGTTCGAGTCGGTGCTCCACCACACCCGGGCCCAGGGCTGGGCGGCCGACGTGGAGGAGACCTGGGAGGGCGTCGCCTCGGTGGCAGCGCCCATCCACGACCGGCGCCGCATGCCGGTCGGCGCGGTTGCCATAACGGGTGCCGTGGAGCGGGTCTGCAACTCCGGCGAGCTGCGTTCCGAGCTGGTCGCGGCGGTACGGGACTGTGCCAGGGCGGTTTCCAGGGACCTCGGCGCCGGGCGCTTTTGAGTCTTTTGTCAGTCCATCGGTAACGATCGAGTCTCTCGGCCACAAGCCCTTGACGTCCTGTTAACCAGAGGGCAAAACTTCCGTTCATCGGTCGGCATTGCCGAACACCTACCGGCAATACGCGTTAGAGTGTGGCGATGCCAGGGCCGGTAACGCCCTCACCTGAGGGCGCGGACCACCGGAGGGACCCGGGGTTCGGCTTCCCCTGGAACGAAGGACAAAGGAGTCGCGGGTGTCCAGCTCCGACATCTTCATCGGCGAGATCATTGGTACCGCCGTACTCATCCTGCTCGGCGGAGGCGTGGTCGCCGCCGTCGTACTCAAGCGCTCGAAGGCTCAGAACGCCGGCTGGCTGGCCATCACCTTCGGGTGGGGCTTCGCGGTCATGGTCGCCGTCTATATGACGGGCACCCTGTCCGGCGCCCACCTCAACCCGGCGGTCACCGTCGGCATCGCGATCAAGGACGGGGACTGGAGCAACGTTCCGGTCTACATAGCCGGGCAGATGCTCGGCGCCATGCTCGGTGCCGCTCTGGTCTGGATCACGTACTACGGACAGTTCCAGGCCCACCTCACGGACCCGGAGATCATCTCCGCGCCGCCGCACGAGGAAGGCCTGGTCAGCGAGCAGGCCGCGCCGAAGGCCGGACCGGTGCTCGGTGTCTTCTCCACCGGCCCCGAGGTCCGTGTCGTGTGGCAGAACCTGGCCACCGAGATCATCGGCACCGTGGTGCTGGTCCTGGCCGTGCTCACCCAGGGCCTCAACGACAGCGGCAAGGGCCTGGGCGTCATCGGCGCACTGATCGTCGCCTTCACCGTCGTCGGCATCGGCCTCTCGCTCGGTGGCCCCACCGGCTACGCCATCAACCCCGCACGTGACCTGGGCCCGCGCATCGTGCACGCCCTGCTCCCGCTGCCGAACAAGGGCGGTTCCGACTGGGGCTACGCCTGGATTCCCGTCGTCGGCCCGCTGGTCGGCGGAGCGATTGCCGCGGGTATCTACAACATCGCGTTTGCCTGAGCCGACCGACACCTACAGCCTCCAGGAGCACACCCGTGAGCGACGCACACACCACCGGCCCCTTCATCGCGGCCATCGACCAGGGCACCACCTCCAGCCGCTGCATCGTCTTCGACACGGACGGCCGGATCGTCTCCGTCGATCAGAAGGAGCACGAGCAGATCTTCCCGAAGCCGGGCTGGGTGGAGCACAACGCCGCCGAGATCTGGACCAATGTCCAGGAAGTCGTCGACAGCGCCGTCGCGAAGGCGGGCATCACCGCCGCCGACGTCAAGGCGATCGGCATCACCAACCAGCGCGAGACCACCGTCCTTTGGGACAAGAACACCGGCGAGCCGGTGCACAACGCCCTCGTCTGGCAGGACACCCGCACCGACGCGCTCTGCAAGGAGCTCGGCCGCAACGTCGGTCAGGACCGCTTCCGCCGCGAGACCGGCCTGCCCCTGGCCTCGTACTTCGCCGGCCCGAAGATCCGCTGGCTGCTCGACAACGTCGAGGGCCTGCGCGAGCGTGCCGAACGTGGCGAGATCCTCTTCGGCACCATGGACTCCTGGGTGATCTGGAACCTGACCGGCGGCGTCGACGGCGGCCGCCACGTCACTGACGTCACCAACGCCTCGCGCACCATGCTGATGAACCTGCACACCCTCGACTGGGACGAGAAGATCCTCCAGTCGATGGACGTCCCGGCCGCGGTGCTGCCGGAGATCCGTTCCTCCGCCGAGGTGTACGGGACCGCCAAGGGCGGCGCCCTCGCCGGTGTGCCGGTCGCCTCGGCGCTCGGTGACCAGCAGGCGGCCCTGTTCGGCCAGACCTGTTTCGCCGAGGGCGAGGCCAAGTCGACGTACGGCACCGGCACCTTCATGCTGATGAACACCGGTCACGAGCCCGTCAACTCGTACAACGGCCTGCTGACGACCGTCGGCTACCGGATCGGCGACCAGGCACCGGTGTACGCACTTGAGGGCTCCATCGCCGTCACCGGTTCGCTGGTGCAGTGGATGCGCGACCAGATGGGCCTGATCAACTCCGCCGCCGAGATCGAGACGCTGGCCTCCTCCGTCGAGGACAACGGCGGCGCGTACTTCGTACCGGCCTTCTCCGGTCTCTTCGCCCCGTACTGGCGTCCCGACGCCCGCGGTGTGATCGCCGGCCTGACCCGATATGTCACCAAGGCGCACATCGCCCGCGCCGTTCTCGAGGCCACCGCCTGGCAGACCCGCGAGATCAGTGACGCAATGACCAAGGACTCCGGCGTCGAGCTGACCGCGCTCAAGGTCGACGGCGGCATGACCTCCAACAACCTGCTGATGCAGACCCTCTCGGACTTCCTGGACGCACCGGTGGTGCGCCCGATGGTCGCCGAGACAACCTGCCTCGGCGCTGCCTACGCCGCCGGTCTGGCCGTCGGCTACTGGCCGGACACCGACGCTCTGCGCGCCAACTGGCGCCGGGCCGCCGAGTGGACCCCCCACATGGATGCGGACCAACGGGACCGCGAGTACAAGAGCTGGCTCAAGGCCGTCGAGCGGACCATGGGCTGGCTCGAAGACGACGCTGACGAGGAGTAATTCGAGATGACCACCCTGCAGAGCGTCCCTTCCCTTGGGACGCACCCGGCCTCCGGCTCCCTGCCGAGCCGCGCCGAAACTCGGGAGCAGCTTTCCAAGGCGACATACGACCTCCTGGTGATCGGCGGGGGCATCCTGGGCATCTCCACCGCCTGGCATGCTGCGCAGTCCGGGCTGCGGGTGGCTCTGGTGGACGCCGGCGACTTCGCCGGCGCCACCTCCTCCGCCTCCTCCAAGCTTCTCCACGGCGGTCTGCGCTATCTGCAGACCGGCGCGGTGAAGCTGGTCGCGGAGAACCACTTCGAGCGGCGCGCGGTATCCCGTCAGGTGGCTCCCCACCTGGCCAACCCGCTCACCTTCTATCTGCCGGTCTACAAGGGCGGACCGCACGGCGCGGCGAAGCTCGGGGCGGGCGTCTTCGCCTACTCCGCGCTCTCCGCGTTCGGCGACGGCGTCGGCCATGTGATCAGCGCGGCCAAGGCACAGCGTGACGTTCCCGAGCTGCGTACGGAGAACCTCAAGGCCGTTGCCGTGTACGGCGACGACCAGATGAACGACTCCCGGATGGCGCTGATGACGGTCCGCGCGGCCGTCGAGTCGGGCGCGACCGTGCTCAACCACGCCGAGGTCACCGGGCTGCGCTTCACCAAGGGCCGGGTGACGGGCGCTGAGCTCAAGGACCGTATGGACGGTACGGAGTTCGGCGTCAGCGCGCGCCTGGTGCTCAACGCCACCGGACCGTGGGTCGACCACCTGCGCAGGATGGAGGACCCGAACGCGGCTCCGTCCATCCGCCTGTCCAAGGGCGCGCACCTGGTGCTCAAGCGCACCTCGCCGTGGAAGGCCGCGCTGGCGACCCCGATAGACAAGTACCGCATCACCTTCGCCCTCCCCTGGGAGGACATGCTGCTGCTCGGCACGACCGACGAGGAGTACGAGGGCGATCCGGCGGATGTCGCGGTCAACGACAAGGACGTCACGCAGATCCTGGACGAGGCCGCGTTCTCCATCCGCGACCAGCAGCTGTCCCGCGATCTGATCACGTACTCCTTCGCGGGTCTGCGGGTGCTGCCGGGCGGCCCCGGCGACACCTCCAAGGCCAAGCGCGAGACGGTCGTCACCGAGGGCAGCGCCGGCATGCTGTCGGTGGCCGGCGGCAAGTGGACGACCTTCCGCCACATCGGCCGTACGGTGATGAACAAGCTGGCCGCCCTGCCCGGGCAGCCGCTGGCCGAGGACATGGAGCCGATCTCGCGGCTGCCGAAGAAGCTCCCGCTGCCGGGTATTGCCAACCCGAACGCGGTCGCGCACCGGCTGCTGGTCGACGGCGGAACGCCCGGCCCGCGGATGGCCGCGGACACCGCTCGGCACCTGGCCACGCACTACGGCTCGCTCTCCTTCGACATCGCGCGCCTCGCCAACGACAACCCGGCGCTGGGCGAGCGGATACACCCGGACGCGCCGGAGATCTGGGCGCAGGTCGTGTACGCGCGCGACCACGAGTGGGCCGAGACGGCGGACGATGTACTGCGCCGCCGTACGACGCTGACCATCCGGGGCCTCGCGACGGACGAGATCCGCGAGAAGGTCGACAAACTGCTCGTCGACAAGGACTGATACCGGTCAGGGACTGACACCGGTTGATGAGTAAGGGGCGGCCTCCCAGGAGGCCGCCCCTTCTCGTGCCATACGGCAGCTTCAATCCAGCCGCGTGAGGCGTACGCGAAGCTGATCGCCCACTACCGCGAGCGCTTCGAGGCGTACGGCCACGACCCCGCGGGCGCCCGGGTGGCGGCGGGCTCCGGGGGGCTGCTGATCGCCGACTCCTCGCGGCAGGCGGTGGAGCGCTTCAAGGAGCTCTACGAGGCGAAGGTGGCGCAGACCTTCAAGCCTCACCTGGAGGGCAAGGCGGGCTACAACACCCCCTTCCGCACCATCGAGGACGCCATAGCGAACGGGCCGCAGCTCATCGGCAGTCCGCAGCAGATCATCGACAAGATCCTGAGCTATCACGCGGTGTACCGGCATGATCTGCAGTCGATCACGGTGGACGGTTTCGGGCTCGACCGGGCAGAACAGATCGAAACGCTCCAGCGATTCGCCGAGGAGATCGCCCCAATCGTGCGGAAGGAGGCTCCGACCACCCTTTGGGACGCATAATGGGGGCCGATACATCGGATGTATGGAGGTCGCCCATGGCTGTCACCGACGAAGCCATCGAGAAGATCAAGGGAATGATCGTCTCGGGTGCGCTGCGCCCAGGCGACCGCCTCCCCAAGGAGAGCGAACTCGCCGCCGAGCTGGGCCTGTCACGCAACTCGCTGCGTGAGGCGGTGCGCGCGCTGTCACTGATCCGCATCCTCGACGTACGGCAAGGCGACGGCACCTACGTCACCAGCCTGGACCCGCAGCTGCTGCTGGAGGCCCTGAGCTTCGTCGTCGACTTCCACCGGGACGACACGGTGCTGGAGTTCCTTGCCGTACGCCGCATCCTGGAACCGGCCGCCACCGCGATGGCCGCCACCCGGATCAGCGAGGGCGAACTGGACGTGCTGAGCGCCCAGTTGGACGCGCTCGGTCCGCAGCCATCGGTGGAGGAGCTGGTCGCCGCCGACCTCGAGTTCCACCGCGGCATTGTGCAGTCCTCGGGCAATTCGGTGCTCTGCTCGCTGCTCGACGGGCTGTCCGGCCCGACGACCCGGGCGCGGGTCTGGCGCGGTCTGACGCAGGAGGACGCGGTCAGCCGTACGCTCCACGAGCACCGGGCGATCCTGTCGGCGCTGCGGGACCGGGATGCGGAGGCGGCGCGGTCGTGGGCGACGGTGCATATCGCGAGCGTGGAGCAGTGGCTGAGGTCGACGCTGTAGCGCCTGCGGCGGGCTTTCCCCTACCCGCCCCTTCCCGAACTGGGGCTCCGCCCCCGGCTACGGGAAGGGGCGGTCGCGGGCTAGTCCTGCTTCTCGCCGCTCGCGAAGCGCGAGATCACCAGCGCCACGATGATGATCGCGCCGTTCAGGAACTGGTTCCACAGTGCCGGCACTCCCCCGAGCGTCATCACATTGACGACCAGTTGCAGCGTCAGCACCCCGGTCAGCGCACCGAAGAGCGTCCCCCGCCCCCCTTTGAGGCTGATCCCGCCGATCACCGCCGCCGCGAACACCTGGAAGATCCAGCCGTTGCCCTGGGTGGCCGCGACCGAGCCGTAGTGGCCCGTGTAGAGGATGCCCGCGAACGCGGCCAGCAGCCCGCCGATGGCGAGCACGATCCAGGTGATCCGGTCGACGCGGATCCCCGCCGCCCTGGCCGCCTCCGGGTTGCCGCCGATCGCGTACAGCGCACGTCCGTGCCGCAGATACGCCAGCGCCGCGCCGCCGATCGCGAACAGCGCCAGACAGATCCACACTGCGGCTGGCGCGCCGAGCCAATCGGTCTTGCCCAGGTACCGGAAGGACTCCGGGACATCGGTGATCGACTTGCCCTCGGTGATGCCGATGTGGAGGCCGCGCAGCATGGTGAGCATGCCGAGCGTGGCGATGAAGCCGTTGACGCGCAGCTTCAGCATCAGGAAGCCGTTGACCGCGCCGATGGCCATGCCGACCAGGAGACAGACCGGGATCGCCATCCAGACGGGCAGCAGTTCCAGGCCCGCGAAGCGCCCGCCCTCGGTCGGCAGGACCAGCCACATGGCGATGACCGGCGCGATGCCGATCGTCGACTCCAGCGACAGGTCCATCCGGCCGCAGATCAGGATCAGCGCCTGCCCCAGCACCAGCAGGCTGAGTTCGGAAGACTGCTGGACCACGCTGATCAGGTTGTTGGAGGTGAGGAAGACCGGCGAGACGATGAAGCCGATCACCATCAGCACCAGGATCACCGGCACCAGCGAGAAGTCGCTCCACCGAATCAGCTTCAGCCGGTTCAACGGGCTGTCGCTCTTGGTCTCGTCGGCCGTCAGCGGCCGTATCGTCCCGGTCATCCCTGCTCCCCCACGCCTTCCATGGCGGCGACCAGTTCGCGGTCGGTCCACCCGCTCCCGAACGTCGCGACCACCCGCCCGTGGAAGAGGGCGAGCACCCGGTCGCAGACCCGCAGATCGTCCAGCTCGTCCGAGATGATCACGGCCGCGCTGCCCTGGTCCGCCACCCGTCGTACGACGGACAGCAGCGAGTCCTTGGACTTCACATCCACGCCCGCGGTGGGCCGCAGGGCCACCAGCGCGCTCGGCCTGCGGGCCAGCGCGCGGGCGACCACGACCTTCTGCTGATTGCCGCCGGAGAGCCCGGAGACGGGCTGCTCGGGACCCTGCGTCTTGATGTCGAGCGAAGAGATCACGGACTGGGCGAATTCCCTTGTACGAGACGGCAGTACGGTCCCCCAGGGGCCGAGCTGGTCGGTGACCGTGAGCGTGGCGTTCTCGGCGACGCTGCGGCCCACGACAAGCCCCTGGAGGTGGCGGTCCTCGGGGATGTAGCCGATGCCTGCGTCGAGCGCATGCGGGACGCTGCCGGGCTTCACTTCCCGGCCGCGTACGGTGATCCGCCCCGCGCTCGCCCTGCGCATGCCGACCAGGGTCTCGCCGAGGGCGGTGTTGCCGCTGGCCGCCGCCCCGGCGAGCCCCAGCACCTCGCCCGGGCGCACCGAGAGGTCGAGCGGCTCGAACTGCCCCTCCAGGGTGAGCCCTTCAGTACGGAGCACGGGCTCCTCGTCGCGGATCGGCCCGGCAGGGGCGTGCCAGGTCGACGGGCCGCCGGTGGACTCGCCCGTCATCGCCGTGACCAGGTCGTCCTTGGTGAGGTCGGCGACGGGCGCGGTGACCACATGGCGGGCGTCGCGGTAGACGGTGACGGCGGTGCACAGTTCGTACACCTCCTGCAGATGATGGGAGATGAACAGGAACGCCACTCCCTGGCTCTGCAGTTCACGCAGCTTGTCGAAGAGCCGCTGGATGCCGCGGGCGTCCAGCTGGGCGGTCGGCTCGTCGAGGATGATCAGCCGCGCGCCGAAGGAGAGCGCCCGCGCGATCTCGACGAACTGCCGCTGCTCCACCGCGAGATCCTTCGCACGGGCACCCGGGTCGACGCTCACTCCGTACCCGACGAGCAGTTCTTCGGCGCGCCGCCGAAGCTGCCGCCAGCTGATGAATCGGCTGCTTGTGTCGAAGCGGTTCAAGAACAGGTTCTCGGCGACCGTGAGATCGGGCACGACCATCGACTTCTGGTAGACGCAGGCGACCTTGGACTGCCAGGCCGCCGAGTCCCCGAAGGCGGGCGCGGGCTCGCCGCTGAAGGTCACTGTGCCCGCGTCCGGCTTGTGCAGCCCGGTCAGAACGCTGACGAGGGTGGACTTGCCCGCGCCGTTGCGCCCGACGAGTGCGTGCGACTCACCGGGCGCGACGGCCAGGCGTACACCGTCGAGCGCCACGGTCGGACCGAAGCGCTTGACGATTCCCTCCGCCTCCACGGCGGCTGGTGGGACCTGGTGCGCCATGGCTAGCTCTTCTTCTCCAGCTGGTTGGCCCACAGCTTGGGGTCGTCCACGTTTTCCTTGGTCACCAGCGGCGCGGGCAGCTGGTCCTCGAAACCGTTCGGGATCTTGATGATGGTCGATTCATGGTCGGTCGGACCCGCCTTGGGGGTCTTTCCGTCCAGCGCCTGCTTGGCCCAGTACAGCGCGTACTTGGCGTACAGGTCGGCGGGCTGGGAGACCGTCGCGTCGATCTTCCCGGCCTTGATGGCGTCGAGCTCCTCCGGGATGCCGTCGTTGGAGATGATCGTGATGTGGCCCAGGGTGCCCGGGGCCTTCAGCAGCTTCTTCTGCTCCAGCAGCGCGAGAGTGGGCTGCAGGAAGACGCCGCCGGCCTGCATGTAGATGCCGTTGATGTCGGGGTGCGCGGCGAGCGTGGACTGGAGCTTGGCGGAGGCGACGTCGCCCTTCCAGTCGGTGGCCAGCTCGAAGACCCTGATGCCGGGGAAGCGCTTGACCATGCAGGACTTGAAGGCCTCGGAGCGGTCGCGGCCGTTGATGGAGGACAGGTCGCCCTGGAACTCCACGACCTTGCCCTTGCCCTTCAGCTGCTCGCCGAGGTACCTGCATGCCTTCTCGCCGTACGCGCGGTTGTCGGCCCGGACCACCATGTAGACCTTGCCCTTGTCGGGCCGGGTGTCGACGCTGACGACGGGGATCTTCTTGTCCTCCAGGCTCTGCAGCGACTCGGCTATCGCGCCGGTGTCCTGCGGGGCCATGACGACGGCCTTGGCGCCCTGGTCGGTGAAGGTCTGGACGTTGGCGACCAGCTTTCCGATGTCGTTCTGGGAGTTGGTCAGGGACAGCGCGTCGGCCTCGCCGTCCTTGACGCCCTTCTCGATGTACTGCTGGTACGAGTTCCAGAAGTCACTGTCGCTGCGGGGCAGATCGATGCCGACCTTGCCGCCACCGGACCCGCTGTCCGAGTCGCGGTTGCAGCCCGCGAGGGCCGTCACGGCCAGCAGCACCGCGCAGGCCGCGGCACTTGTCGTACGCACTCTCATTGGTGTCCCGTCCTTCGGTGGTGTCGGCTCAGGTCGCGCTTGGTTCGGAGGGGCTTGGTTCGGAGGCGCTCATTTCGAGGGGCGCAGGCGCAGGCCCTGCATTCCGCCGTCGACCGCGAGTGCCGTGCCCGTGACAGCGGCCGCGGCGGGGCTGGCGAGGTACACGATGGCGGCGGCGACCTCGTCGGCCGCGACCAGCCGTCCGGTGGGCTGACGGGCCTCCAGGGCGGCACGTTCGGCCGCGGGGTCGTCGGCCTGGTCGAGCAGGCGGCCGATCCACGGGGTGTCGGCGGTGCCGGGGTTGACGCAGTTGACGCGGATGCCCTCGCGCACATGGTCGGCGGCCATGGCGAGGGTGAGGGAGAGGACCGCGCCCTTGCTTGCGCTGTAGAGGGCGCGCTGGGGCAGCCCGGCGGTGGCGGCGATGGAGCAGGTCTGGGTGATGGACACCTGGCCGGGGCGGTCCGCGGCGGAGCGCCGCAGATGCGGCAGGGCGTGCCGGGCGACGCGCACCATGCCCAGCACATTGATGTCGAGGACGCGCTGCCATTCGTCGTCGGCGTTGTCCGCGACGGTGCCGATGGCGCCGATGCCGGCGTTGGACACGACGGTGTGCAGGGCGCCGAACTCCGCCGCGGCGCCGTCCACCGCGGTGCGTACGGCTTCGTCGTCGGTGACGTCGGCCTTGAGCGCCAGGACACCGTCGGGCGCTCCCGAGGTCTCGCGGTCGAGTACGGCGACACGGGCCCCGCGCCGGAGCAGCAGCGTCGCCACGGCGGCCCCGATGCCCGACGCGCCGCCAGTCACCAGGGCGGACATTCCCTCGAAGTCCCGTGCCTCGAAGTCCCGTGCCGCCAAGTCCCGTGCCGCCAAGTCCTGTGCCGCCAAGTCCTGTGCCGCGAAGTCCCTTGTCCCCGTCATGAGTTGACCTCCTCGGTGGTGCGTCGGGCCTGCCAGACGGGCCCTTCCGGATAGCGGTGGGCAGCGATCGACTCGGGGAGCATGCGGGCGGAGAAGCCCGGGGCGCGCGGGGCGACGTAGCGCCCGGAGGCGATCTCGGCGGGGTCGGCGAAGTGCTCGTGGAGGTGGTCGACGTACTCGATGACGCGGTCCTCCCAGCTGCCGGAGACGGCGACGTAGTCGAACATGGCGAGGTGCTGGACGAGTTCGCACAGTCCTACCCCACCGGCGTGCGGGCAGACCGGGACGCCGTATTTGGCGGCGAGCAGCAGGATCGCGAGGTTCTCGTTGACTCCGGCGACCCGCGCGGCGTCGATCTGCACAAAGTCGACGGCCCCCGCCTGGAGCAGCTGCTTGAACACGACGCGGTTGGCGACATGTTCGCCCGTGGCGACCTTGACCGGCTGGCCCGCGCGTACGGCGGCATGGCCGAGGATGTCGTCGGGGCTGGTCGGCTCCTCGATCCAGTGCGGCTCGTACGGCGCGAGCGCCTTCATCCAGCGCACCGCGTCGTCGACGTCCCACCGCTGGTTGGCGTCCACGGCGATGCGTACGGAGGGTCCGACGGCGCCGCGGGCGAGCTTCATGCGCCGGATGTCGTCGTCGATGTCCCCGCCGACCTTCAGCTTGATCTGGCCGAAGCCGTCGGCCACGGCCTCCTTGGCGAGCCTGACCAGCTTCTCGTCGGAGTAGCCGAGCCAGCCGGGTGAGGTGGTGTACGCGGGATAGCCCTGCTCGCGCAGTCGCCCGGCCCGCTCGGCCCGGCCGGGTTCGGCAGTGCGCAGGATCGCCAGGGCCTCGTCCCGGGTCAGTACGTCGGTCAGATAGCGGAAGTCGACGAGCGAGACGAGTTCTTCGGGGGTCATCGAAGCGAGGAACTCCCACACCGGCTGCCCGGCGTGCCGGGCAGCCAGGTCCCAGGAGGCGTTGATGACCGCGCCGGCTGCCATGTGCATCACGCCCTTCTCCGGGCCGAGCCAGCGCAGCTGCGAGTCATGGGTCAAGTCGATGTGGAGCGCGGCGAGGTCGGCTGCCGCGCGGGGGGCCGGGCGCCCGATGACGTACGGACGCAGCGCCTCGATGGCCGCGGCGGTGACATCGTTGCCACGCCCGATGGTGAAGCAGAAGCCGTGCCCCTCGGCCCCGTCGGACGCGCGTATCACCACATAGGCGGCGGAGTAGTCGGGGTCGGGGTTCATGGCGTCGGAGCCGTCGAGCTGTTCCGAGGTGGGAAAGCGGATGTCGTGAACCTCGTACTCCGTGACGGTCTGACTCATGCACGCCCCCACTAGAAGAACATCGGACCTCTCTTGGTCATCCGATGTATAGCGCCGCCCACGCGGCAACGTCCAGGGTCGGGACGAAAATTCTCATGCACAGCTCGGATGAATCGATGGCCGGATGCCCTGGTTCTCCGACGTACGCCCTGTCGCGCGGAAGTTCACCCCGGCCGTGCAAGGGGGCTGCGGCCCGGCACCCCGTAAGCCGTAAGGTTGGGGCGTAGACAAGGGAACTTCGGAAGGAGGCACTGGGTGATCGAGCTCGAGGCGGTTCCCGAGCTGATCGACCCGGTCATGGTGGCCGCGTTCGAGGGCTGGAACGACGCCGGCGACGCTGCCTCCACCGCGGTCGCACACCTGGACCGGGAATGGAAGGGCGAGGTGTTCGCAGCGCTCGACGCCGAGGACTACTACGACTTCCAGGTCAACCGGCCCACGGTGTGGCTGGACGGCGGGGTACGGAAGATCACCTGGCCCACCACCCGGCTCTCCGTCGTCCGCATCGGCGGCGACAAGCCGCGCGACCTGGTGCTGGTCCGCGGCATCGAGCCGTCCATGCGCTGGCGCTCGTTCTGCAACGAGATCCTGGGCTTCGCCCATGAGCTGGGCGTCGAGATGGTGGTGATTCTGGGCGCGCTGCTCGGCGACACCCCGCACACCCGTCCGGTGCCGGTCAGCGGCATCACCTCCGATCCGGATCTGGCGAGGACCATGGATCTGGAGGAGACCAGGTACGAGGGGCCGACCGGCATCGTCGGCATCCTCCAGGAGGCGTGCACGCACGCGGGTGTGCCGGCAGTGAGCCTGTGGGCCGCGGTGCCGCACTATGTGTCGCAGCCGCCCAACCCCAAGGCGACGCTGGCGCTGCTCAACCGCCTCGAGGACCTGATCGGCCTCCGGATTCCGCTGGGCGAACTGGCCGAGGACGCACGGGCGTGGCAGCTTGGTGTGGATCAACTGGCCGCCGAGGACAGCGAAGTGGCGGAGTACGTACAGACGCTGGAGGAGGCGCGGGACACCGCGGAGCTTCCCGAGGCGTCGGGCGAGGCTATCGCCCGCGAATTCGAACGGTATCTGCGCAGGCGCGACGGCGGTCCCGGGCATGCGACGGACGGCGGCGAGGGCAGCTCGTACCTGCGCGACACCTCCAGTGGGCGGACCCGGCCGCCGATGCCGCCGCGGGCGGAGCCGGATCCCGGGGCGGAGCCTGAGGCTGAGGCTGAGGACGAAGATTCCTCGGATGACTGAGGTAGGGGAATGAAGAGCGGGGCGGCGCCGACCGGGCGCCGCCCCGCTCGGACTCAGCGTCGGACCTGATCCACCGCGACCACGTCGTACGTCGTGTCGGGTGTCGGCTCGACATCGAAACGGGCGTTGGGCAAGTAGATCCGGTCGCCCCAGGCCGCGGCCGTCGTGGGGATCTTGAAGCGCTCCGGATCGGTGATGCGCGCGATCGCCGTGCCCCGGGTGCCGGACTCGTTGAGCCGCAGCGCATCGACGGCGTTCTGCTGCTGCTGTACGACATAGAGGGTGCGGCCGAGCAGCAACAGGCCGTCGCCGTTGGGAAGCCGGGTGCCGCCGATGTCGACGCTGCGGGCGACTCCGGTGCGCGGGTCGACGCGCATCAGGCCGCCGCCCCCGGCCACGGTGTTGACCAGGAGCAGCGCGCCGCCGTCCGGCGTGCGCTCGATGCCGTTGCCCGTGAAGGACGGCCCCTGCTCCCAGTCACCGGTCAGCGGGACGGTCGTGACCTCGTCGCCCGGCTGGCCGTGCCGGCCGAGCGGAAGCCGGTAGATCTGCGGTTTGAACGAATCCGTGAACCAGGCGGCCCCCGGGGTGAGGATCACGTCGTTGACGAACGTGCCGTCCGAGCCGACGGTGAAGGTCTTCAGGAGCTTCCCCGAGCGGACGTCGGCCACCCGGATCTCACGGCTACCGCCGCCGCTGAGGAACAGCAGCCGCTCTCGCCGGTCGATTTTCAGACCTATCACGGGGTGCTCGGCTCCGAGCCCCTGGCTGATGACGTGTCCCCGGCCCGTGGCCAGGCTCGCGCGGTAGACATCGCCGTTCGCTATCGACCCTAAGTAGGCATACGGACTCGGCCCGATGGTGATTCCTTCGGGCCGGAAGCCGTTCGGCAACGGGAAACGTGTGGGCCGGCGCCCACTGATGGATCCGGCCGCCCGGGCGACTCCGCCCAGAGGGGAAAGGAGCGCCGCGCCGCCGAGTGCCGCGACCGCGCCGAGAACTCTCCGACGTGCGAAGGAGCGTTGCATGGACCGTCCTTCCGACAAGTGTTCAACAGTCGCTCTCACCTCAACACACGGCAGGCGACTCCGCAGCGTTTGGCCGAATTGCGGCGTGACATCGTCTTCAAGACGAAATGCACGGGGTGCCCAATCAGCTTGATTTCAAACGTAGTTCACGCAAGCGGGGTGGACGTCCGGCGGTGTCGGTAGCAGGGTGGCGGCCACGGCACGACACGCAAGCACAGCCAAACCACGGAGCACGGCACCCGAAGGGAGCGGTCGTAGCGATGACCGATCAGGCACTCCCAGGTCAGGGCCCCGGAACTACGGGCCCTGGACCCGACGGAGCTGGATTCACCTATCAAGGAGCCGAGCCGGAGCTGATCGTCGTCGCACGGGCTGAGGCCCGGCTGCGCGCCGGCACGGACGGCGTACGGTCGGCCTCGGGGACGGACATCTCCGCCCTGAACATGTTCCTGAGCGACGAACAGCTCGCTCTGGAGCCGCTGTTCGGCAATGAGGAGCGGAGCAGGACCGCCCTGCCCTCGCAGCCCGCGGAACCGGTCGGCGGCCGGGGCGCGATGCCCGACCTCTCGCTCTTCTATCGCGTACGGGGCGGGGGCGACCGGGCACAGGAGCTGACCGCCCGGCTGGCCGCACTCCCCGAGATCGAGACGGCGTACGCCAAACCCGGCGCCGTACCCGCGCGGACCTCGCCCCATGGCACCCTGACCGAGGAGGCCAAACGACTCAAGGAGGGCGCGCCCGCGACACCCGACTTCACCGGCCGCCAGGGCTACCTGACGCCGGCGCCCGAGGGCGTGGACGCGTACTGGGCCTGGCAGCGACCGGGCGGCTCGGGAGCGGGCGTCACCGTCGTCGACGTCGAGGGCGCCTGGCAGTTGGGCCACGAGGACCTGGCGGACAAGCTGGCCGGCATCGTCGTCGGCAATCCGGTCCAGGACATCGCGTGGCGCAACCACGGCACGGCGGTCCTCGGCGTCATCGGCGGCGACCGCGACGAGAAGGGGATCACCGGGATCGCGCCGGAGGCGGTGACCGCGGCGGCGTCGTTCCAGGGCATCGGCTCGGCCGCGGCCATCCACGCCGCCGCCGAACGGCTCTCCCCCGGCGACATCCTGCTGATCGAACTCCACCGCCCGGGACCGCGGTTCGACTTCGAGAGCCGCGACGACCAGCGCGGCTACATCGCGCTGGAGTGGTGGCCCGACGACTGTGCGGCGATCCGCTGGGCGACGGCCATGGGCGTCCTGGTCGTCGAGGCCGCGGGCAACGGCGGCGAGAGCCTGGACGACGCGCTGTACGAACGCAGGCCCGACGAGTTCCCCGAGTCGTGGCGCAACCCCTTCAACCCGTCGAACCAGTCATCCGGGGCGATCCTCGTCGGAGCGGGCGCTCCCCCGCCCGGGACGCACGGCCGCGACCACGGTCCCGACCGGTCGCGGCTGGCGTTCTCCAACTACGGGGCGCGCATAGACGCCCAGGGCTGGGGCCGCGAGGTCACCACGGCCGGCGGCTTCTGGGACCGGGCGGGCGATCTTCAGGGCGGCGCCGAGGAGATCGCCTGGTACACGGACACCTTCTCGGGCACCTCGTCCGCGTCGCCGGTGGTGGTCGGCGCGCTGGCGTGCCTGCAGGGCATCCTCAAGGCCGCGCGGCTCGCGCAGATGAGCCCCGAGCAGGCGCGCGACGTACTGCGCAGGACGGGGTCGCCGCAGCAGGACGCACCCGGGCGGCCCGCCTCACAACGGATCGGCAACCGTCCCGACATCAAGTCGGCCGTCACCCAGCTGGTGCCGTCTTCGGTCGGCTCCGGCCGGGCGGAGCGGTACTGGGACGAGTTGATGCCGTATCCCCGTGAACTTCCGCCGCGCCTGAGGCTGTTCGTGGCCGGCGAGTGGCGCAATCTCAACCATCCCGCCCCCGATATCCGCCAGGCGGTCCATGCCGCCTTCGCGGGGGGACGGCCGGACGTTCGCGTCTGGTACTCGGACGACGAGGTCGTGGGCCTGGTCGTCGCCGGATGAATCGAAAGGGAAGGTGAACAGGACATGAGCACCACCCCGCAGATGAACCCCAGCTCCATGAGCCAGCAGTACGGGCAGCCGTACGGCCAGCAGCAGTACGGCCACCAGCAGTTCGGACAGCAGCAGCACGGGCAGCAGGGCGCGAGCACCGCCCCGCCGCCGTCGATGCAGAGCCCGCAGGGCCAGCAGGGCCAGTACCCGCTCGCGCAGGAGCTGCAGCAGCTCGGTCAGCAGCAGCCGTACCAGCAGCTGCTCCAGCAACTCGGCCAGCAGCAGTCGCAGCACCAGCAGCCGCTGTTGCTGCCGAGCGCGGTCGACAACCAGGCCGTCACCAGCGGTATCGCCACGAAGTTCTGGGACGTCGTCACACCGCTGCCCGGCCAGCCGTCGATCCTGTACCTGTTCATCAACAACGGCTGGCGCCGTCTGGTGAACCCGAACGCGGTGACGCATGACACGGTCCAGGAGGCCTTCGCCTTCGGGCAGCAGGTCATCGGGATCTACGAGTCGACGAACGACGTCATCCAGGCCGTCATCGTCAACAAGCAGTAGGGGCAACTCCCGCACCGAGGGCGCCGGGTGGGCACAGACCCGCCCGGCGCCCTCTCAGGCGCGTCCGGGCTTTACAGCGCTACTCCCAGCAGAGCGTCGACGGCACGCGAGACGAGACCGGGCGCGCCCTCGTCCGTCCCGCCCTCGGACTTCTGGAGCGCGGCCCAGCGGTCGACGGCGGCCAGCGCGGCCGGCGCGTCGAGGTCGTTCGCGAGGGCGGCGCGGATCTCCTCGACGAGGGCGTCGGCGGGCGGCCCGTCCGGCCGGGACACGGCCGCGCGCCAGCGGCCGAGACGCTCGACGGCGTCCTGTAGGACCTGGTCGGTCCACTCCCAGTCGGCGCGGTAGTGATGGGAGAGAAGGGCGAGCCGGATCGCGGCGGGGTCGACCCCGTCGCGGCGCAGCTTGGACACGAAGACCAGGTTGCCCTTGGACTTGGACATCTTCTGGCCGTCGAGCGCGACCATGCCGGCGTGGACGTACGCCTTGGCGAAGGGGTACTCGCCGGTGAGCACTTGGGCGTGCGAAGCGCCCATCTCGTGGTGCGGGAAGGCGAGATCGGAGCCGCCGCCCTGTACGTCGAAGCCCATGCCGAGGTGGTCCAGGGCGATGGCCACACACTCGATGTGCCATCCGGGCCGCCCGCGCCTGAGGGTGCCGCCGTCCCAACTGGGCTCGCCCTCACGGGCGGCCATCCACAGCATCGGGTCGAGGGGGTTCTTCTTGCCAGGGCGGTCGGGGTCGCCGCCGCGCTCGGCGGACAGGAGCCGCATCGCCTCGGCGTCCAGGTTGGACACCTCGCCGAAGTGCGGGTCGGCCTCCACGGAGAAGTACACGTCACCTTCGAGCTCGTACGCGGCACCCGCGTCCCGGAGCCGCTCGACGAGCGGCACGATGCCGGGTATGGCCTCGACGGCGCCGATGTAGTGCTGCGGGGGAAGCATCCGCAGTGCGGTCATGTCCTCGCGAAAGAGCGCGGTCTCGCGCTCGGCGAGCTCGGTCCAGTCGTGCCCGTCGCGGATGGCGCGCTCGAGGAGCGGGTCGTCGACGTCCGTCACGTTCTGGACGTAGTGAACCTGCCGCTTGGTGTCGAGCCACACGCGCTGAACGAGGTCGAACGCGTTGTAAGTCGCCGCGTGACCCATGTGGGTCGCGTCGTACGGGGTAATGCCGCAGACATAGATACGGGCGACGGGACCGGGGTCGAGGGTCACAGGACCACCGGTCGCGGTGTCGTGGATCTGGAGGTCGCGGCCCTTGCCAGGCAGGGCGGGGACCTCAGAAGCGGGCCAGGCATACATGACATGAGCGTAACCGGACGTCCGTTCCGCATACGAACCGGATCAGGCGACGGCTTGCCCGGTTAGGCGGTCTTCCGGGTTGCGCGCGGATGTGTTCGCGGTCCGGGACTGGGGAACAGCCCCAGCACCTCACACCGGCGGCCAGGGAATCGCCGGCCACTCCCCCGACGGCACCGGATGCCTCCCCGTCCCCAGCAGCGCCCCCACTCTGGACCGCACCGCCTCCACTTCCGCCCCCGTCAGCAGTTCCGCCAGACGGGTGCACAGCTGTTCGCCCTCGCCCAGCGCCGCCGCCAGCGCGGCCAGCGCCGAGGTCGCCTCCGGCGGCAGCGGGTCCCCCGCCCAGCCCCACAGCAGCGTCCGCAGCTTGTCGTCCACGTTGAACGTGACACCATGGTCGATCGCGTACAGATGGCCGTCCACCGTCGGCAGCAGATGCCCACCCTTCCGGTCACCGTTGTTGATCACCGCGTCCAGCACCGCCAGCCGCCGCAGCCGCACATCGTCCGCGTGCACCAGCAGCGCCGTACGCCCTTCGCCCACCTCCGCGAAACCGACCGCCTTCCAGCCCTCTCCCGGCTCCTCGTCCTCGACCAGCGCGAGCAGCGGTGCCGACGGGTCCGCCTCGATCCAGAGCTGGACCATGCCCTCGCCGTACGGGCCGTCCCGCAGAACCGTCGGCGGCACCAGGCCCCATCCGGTCGCCTCGGAGAGCTCGTACGCCGCCACCTCGCGCTGCGCCAGCGTTCCGTCCGGGAAGTCCCACAGCGGCCGCTCCCCGGCGATCGGCTTGTACACGCAGTGGGCCTGCTCGCCCTCGTACGAGACGGAGCAGTACAGGACCGCGTTGGACGCCTCGCGGACCCGTCCGCGCACGGTGAGCTCGCCCTTGGCGAGGAGATCCCGCGCCGTCAGGCTCCGCGGCGGTATCCGTTCTGGCGCGGGCATACGTGTCCTTCCGGATCGAGCGGCAGGCTGCACAGCGGGCACGGCGGCCGGCCGGCGTTCACCACGTCCAGCGCGCGTTTGGCAAAGGCCCTCGCCTGCGCCCCGGACAGCCGGACGCGCAGCATCGGCGGGCCGTTCTCCTCGTCCTGCAGCAGCCGTTCCTCGGCCTCCGCGAGGTCCTCCTCGGAGTCCGCGTCCAGCTCCACCAGCGCCTGAGCCTCGACGATCATGCGCTGTTCCTCGCCGTCCCACGCCAGCGCCATCGTGCCGACCCGGAACTCCTCCTCGACCGGAGCGTCCAGCGGTGCGGTGTCCGCGACGTCGGCGGGCGCGACGGCCGGCACCGGCGCGTTGCCCCCGGTACGGCGTACGACCTCGTCCAGCAGCTCGTCGATCCGCTCGGCGAGCGCGGCCACCTGGGTCTTCTCCAGGGCTACGCTGGTGACGCGCCCTGCGGCCGAAGCCTGCAGGAAGAACGTACGGCGTCCAGGCAGCCCGACCGTGCCGGCCACGAAACGGTCCGGCGGGTCGTAGAGGAACACCTGACGGGACACGTTCTGTCTCCCTCGGGATCGTGGGGTCGGTCGGTATCGGCTGCAGTGGACGACTGTCGGGCGGGCATACGGGTTTTCGGCCCGTCTACCCTACTGCGGGGAGCGATCACGGGGCGCCCGCGCCGCCCCCGACGACCGCGGTCCCGCCACCGTCGTTCCCGCCACCGTTCCCGCGCGGCGCGAGCGAGCCGAAGTCCCCGGTGTCACCGAGGCGCAGAAGAAATGGACGGGTGCGGGTGTAGCGGATCGCGGTCACGGAACACGGCTCCACATGAACCCGCTGGAAGAGATCGAGATGCATGCCGAGTGCGTCCGCCACCAGGGACTTGATGATGTCGCCGTGCGAGCACATCACATACGCTGCGTCCTCGCCGTGCGCCGCGTCGATGCGCGCGTTCCATTCGCGTACGGCGTCGACGGCGCGCGCCTGCATGGCCCGCATCGACTCGCCGCCGGGGAACGCCGCCGCGGACGGGTGCTGCTGCACGACCTCCATGAGCGGCTCGTCCGCGAGCTCGGCGAGCTTGCGGCCCGACCAGTCGCCGTAGTGGCACTCGCCGATCCGCTCGTCGGTCTGCAGTTCAAGGCCGGGCCGGGCGTCCAGCAACGGCTGCATGGTCTGCAGACAGCGCTCCAGGGGGCTGCTGACGGCGGCGGCGATCGGCACGTCGGCGAGCCGGTCGGGCAGCGCGGCCGCCTGCGCGGCGCCGCGCTCGTCGAGGAAGACACCAGGGGTCCAGCCGGCGAGCACCCCCGCGGTGTTGGCGGTGGAGCGTCCGTGGCGTACGAGGATCAGCGTGGCCATGACCGTCAGCCTAGGCGGACCCGCGCACGAGGGTGCGCCGGGGCCGTATGCAAGGAAGAATGCACGCCGTGATCGTGGACTGTGCCATCTACCGCGAGGGGTGCCGCACCAAAGGCCCCGCCGACTTCTCCGATGCCCTGGACGAGGCTCGGGCGACCGGTGACGCCTTTCTCTGGATCGGTCTCTACGAGCCGACCGAGAAGGAGTTCGATCACGTCTCGGCGGAGTTCGGGCTGCATCCGCTGGCGGTGGAGGACGCGCTCAACGCACACCAGCGCCCCAAGCTCGAGGTGTACGACGACTCGCTGTTCGTGGTTCTCAAGCCGGTGGTGTACGAGCCGGAGAGCGACGCCGTCACCACTGACGAGCTGATGGTCTTCATCGGCGACTCGTTCGTGGTGACGGTCCGGCACGGTGAGGGCGCGCCGCTCGCGGCGGTGCGCCGACGGCTCGAAGCCGAGCCCGAGGTCCTCAAGCACGGCCCCACTGCGGTTCTGTACGCCATCAGTGACGCGGTCGTCGACCACTACATCGATGTCGCCGCCGAGCTCCAGGTGGACCTGGAGGAGCTGGAGACCGATGTCTTCGCACCCGCCGGCGGCGACGCACGCCACAGCGCGGCGCGGATCTACACCTTCAAGCGGCAGGTTCTGGAGTTCCGCCGCGCCGCCGGGCCGCTGTCGGCTCCGATGGCCCGTCTTGCGAGCGCGGGTGTGCCGTTCGTCCATGAGCATGCGCAGCCGTTCTTCCGGGACGTCAGCGACCATCTGACACGAGCGAACGAGCAGGTGGAGGGGTTGGACCGGCTGCTGTCGGACGTCCTGTCCGCCCATCTCGCGCAGATGGGCGTGCGGCAGAACGACGACCTGCGCAAGATCTCGGCGTGGGCGGCCATGGTCGCGGTCCCCACCATGGTCGCGGGGATCTACGGCATGAACTTCGAGCACATGCCGGAGCTGCGGTGGGTGTGGGCGTATCCGGCGGTGGTGCTGCTGATGGCCGGGGCGGTGTACGGCCTGTTCCGGCTGTTCAAGCGCCGCGGCTGGCTGTAGGCGCCCGCCGCTCTCAGAAGGCGGGAGCGGCGGCGGGAGGCCCGTCGAGGGCGCCCCGGCGCTCGGGCATCCTCAGGCTGACCATCCGGTGCCAGCCGCCGAACCGTTCGTACGCGTACATGGCGTGGATGCCCGCGGCCAGCGTCGCGGACTTGGCCTTGGGCCAGTGCAGCAGCCGTCCCATGTGGTCCATCACGGCGAGGCTCACATCGCGGTAGACCTTGATCTCGGCGAGGGCGCTCTCGCGCAGGACCCGCTGGATCGCACGGCCGTGCCCGGCGGCGGCCAGCCGCAGCAACTCCTCGTGGCAGTAAGCCAGGTGGTTGTCCTCGTCGTTGCAGATCATGGTGATGGCCCTGCCCAGTTCGGGATGGTTCCCGAAGTACTTCACGAGCATGTCCATCTGGTCGGCGGCCCGCTGCTCGGTGACCCTGCTGTGCGAGAGGTAGACGACGATGTCCCCCTCGGTCAGCGGCTCGTCGCGGCGCAGCTTCTCGTGGGTGAGTCCGATGCCCTGCTTTTCGAGCAGCATCGTGTAGTCGGTCTCGGGCGGGACGGGGACCGGTGTCAGCCCGCGCTTCTTGAGCAGGGCGTCGAAGAGCCGTCCGTGCTTGTCCTCGTCGGCGCCGTGCCGGGTGATCTTGGGCGCGAGGGCGCGCATGCTCTCGGGCACCAGGGCGGCGATACGGCCGTTCTCCCAGCCGCCCTGCGCCTCACCGCTGGCCGCGATGGAGCAGAAGAGCTGGAAGGCGTCGTCACTGTCGACGATTTCCTGGAAGAGACTCCGGGCCGAGAGCATCACTGCCACCTCCATGAAGACATCCGCAGAAGACATCCGCAAAGAACGAGTCAAATGCGCTACGGGAGGCGAGGCAACAGGTAGGTCGCACAACTCCGCCGAATGGAGGACGGCGACGCGGGTGCCGGCCGTAACCGGAGCCCGCTTTTCGGCGTTGTGATGCATGACGGCCGTGGCGGGGAAGACCCCCGAGCCCCCACCACGGCCGCAGACTTGCCCCCTTGTGAACGGGGGCTTCGGCGCAGGCAGGCCGTTCAGCGGCCGCTTTACGCGAGCCCGGCGCGCTCCAGGGCCTCCGTGCCCGCCCGCAGGGCCGTGAGCCGCTCGTCGAGCGTGAAGCCGGCCGGGGCGAGGGTCAGCGTGGTGACGCCGGCCGCGGCGTACGCCGCCATCCGCTCGGCGATCCGCTCCACCGGGCCCAGCAGCGTCGTCTGGTCGATCAGCTGGTGCGGGACCGCGGCGGCCGCGCCCTCCTTGTCGCCGGACAGGTACTTGTCCTGGATCTCGGCGGCTTCCTTCTCATAACCCATGCGCTGCGCAAGCTGGTTGTAGAAGTTCTGCTTGCGGCTGCCCATGCCGCCGACGTACAGCGCGGTGTAGGGACGGAACATGTCGGCAAGGTCGCCCACGTCCTCGCCGACCGCGAGCGGCAGCGTCGGGCAGACGTCGAAGCCCTCCATCGTCTTTCCGGCCTTCTCGCGGCCCGCCCGCAGATACTTGATCGCGGTGTCCTCGAGGTGGTCCGCGGACGGGAAGATCAGCAGCGCGCCGTCGGCGATCTCGCCGGTCTGCTCCAGGTTCTTGGGGCCGATCGCGGCGATGTACAGCGGAATGTGCTCGCGCTGCGGGTGGACGGTGAGCTTGATCGGCTTGCCCGGTCCTTCCGGCAGCGGGAGCGTCCAGTGCTCGCCCTCGTACGACAGGCGCTCGCGGGCCATCGCCTTGCGGACGATCTCGACGTACTCGCGGGTGCGGGAGAGCGGCTTGTCGAACTTGACGCCGTACCAGCCCTCGGAGACCTGCGGGCCCGAGACACCGAGGCCGAGGCGGAAGCGGCCGCCGGAGAGGGAGTCCAGGGTGGCGGCGGTCATCGCGGTCATGGCGGGCTGGCGGGCCGGGATCTGCATAATCGCGGAGCCGACGTCGATGCGCTCGGTCTGGGCAGCGACCCAGGTGAGCACGGTGGGCGCGTCGGAGCCGTACGCCTCGGCGGCCCAGCAGACGTCGTAGCCGAGCTTGTCGGCCTCCTTGGCGACCGCGAGATTGTCGCCGTCCATCCCCGCGCCCCAGTAGCCGAGGTTGATGCCGAGCCGCATAACCGCTCCCTCTTACTGATCAGTAACGTCCCTGTTCCGCGGACTCTAGCGCGGGTTCCGGCGATCCGTCAGGGGGAGGTTGTCCACAGGCTCTCTCAGGGTGGGCCCCTGGCCAGTAATCTCAGCGCCCATGGAGCAGAGGCAACTCGGCCGTACCGGCCTGCGCGTGTCCCGGATCGGGCTCGGCACCCTCACCTGGGGCCGGGACACCGATGAGCACGACGCTGCCGACCAGCTGAAGGCGTTCTGGGAGGCGGGCGGGACGCTGGTCGACACCGCTGATGTGTACGGCGGCGGGGATGCCGAGTATCTGCTGGGCCAGCTCGTCGAGCGGCTCGTCCCACGGCGCGATCTGGTCATCGCCACGAAGGCGGGCAGCGTTCCCGACCCGGACCGGCGCTTCGACGGCTCGCGCGGGCATCTCCTCGCCGCGCTCGACGCGTCGCTGGAGCGGCTCGGGACGGATTACGTCGACCTGTGGCAGGTGCACGCCTTCGATCCGGACACTCCGTTGGAGGAGACGCTCCAGGCGCTGGACATAGCGGTGAGCAGCGGGCGCGCGCGGTACGCGGGCGTGTCGAACTTCTGCGGCTGGCAGCTGGCGAAGGCCGCGACCTGGCAGCTGGCCTCGCCCGGGGTGCGGACGCGGCTGGCCAGTACGCAGATGGAGTACTCACTGTTGCAGCGGGGGGTCGAGCGGGAGGTGCTGCCCGCCGCCCTGGACCTGGGGGTCGGGCTGCTGCCGTCGTCGCCGCTCGGCCGCGGGGTGCTGACCGGGAAGTACCGGCATGCGACTCCGGCGGACTCGCGGGGTGCGTCGGAGCAGCTGGCGCCGTTCGTGGAGCCGTATCTCGACGAGGCGGCGAGCAGCATCGTGGACGCGGTGACGACGGCGGCGGACGGGCTGGCGGCGACGGCACTTCAGGTGGCGCTGGCCTGGGTGCGGGACCGTCCTGGGGTGGTGGCCCCGATCGTCGGCGCGCGCAATGCGCAGCAGCTCACGGCCGCATTGTCAGTGGAGGCGCTTAGTCTTCCTGACGAGATCTGCCAGGCGCTCGACGATGTGTCGGCGCCCGTGCACCGATATCCCGACCAGGACTGGAGCACGCTGTGACTGCGCCTTCCGAGGGGACGCCGCCCCCAACAGCCGCTGAGCGGCGGGCCGAACCCCCGGCCGAGGACCGCGCCCCCGCGGACGAGGCCGCTGCCCCGGCACCGGAGGCCGCCGAGCCGGACGCGCCCGAGGCCGCGGACCAGGACGCCGCGGACGCAGACACCGGGGACCAAGACACCGCGGACGCAGACACCGCGGAGGCAGACACCGAGGCAGACGCCGCGGACTCTGCCGACGAGGCCGCCGCTGGTGCGGAGGGCACCGAGAAGGCGGGCGAGCTCTCCGAGGCCGAGGCCGAGCTTGCCGCGCAGCGAGAGCTGCGGGCCCGGATCGAGCAGCGCAAGGCCGAGAAGGCCGGCTCCATCGAGGCCGGCACCAAGCTGAGCGGGACGGCCGCCGATCTGCTCGCTGCCGTACGGGCCGTGGAGAGCGGCGAGAAGTCCGGCACCGCGTTCTTCGACTCTCCCCCTCGCTCCGCTGGGGGGACCCCCACCCCTCGCTCCGCTGGGGGGACCCCCACCCCTCGCTCCGCTGGGGGGACCGCGCCCGCCCCGAAGCGACCCGCGCCCGCGGCGGCCGAGCCGGTACGGCCGCGGGCTCCGGAGACCGCGCGGGCACCCGTGGCCACCGCGCCGGAGACCGTCACGGCCGTACGGACCGTGCTCACCGAGGGCGGTGCGCCCGAAGCGCTGGCGCCACAGGTGGCGGACGCGCTCGGGGAGCGGGCCGCGGAATTTTTGCGCGAGGACCCGTGGCAGCTGCTGTCCGTGCCCGGCCTCCGGCCCGAGCAGGCCGACGGCTTCGCCCGGGCGCTGCTCGGCGCGGAGTGCGGCCCGGGCGACGAGCGCCGGACGGCGGCCCTGGTCACCTGGCAGTTGGAGCGCGCTGCGCTTCAGGGCCACACCGCGCTGGAGTCGTCCGCGGTGCGCGGGGCGCTGGCCGAGCGGTCGGTACCCGATCCGGACGAGGCACTGCAACAGGCCATCGCAGACGGCGCGGTGCTGGTGTTCCAGGACGGCATGGAGGAAGAGACGGCGGACGGCGAGGAGCCCGGGCCCGTACCGGTGCTGCTGGGGCTCGACCGGTACGCCCTCGCGGAGGAGAGCCTCGCGGACGGCCTGGCGCGGCTGGCCAAGACCGGCACCGACGCCAGGTGGGAGGCGGCGGAGCCCACCGAGCTGGTCCGCGCGGTGGTGGCGAGCGGCCTGGTGGCGCACACCGGCGGCGAAGCGGCGCGCGCCGAGCCGGTCGCGCTGGCCGAAGCCGCCGGTGCGCTCGGGCTGCGCGCGGTCGTCGCGGTCCACAGCGAGAACGGCCGCCGGCGGCTCGGCCCCGAAGCGGTCACCGTCAGCGGGCTGCTCTCCGGCGCGGAGGGACCGGGCAGGGACGGGGAGGGGGCGTTCGCGCTCGACCTCCTGGTCGTGCTGGACGCGCCGCAGCTGGACGTGGAGAGCGCCGCGATGCTGGTCGAGTCGATGCCGGACGGCAGCCGGCTGGTGCTGAGCGGCGACCCCGGTGTCCTCAGCTCCGCGGGCGCGGGCCGGGTATTCGCGGATGTGCTGGCCGCCAGGGTCTGTCCGCAGATCGCCTCCCGTACACCGGACCCCGGCCCGATCGGAGAGCTGGTCTCGGGCATCGGCATCGGCGAACTGCCCCAGGTGGAGGCGCCCGGCAAGGAGGTCGTCATCGTCCCGGTCCGGGACGGGGGCGAGGCGGTCCACCGTGCGGTGCAGCTCGTCGCCGACTCCGTGCCGCGGGCCATCGGGGTGCCGCCCGAGCAGACCCAGGTGATCACCGTGGGGCACGGCGGATCCGCGGGCACCCGCGCCCTCAACACGGCGCTCAAGCAGCGGCTCAACCCCGGCCCGGGCCGGTTCGGCGGCTTCGACCCGGGCGACCGGGTCGCGTACGCCCCGGCGCTCGGCCGGACGCTGCCCGGGACCGTCATCTCGGCGGACGCGGAGGGCCTCCACATCGACTGTGAAGGCACGCGCGTCGTCGTACCGCAGGAGCGCGTCGAATCGACGGTGCGCCACGGCTGGGCGCTCACGGCGCACCAGGCCGCGGGGATGCGCTGGCCCGCGGCGGTCGTGGTGCTGCCGGGTGACGCGGCTCAGGGGCTGAGCCGGCCGTGGGTCTACACCGCGTTCAGTCGCGGCGAGCGCCATCTGTCCGTGGTGCACGGCGTCGACCAGGCACTGCCTCGAGCCGTGGCGGAGATCCCGTCCCAGGACCGCACGACGCGCCTGCGGACGCTGCTCGAGGGGCTGCTCGCCACGACACCGTGAGCGAGGGCACCGTGGCCGAGGGCGCCGTGGCCGAGGGCGCCGTGAGCGAGGGCGCCGTGACCGAGCGCGCCGTGACCGAGCGCGCCGTGACCGAGCGCGCCGTGGTGACGACATGCGACAGGCCCCCGTCGCTCGGACGTGACAGGGGCCTGCGCTACGGAGCGGGTGCTGTCAGGACTCCGCTTCTTCGTCGAGGTCGTCCAGATCCTCGCTCAGCTCGTCCTCGTCGAAGACCGAGCTGACGTCGAAGCGGCACACGATCCGCTGCGGATCCGCCTGGTCGAACGGCGTGCTCAGCCACTCGCCCGGCTCCGGGATCTCGTCCGTTGCCGACACCCACAGCGTGGAGTCGCCCTCCTCCAGGCCGAACTCCTTGTGCCGGGAGGCGATTTCATCCGGCTCGTACTCCCCGAAGAGCACCCCGAGCGCGGCGTGCACACTCGTGCCGACCACCGGGGCATTCTCCGGGCGGTCGTCCTCGGGGTCCAGGTCGGCGATGCGTTGTGCCTGTGCGAGCAGCCGCTGCGGCTCGACCACCGCGTAGTCCCGGCGGATCAGCACGCTGAGCGCGTTCGGCTCCTCGGGGCCCGCGTACGGCGGCAGCGAGTCGTCCGCGCCCGGGATCTCGAAGGGGGTCACCTCGTCATAGCGGTCATAAAGGCGCTCGTCGTACGCCTCCGCCGCCGAGGCAAGGCTGTTGAACGCGGCATAGACGGCCGGGTCGTCCTCGCCCGTGCGGTTCTCGACCGCCGCGAGGTGACGGTCCAGTGCGGCTTTGACCGCCTCGGCGGCGGCACGTACCTCGGCAGCGGTGGGCTGCGCAGCATCAGACATAGTGCAGACGCTATCCGTACAGGGGCTCTGCCCGCACAATAGATGCGATGCCGGAATACGAATTTGTCGACGTGTACGTACCGCGCGGGGTCTCCCGCAAGGAAGCGACCCGTCTGCTGACCGACCATGCCGAGTACGGACACTGGGAGTTGGACCGACTGAGTTTGCATCGGGACGGCAGCCGCAGGGTGCGGCTGCGCCGACGCATCATCCGTCAGGTGCGCGCCACCTGGTGACCGAGTAAATGGGACGGAGCGAGCCCCGCGACTGCGGGACCCGCTCCGTTTTATCCACTTTCGTACCGCTCAGCACCGCCCCGCGAGTCACACAGCCTCGTTCAGCGGTGACCGCGCGGTTACGCCCTGGCGCGGCCGCGGCGGTACAGCACCGCGCCCGCCAGCAGCAGACCCGCGCCCGCCGGGATCAGCGTGTCGAGCGGACCCGAGCCGGTCTGCGCGAGCTCGTCGGTAGTCCCGGGCGAGGTGCCGGTCTGCGCACCGGGGGTGTTCGGAGCGACCGGCTCCGGCGCGCTGGGGGTAGTGGGCTCAGTCGGCTGAGCGGGGGTCTCGGGCTGACCCGGCGTGACCGGCGGCGTGACCGGCGGCGTGACCGGGGTGCCGGGCGGCGTAACCGGGGTACCGGGCGGCGTGACCGGGGTGCCCGGCGGCGTAACCGGGGTACCGGGCGGCGTGACCGGGGTGCCCGGCGGCGTAACCGGAGGGCCAGGCGGCGTAACGGGGGGTCCCGGCGGCGTCTCGGCCCCGGGCGTCGTGCCGTTACCGCAGTCGTTGCCCGAGACCGCGTTGCCGAGGCCGCCGATGGTGACGGCGTTCCCGCAGGCGTTCACGGGGACATGGACCGGTGCCTGGATGTTGTTGCCGGAGGCGATGCCGGGAGAGTCAGTGGTCTGCCCGCCGGCCTGGGCTCCGGTGCCGGGCGTGCCGCCGTCCGACGTGTTGCCGCATTCGTTGGCGCCGGCGGGGTTGAGCAGCCCGACCACATTCACTGTGTTCCCGCAGGCGTTCACGGGGACATGGACCGGTGCCTGGATGTTGTTGCCGGAGGCGACGCCGGGAGAGTCACTGGTCTCCCCGTACGCCTGAGCTCCGCCGCCCGGCGAGCCATTGTCGGATCCGGACGTGTTGGCGCATTCGTTGCCGCCGGCGGGGTTGAGCAGCCCGACCACATTCACGGTGTTCCCGCACGCATTGACGGGGATATGCACGGGGAGCTGGACCGAATTCCCGGACGCGACGCCCGGTGAATTCGACGCGTTTCCGGTCGCCCCGGCATCCGCGTACGCATAGCTGCCGCCGAGGGCGAGTACGCCGCCCGCGGCCGCCATGGTGATCAGGCCCTTGCGAGTGACCTGTCGCATAGGTTGGTTCCTTGCCTTCACGCTTCAGGAAAACCTCCGGACTCGTGCCCGGAGGCGGAATACCCGGCGGTCCCGGAGTGCATGGCGCGCACTCCGGGACCGCCCGGGTTCAAACCCGAACCCTTATGGGTCGAGTCACAACATCACGAGTTCTCGCAGGTGTTGCCGAAGGTGGGGTTCAGCAGCCCGATCACGGAGACCGTGTTGCCACACGCGTTCACCGGCACGTGGAGGGGCGCCTGGATGACGTTGCCGGAGAGCACACCGGGGGAGTTCACAGCGGCACCCTGGGCACCCGCGTCGGCCATGGCAACGCCCGCACTCGCGAGCACCAGACCGCCAGTGGCAGCCGCAGCAGCGACGACCTTCTTGATCATTGTTCCTCCTTGTTGGCAATGCGGTCCCAGCCGCGGACCGCATCACCTGTAACGAGGAGGAGTGAGGGGGGCTACGAGGCTACGGCCCCTTTCACCCTTTTCAGTCAAGTACGCACACACTGACGATTATTGGAGTTTCGTCTCAGCACACTTCACCCGGTGCGGCTCAGCACCGGTCCAGGAATCGGTCAAGCACCCGTACACCGAACTTCAGCCCGTCGACCGGCACTCGCTCGTCCACCCCGTGGAACATTCCCGCGAAGTCCAGCTCCGGCGGCAGTTTGAGCGGCGCGAAGCCGAAGCAGCGGATGCCCAGGTCGTCGAAGGACTTGGCGTCGGTGCCGCCGGAGAGCATGTACGGGACGGCCCGGGCGATCGGGTCCTCCGCCTTGAGCGCGATCTGCATCGCGTCGACGAGGTCACCGTCGAAGCTGGTCTCCAGGGCCTTGTCGCCGTGCACGTCCTCCCGCTTGACGCGCGGGCCGAGCAGCCGGTCGAGGTCGGCCAGGAACTCGTCCTCGTACCCGGGCAGGAAGCGCCCGTCGACGTGCGCGGTCGCCTGCCCGGGGATGACGTTCACCTTGTAGCCGGCGCCGAGCATGGTGGGGGCCGCGGAGTTGCGCAGGGTCGCGCCGATCATCTTCGCGATGCCGCCGAGCTTGGCGAGCGTGGCGTCCATGTCCTCAGGGTCGAGCGGCGTACCGAGCGCGTCGGAGAGCTCGTCCAGGAAGGACCGTACGGTCTTGGTCATCCTGACCGGCCACTTGTGGCGGCCGAGACGGCCGACGGCCTCGCAGAGCTCGGTGATGGCGTTGTCGTTGTTGGTCATCGAGCCGTGCCCGGCGGTGCCGTCGACGGTGAGGCGCATCCAGTGCATGCCCTTCTGCGCCGTCTCGACGAGATAGAGCCGCAGGTTCTCGTTGACGGTGAAGGAGAAGCCGCCGACCTCGCCGATGGCCTCGGTGACGCCCTCGAAGAGATCCGGGTGCTTGTCGACCAGATGCCGCGCGCCGTAGGTACCGCCGGCCTCCTCGTCGGCGAGGAAGGCCAGCACGATGTCGCGAGGGGGCTTTCGGCCGCTGCGCAGCCTGTCGCGTACGACCGCGAGGGTCATCGCGTCCATGTCCTTCATGTCGACGGCGCCCCGGCCCCACACGCAGCCGTCAGCGATCTCGCCGGAGAAGGGGTGGTGCGTCCAGTCGTCGGCGTTCGCCGGTACGACGTCGGTGTGCCCATGGATGAGCAGCGCCGGCCTGGACGGGTCCTCCCCCTCGATCCGGGCGACGGTGGAGGCGCGTCCCTTGTGGGATTCGAAGATCTGCGGTTCGAGCCCGACCTCGGCGAGCTTCTCCGCGACGTACTCCGCGGCGGCCCGCTCCCCCGGACCCGAGTGGTCGCCGTAGTTGCTCGTGTCGATCCGGATCAGCTCACGACAGAGGTCGACGACCTCGTCCTCGCCCGTCACGGGCTTGGACTTGTCTGCCCTGTTCGACTCGCTCACGCTGTTCCTCCCGCTGTCGCTGCTGGTGGTTCCTGCTCATCCTCCCGCGAGCTGGGCCCGGACCCCAAGGGCGACTGTCCGCCGTCATACGGCCGTCACACGGATCGGGCCGTGATCGGGCACAGCCGAATGTTTGCTATGGTTTTCCACGTCGGAACGGCCTACGGCCGTGAGACATACACCTGGTCCGGGTGGCGGAATGGCAGACGCGCTAGCTTGAGGTGCTAGTGCCCTTTATCGGGCGTGGGGGTTCAAGTCCCCCCTCGGACACCAGCAAGATCCCCACGGATTCCCGTGGGGATTTTTTTGTAGCCCTGGGTGCCGTGCGTCTCCAGTACGCGGGTGGCCAGCGCGCAGCCGAAGCGGGCCGCCCGCTCCTGCGGCCACCCGCGCGCGATGCCCGCGAGGAAGCCCGCACGGAAGGCGTCGCCCGCGCCGGTCGGGTCGACGATGATCTGCGGCGCCACGGCGGGCACGTCGACCGGCGGTGCGTCGGCACACACGATCCGGCAGCCCTGCTCGCCGAGCGTGGTGATCCAGGTGCCGACCCGGGCCAGCACCTGCTGCTTACTCCATCCCGTCCGCTCGCGCAGCAGCGCGGCCTCGTAGGCGTTGGTGAAGAGGTAGCGGGCGCCGTCCATCAGCCGGCGCGTCTGCGGGCGGTCCAGTCTGGCCAGTTGCTGAGAAGGGTCTGCCGCGAACGGGAGGCCAAGGGTCCGGCAGGTCTCGGTGTGCTTCAGCATCGCCTCAGGGGCGTCGGCGCACACGAGTACGAGGTCGAGGCCTCCGGTGCGCCGGGCCACAGCCGCGAGGTCGATCTCGCCGGCCTCGGCCATGGCGCCGGCGTAGAAGGTGGCGATCTGGTTCTGGTCGGTGTCCGTGGTGCAGATGAAGCGGGCGGTGTGCAGGGTCTCGCTGATCCGGACGGAGGCGGTGTCGACACCCGCGGCGCGCAGCCGGGCGCCGTAGTCGGCGAAGTCCGTGCCTGCCGCTCCGACGAGCGTCGGGCGGTGGCCGAGGATGGCAAGGCCGTAGGCGATATTGGCGGCCACCTCCGCCGTGGTGGATCTCGAGCCGGTCGGCGAGGAAGGAGAGCGAGACGTGTTGGAGCTGGTCCGCGAGGAGCTGGTCCGCGAAGCGGCCGGGGAAGGTCATCAGATGGTCGGTGGCGATGGAGCCGGTGACGGCGATCCGCATGTCAGATCCCCGCAGCCCGGCGCAGGTCGTCCGCCCGGTCGGTGCGTTCCCAGGTGAAGTCGGGCAGCTCGCGGCCGAAGTGTCCGTACGCCGCGGTCTGCGCGTAGACGGGACGGAGGAGATCGAGGTCGCGGATGATCGCGGCCGGGCGGAGGTCGAAGACCTCGGTGACGGCATTCTCGATGACGGACTGGGCGACCACTGCCGTCTCGAAGGTCTCGACGAACAGGCCGACGGGTTCGGCGACGCCGATGGCGTAGGCGACCTGGACCTCGCAGCGGCGGGCCAGCCCGGCCGCGACGACGTTCTTGGCGACCCATCGCATGGCGTACGCGGCCGAACGGTCCACCTTGGAGGGGTCCTTGCCGGAGAATGCGCCACCGCCGTGGCGGGCCATGCCGCCGTACGTATCGACGATGATCTTCCGGCCGGTGAGGCCCGCGTCGCCCATCGGGCCGCCGATCTCGAAGCGGCCGGTCGGGTTCACCAGCAACCGGTAGTCCTCGGTCTCCAGCTTGACGCCCTCGTCGGCCAGTTCACCCAGGACGTGTTCCACCACCGACGAACGGACATCAGGGACTGATCAGCTCGGCCTCTTCCGCGAACGCCTCGATGACCCGGTCCAGTTGGTCGACGGTGTGGGTGGCCATGAAGCTCGTACGCAGCCGAGGTGAGGCGGCGGGCGGCAGGACCGGGTTCACATAGATGCCGCGTTCGATGAGCCGGTGCCAGGTGGAGAGGGTCTCCATGCCCCCGGGCGTCGGTATCGGGATGATCGGTGTGGTGCTCGCCCCGGTCTGCACTCCGGCGGCGGCGAGACCGCGGCGTACATGGTCGGCGTTGGCTTGTAAGGAGTCGACGAGTTCGGGCTCGTCGCGCAGGATCCGCAGCGCGGTCAGCGCGGCCGCCGTGCTGGCCGGGGTCATCGAAGCACTGAACATCAGGCTGCGGGCGTGGTGCTTGAGGTAGTGGATCGCCTCTTCACTGCCCGCGACCGCGCCGCCGAGGGCACCGGCGGTCGGCACCGGCCCGCCTGGCGGCCCCTGATGCTCATCTCTCTGACGCTCACCAGCACCGCAGGACTCCAGGCCGTCGCCTTCTGGGCGCTGCGTGGCGACTGGTCGCCGACCTGGTGGATCCCCAATCTCTTCCTGCTGCTCTTCCCCATTCCGGCGGTCGTGCTGCTGCTCCGGCACGACGTCGGCTCCACGGCGGCCGCCCCGGCCCCCGTTCCGCAGACATCCGATGCAGTGGGCATACAGTCACGTCGGTGAGACGCAGACGCAAGGCCCCGCCCGCGCCGCTCCCCCAGCGCGACGGCATCGACCCGGTGCGGCTGCGGCTGCCCGCCGATCCGGAGGGCATGTGGAAGACGGTGTACGACCATCTCGCCACGCGGTACGCCGACGCCATCGGGGCGGAGCAGGTCGACGCCATGTTCCGGGAGGGGCGCATCGTCTCCGCGGACGGTCCGGTCGCCGCCGACGAGCCGTACACCGCGGGGCGGTATCTCTGGTTCCACCGGGACTTCGCGCCCGAGGAGCGCGTCCCCTTCGAGGTCGGGATCGTCCACCGGGACGAGCGTCTGGTAATCGCGGACAAGCCCCACTTCCTCGCCACCACCCCGCGCGGCCGGCACATCACCGAGACTGCGCTGGCCCGGTTGCGCCGCGATCTGGAGCTGCCCGAGCTGCAGCCCGCGCACCGGCTGGACCGGCTGACCGCGGGGCTCGCACTCTTTGTCGTACGGCCCACGGACCGGGGCGCGTACCAGACGCTGTTCCGCGACCGGCTGGTGCGCAAGGAGTACGAGGCGGTGGCGGGGTACGACCCGGCGCTCGCCCTGCCCGTGACCGTACGCAGCAGGATCGTGAAGGAGCGCGGGGTGATGGCCGCCCGCGAGGAGCCGGGCGAGCCGAACAGCGAGAGCCGGATCGAACTCCTCGGGCACCGGGCCGGGCTCGGCCGGTACCGGCTGCTGCCGGCCACCGGCCGAACCCATCAGCTGCGGGTCCATATGAACAGCCTGGGGCTGCCGCTCCTGAACGACCCGGTCTATCCGGTCGTCCAGGAGCCCGGGCCCGACGACTACTCCCGTCCTCTTCAACTCCTCGCGAAAGTGCTGGAGTTCACCGATCCGGTGACGGGAGAGCCGTACCGCTTCGAGAGCCGGCTGCGGCTGAAAGCGGCGCCGGTTTAGGCGCAAAGAAGGTGTCAGGCGTCCTGGCGCTCCGCCGCGAGGGCTTTCACCCGGCCGCGTACGACGAACCAGCCGCCCACCAGCGCCGCCGCGATCAGCGGCAGGCACATCACGGTCGTACGGCCCACGCCGCCGCCCCACCACATCAGGAACGCCACGGAGGCGAGGAAGAACAGCGTGACGATCTGGGTGTACGGGGCCCAGGGCAGCCGGTACGAGGGCCGTGTGACCCGGCCGTCCTGCGAGCGGTGCCAGAACAGCAGCGAACAGAGCATGATCATGCCCCAGGTGCCGAGGATGCCGATCGAGGCGAAGTTCAGCACGATCTCGAAGGCCTGGCCGGGCATGAGGTAGTTGAGCCCGACGCCCAGCACTCCGAAGCCGGCGGTCAGCAGGATGCCGCCGTAGGGCACCTGGCCCTTGTTCATCCGGCCGGTGAACTTGGGCGCGGAGCCCGACAGGGCCATGGAGCGCAGGATGCGGCCGGTGGAGTACAGCCCGGAGTTCAGGCTGGACAGGGCCGCGGTCAGCACCACGAGGTTCATCACGCCGGCCGCGCCCGGGACCCCGAGCTTGTCCATGACCGTGACGAAGGGGCTCTGGTCCCCGGAGTACGCCGTGTACGGGAGGATCAGCGCGAGCAGCACCACGGAGCCGACGTAGAACAGACCGACGCGCCACATGATCGAGTTGATCGCCTTGGGCATGATCTTCTCGGGGTTCTGGGTCTCGCCCGCCGTGACGCCGCACAGCTCGACGGAGGCGTACGCGAAGACGACGCCCTGGATCACCAGCAGCATCGGCAGCATGCCCATCGGGAAGATGCCACCGTTGTCGGTGATGGTCGAGAAGCCGGGGGTGTGGCCGTCGACCGGGTGCTGGGTGACCACCAGGAAGATGCCGACGAGCATGAAGGCGACCAGCGCGGCGACCTTGATGATCGCGAACCAGAACTCCATCTCGCCGAAGTACTTCACCGAGATGAGGTTGGCGGTCAGGACGACCGCGAGCGCGATCAGCGCGAGGACCCACTGCGGGATGTCGCTGAACATCGCCCAGAAGTGGGCGTACGTGGCGGCCGCGGTGATGTCGGCGATCGCGGTGGTCGACCAGTTGAGGAAGTAGAGCCAGCCGGCCGCGAAGGCGCCCTTCTCGCCCATGAACTCACGCGCGTACGAGACGAAGGCGCCCGAGGACGGCCGGTAGAGGACCAGCTCGCCGAGCGCACGTACGACGAAGAACGCGAAGACGCCGCAGACGGCGTAGGCGATGGCGAGGGAGGGGCCCGCGCCGGCCATCCGGCCACCGGCGCCGAGGAACAGGCCGGTGCCTATCGCCCCGCCGATCGCGATCATGTTGATGTGGCGGGACTTGAGGTCCTTGCTGTAGCCGGCGTCGCCGGCGTCCACGTGGGGGGAGTTCGTCGCCGGTGCCCCGGCGGCGAGCGTGTCGGCCGCAGTCGTGGTGCGGTCAGTCATGGAGCTGTTCGCCTTCGTGAGGGGACGGTGGTCGGTCCCGGCCGTAAGCCGGTGGGGGGTCGTCACCGTGGCATGGCCCGACGGGCACATAATCAGGGCAACCCTGCGATTTTGGCAGTGGCCAACGTCACGCAGGGATAGATCTGAGGTGTTTCAGAGGTTACGGCGCAGTAAACCAAGGTCACGCCGGGACTCGCCACTCAGGGTTCCGCGCCCGCCGGATTCTCAGGGCGCCAGTACGTCCAGCTCCGCGAGCGCCCCGACGGCGATCTGGCGGGTGATCTCCTCGGCCCGTGCGGCGTCGCCTTCGCGGACCGCCTCGGCCACCTGGACATGCAGGGTCACGGCCGCCGGATCGGGATCGTCGAACATCACCTGGTGGTGCGTACGGCCCGCGAGGACCTCGGCCACCACATCGCCGAGGCGCGCGAACATCTCATTGCCCGAGGCGTTGAGCACCACGCGGTGGAAGGCGATGTCGTGCTCCAGATATCCCTCGAGCTGGTGTCCGCGCGAGGTGGCGACCATCCCCAGGGCGCACTCGGTGAGCTCGGCGCACTGCTCGGGGGTGGCGTTGCGGGCGGCCAGCCCTGCCGCGACCGGCTCGATCGCGGAGCGGAGCACGGTGAGGGAGCGCAGCTGGCGCGGGCGGTCGGCGCCGGCCAGCCGCCACCGGATGACGCGCGGGTCGTAGACGTTCCACTCCTCGGTGGGACGCACGGTCACGCCGACCCGGCGCCGGGACTCCACGAGGTGCATCGACTCGAGGACACGGACCACTTCGCGGACGACGGTGCGCGAGACGTCGAAGCGCTGTGCCACCTCGTCGGTGCGCAGAACACTGCCCTGCGGGTACGCGCCCGCGGTGATCGCGAGACCGAGGGTGTCCAGCACATGCGTATGAAGCCCCTGGCCCTCTGTGGTCATGGGGCAAGAGTACGGGGCACGGTTCGGGAACAAAAAGTATGACGTTTATATCCCGACCTCTTGAATACGTCGTACCTAATGGGTTTCAGTAGCGCGACGGCCGGAAGTCGACACCGATGTCGGCGAAGACAGCGAGGTACGTAATGAGCACCCCCCACGTCGTTGTGGTGATGGGCGTGGCAGGCACCGGCAAGACCACGATCGGTCCCCTGCTCGCCGCCGCACTGGGCGTCCCGTACGCCGAGGGCGACGATTTCCATCCCCCGGCGAACATCGCCAAGATGTCCGCCGGCATCCCGCTCGACGACGCGGACCGGTGGCCATGGCTCGACGCCATAGGGCAGTGGGCGCACGGGCGGGCGGGCCTCGGCGGAGTGGTCTCCAGCTCCGCGCTCAAGCGGAGCTACCGCGACCGGCTGCGGGCCGCCGCACCGGAGGCCGTCTTCCTCCACCTCACCGGCGACCGCGCGCTCATCGAGCAGCGGATGTCGGAGCGCAAGGGCCACTTCATGCCCGCCGCGCTGCTGGACTCGCAGTTCGCCACGCTGCAGCCGCTGGGCGGCGACGAGGCGGGCGTCGCCGTCGACGTGTCCGGCACCCCCGAAGAAATCACCGAACGGGCCGCCGCCGCGCTGCGCCGGCTCGGCAGCGCTCGATAGCTAAGGAAGCCACCGTGACCAGTCTCAGCGTCGAGACGCTGGCAGCGGACGCCACCGAAACGATCACTTCGGCCGGCAACGCGCAGTTGGGCATAGCCGTTCTCGCGGGCATTGCCGTCATCGTCCTGCTCATCACCAAGTTCAAGGTCCACGCCTTCCTGGCGCTGACCATTGGCTCACTGGCGCTCGGCGCGTTCGCCGGCGCCCCGCTGGACAAGACCATCGTCAGCTTCACCACGGGTCTCGGCGCCACGGTCGCCGGTGTGGGCGTGCTGATCGCGCTCGGTGCGATCCTCGGCAAGCTGCTCGCCGACTCGGGCGGCGCGGACGAGATCGTCGACACGATCCTCGCAAAGGCCGGCGGGCGCGCTATGCCCTGGGCGATGGTGCTGATCGCCTCGGTGATCGGGCTGCCGCTCTTCTTCGAGGTCGGCATCGTGCTGCTGATCCCGGTGGTGCTGCTCGTCGCCAAGCGCGGCAACTACTCCCTGATGCGGATCGGCATCCCGGCGCTGGCCGGTCTCTCCGTGATGCACGGGCTGGTTCCGCCGCACCCCGGACCGCTGGTGGCGATCGACGCCATCGGTGCCAACCTCGGCGTCACGCTGGCGCTGGGTGTGCTGGTCGCCATCCCGACCGTGATCATCGCGGGTCCGGTCTTCTCGCGGTACGCCGCGCGCTGGGTGGACATCCCGGCGCCCGAGAAGATGATCCCCACCCGGCCCTCCGAGGACCTGGACCGGCGTCCCGGTTTCGGCGCGACCGTGGCCACCGTGCTGCTGCCCGTCGTCCTGATGCTGGTCAAAGCGCTGGTGGAGATCGTCGTCGACGACCCCGAGAGCGGCATCCAGCGCGTCACCGACGTCATCGGCTCCCCACTCATCGCAATGCTCGCCGCGGTGATCGTCGGCATGTTCACGCTGGGCCGCGCGGCCGGCTTCACCAAGGACCGGATCTCCTCGACCGTCGAGAAGTCGCTCGCCCCGATCGCGGGCATCCTGCTGATCGTCGGCGCGGGCGGCGGCTTCAAGACGACCCTGATCGACGTCGGTGTGGGCCGGATGATCCTGGACATCTCCAAGGACTGGGCGATTCCGACGCTGCTGCTGGCCTGGCTGATCGCGGTGGCCATCCGGCTCGCGACCGGCTCGGCGACCGTGGCGACGATCTCCGCAGCCGGACTTGTCGCGCCGCTCGCGGCCGACATGTCGACCTCGCACGCGGCCCTGCTGGTGCTGGCGATCGGCGCGGGCTCGCTCTTCTTCAGCCATGTCAACGACGCCGGGTTCTGGCTGGTGAAGGAGTACTTCGGGATGACGGTCGGCCAGACGATCAAGACCTGGTCGGTGATGGAGACCATCATCTCGGTCGTCGGCATCGGCTTCGTCCTGCTGCTGTCGCTCGTCCTGTAGCTAAGAAGCTACTTAGCTATGTAGCTACTCGTCGTGCTCCTCGCCGAGCTACTCGTCCTTCAGCCACAGCGGGTGCTCCCGCTCCGCCCACGGGCGCTCGACCGACCCGGTACGCATACCCCTCCGTGCCTCCGGGTCGGCGAGCGCCATTCCAATGTGTCCGAAGAGCACGATGCCGACGGCGAGCGACAGCCAGTCGTGCACAAAGGTCGCGCTCGTACGCCACACCAACGGCGCGAGCGAGGTGAACCACATCAGCAGCCCGGTCGCGAGCATCACCAGGACCGCGCCCGCGATCCACGCCGAGTAGACCTTCTGCCCGGCGTTGAACTTGCCCGCGGGACGGGACTCGGGCCGGTGGTCGCGCCGCCTGGCCGCGCGCAGCCACGTCCGGTCGTGCCGCCCGAAGCGGTTCAGTCTGCGCAGATCGGCCCGGAAGGCGCGCGAGCCGAGCCCGAGCAGGAACGGCACGGGGAGCAGCAGCCCCGACCACTCGTGGAGGGTGACCACCAGATAGCGGCGGCCGACGAGTTCGGCGATCTGCGGTACGTACAGGGCCGCGGCGGTCGCCACACACAGCAGCATCAGCCCGGCGGTCGTGCGGTGTACCCAGCGCTCGGCGCGGCTGAACCGCCGTACGCGCGCGGGCCGTTCAGACGGTGGGGGTGTCGCTGCGGCCGTTGGACCGGCCGACCCAGGCGTCGACGTCATATCCCCGCTCCTCCCAGTAGCCGGGCTGGACGTCGGAGGTGACGGTGATCCCGGAGAGCCATTTCGCCGACTTGTAGAAGTACATCGGCGCGACATACAGCCGGACCGGGCCGCCGTGCGAGTGGCTGACCGGCTTGTCCTGCATCTGCAGACAGACCAGCACATCGTCGCGGCGCGCCTGCGGGAGCGTGAGGCTTTCGCTGTAGGCGCCGTCGAAGCAGGTGAAGCGGATCGCCTTGCCCTGCGGGCGTACGCCGGCGGCGTCCAGCAGCAGCGACAGCCTGACACCCGAGAAGGGGGTGTCGGGGACGCGCCAGCCGGTGACGCACTGAACGTCGCGTACGACACGGGTCTGCGGCAGCTTGCGCAGCGCGTCGAGGGTGTACGTCGCGGGGCGGTCGACCAGCCCGTCGACGGTCAGCCGGTAGCTCTGCTCGTCCTTGTGCGGCACGGAGGAGGCGACCGAGTAGTAGCGGAAGCCGCCGCCGTTGGGCAGCAGCCCGGTCAGCCCGGTCGGGTCCTTGTCGGAGGCCGCGCCGAGGAGGGATTCGAGCCCGCGCTGCAGATACGGAGCCCCCGCGACGCCGGCCGCGCCGAGCCCGAGCATGCCGAGCACCAGGCGGCGCCCGACGGGGGCGCCCTCGGTGTCGGGTTGGTGTGTGGTCACGCTTCGATTCGAACACTCGGGGCTGCTCGACGCCAGGAAAATCGGCTACGCGTCAGACTTCCGTCACACTTCGTACGCTGGCCCCATGGAGAACCGGGAACCGCTGAAGCCGTATCTGCTCGCCTACCCCGGGCCGCTGCGCGACCAGTTGGTGGCCGCCGTGCTGTCCGGCCAGAAGGTCTCGACGACAGGGCTCCTCGCGGAGTACGAGGCGGAGAAGGAGGAGCTGCCGCCGGTCGGCGAGCGGTCGGCGCTGATCGACTCGGACGGTCGGGAGGTCGCGGTGATCGAGCTGACGGAGGTACGGGTGCTGCGGCTCGGGGAGGTCGATCTGCAGCACGCGCTGGACGAGGGCGAGGGGTACACGTCGGTGGCGGAGTGGCGCGCGGGGCATGAGGCGTTCTGGCACGGGGATGAGATGCGGGAGGCGCTGGGGGAACCGGGGTTCGTGGTGGACGACGGGACGCTGGTGGTGGCGGAGAGGTTCCGGGTGGTGGAGCGGTTCTAGGGTGTGCGGTGGTTCTCCGCTACCCTCCCCTTCCCGTAACTGGGGCTCCGCCCCAGACCCCGCGCCTCAAACGCCGGCGAGGCTGAAATTGGGGCTCCGCCCCAAGCCCCGCACCCGCGCCCCGGCTATGCGACCGCCTTCGCCGCCGCTCGCCCCGCCGCGCGCCCCGAGAACATGCAGCCCCCCAAGAACGTCCCCTCCAACGAGCGGTACCCATGCACACCCCCGCCGCCGAAACCCGCCGCCTCGCCCGCCGCGTACAGCCCCGGCAGCGGCTCGCCGCCCTCCGCCAGCACTCGCGAGGCGAGGTCCGTCTCCAGGCCGCCGAGCGACTTGCGGGTGAGGATGTTCAGCCGTACGGCGATCAGCGGTCCGGCCTTGGGGTCGAGGATGCGGTGCGGTGCGGCCGTGCGGATGAGCTTGTCGCCCAGATACTTGCGGGCCCCTCGGATGGCCGTGACCTGGAGGTCCTTGGTGAACGGGTTCTTGATCTCCCGGTCCCGCGCGGTGATCTCGCGCCGCAGCTCGGCCTCGTCGATCAGCGGCTCCTTGGTGAGCGCGTTCATGCCCCGTACGAGAGCGGCGAGGTCTTTCTCGACGACGAAGTCCACGCCGTTGTCCATGAACGCCTTCACCGGTCCCGGCACATCCGCCCTGGCGCGCCCGATCACGTCGCGGATCGACTTGCCCGTCAGGTCGGGGTTCTGCTCGGAGCCCGACAGCGCGAACTCCTTGCCGATGATCTTCTGGTCGAGCACGAACCAGGTGTAGCCGTAGCCGGACTTCATGATGTGCTCGAGCGTGCCGAGGGTGTCGAAGCCGGGGAAGAGCGGGACGGGCAGCCGCTTGCCGCGCGCGTCCAGCCAGAGCGACGACGGGCCGGGCAGGATCCGGATGCCGTGCCTGGCCCAGATCGGGTTCCAGTTCTCGATGCCTTCGGTGTAGTGCCACATCCGGTCGCGGTTGATGTGGCTCGCGCCGGCTCGCTCCGCGATGCCGAGCATCAGCCCGTCGACGTGTGCGGGGACGCCGGAGAGCATCTTGTCGGGCGGGGTGCCGAGCCGGTCTGGCCACTGGGCGCGTACGAGATCGTGGTTGCCGCCGATGCCGCCCGAGGTGACGATCACCGCCTGGGCCCGGAACTCGAAGGCTCCGGCGACCTCTCGGCTGCTCGCTGTGCCTCGCTCGGCGTCGGACGGCTCAAGGACCTCGCCGCTCACTGTGTCCAGCGCGCCGGCGTTGCTGCTCAGGCCGGTGACGCGGTGGCGGAACTTCAGCTGGACGAGGCCGTGCGCCACGCCTTCCCGGACGCGCCGTTCGAAGGGGGCGACGACGCCGGGGCCCGTCCCCCAGGTGATGTGGAAACGCGGTACGGAGTTGCCGTGGCCGGTGGCGTCGTAGCCGCCACGCTCGGCCCAGCCGACGACCGGGAAGAACCGCATCCCCTGCGCGTGCAGCCAGGACCGCTTCTCGCCGGACGCGAAGTCGATGTACGCCTCGGCCCATTGGCGCGGCCACCGGTCCTCGTCGCGGTCGAAGCCCGCCGTGCCGAGCCAGTCCTGGAACGCGAGTGCCCGGCTGTCCTTTATCCGCATCCGGCGCTGCTCGGGCGAGTCGACGAAGAACAGTCCGCCGAAGGACCAGTGCGCCTGACCGCCGATCGACTGCTCCGGCTCCTGGTCGAGCAGGATGACCTTGCGCCCGGCGTCGACGAGCTCCGCGGTGGCCACCAGGCCCGCGAGACCTGCCCCGATCACGATCACATCAGCGTCGTACGCCATGGGTTCCATCCTTGTCCGGGGGCCGGAGTGCGATGGGACCGATCTTCTGTACGGGGCAGTAACTCGTCAACCGTTCGCCGGTGATTGGATTGGAGCATGACTCCCGCTGACGAAATCCTGGACATCGTCGACGAGCAGGACGAGGTGATCGGCCAGGCGCCCCGCGGCGAGGCGTACGCGCGCGGAATGCGTCACCGCTGCGCGTTCATCCTGGTCAGGGACGCGCAGGGCCGGATCTTCGTCCATCGTCGTACGCCGACGAAGCTGGTCTTCCCTTCGCTGTACGACATGTTCGTGGGCGGCGTCGTCGGCGCGGGCGAAAGCTACGACGCGGCGGCGCTGCGCGAGGCCGAGGAGGAGCTGGGGGTGTCCGGACTCCCCCAGCCCGCACCGCTGTTCAAGTTCCTTTACGAGAGCGGCGATCAGACCTGGTGGTCGGCTGTGTACGAGGTGCGCTGCGAGCTGCCGGTGAACCCACAGGCCGAGGAGGTCGCCTGGTACGACTTCCTGCCGCCGGAGGAACTCGAGCGGCGACTCACCGAGTGGGAGTGGACGCCGGACGGACTCGCTGCGTACGAACGGCTGCGGGCGCACGGCGCGGGTTGAGTCGGGCTCACCGGGGCCGCTGACAAATCCGCAGGTAGGGTGCGACGCGTGAGCGACTTCGGACAGAGCCTGCGGCTGTGGTTCGCGCCCCGGCGGGTGCGTGAGGAGGGCGAGACCCCCGACTACCGGTTCTCGCTCGCCAATGAGCGGACCTTCCTCGCCTGGCTGCGTACGGCGCTCGCGCTCATCGGCGGCGGGTTCGCCGTCGATCAGTTCCTGCCGGACCTGCCCTGGGGAGTGCGGGCGGGGATGGCGCTCGGGCTGCTCGGCGCCGGGGTGCTGTGCGCGCTGCGGGCCGTCAATCACTGGGTGCGCTGCGAGCGCGCCATGCGGCGGGGTGAGGATCTGCCCGTGTCCCGGTTCCCGGTCCTGCTGAGTGTCGTGGTGGCCGTCGTGGCGGTGGCGATGGTGGTTGTCGTGCTGTTCGGCTGGGAGGGCGGCCGTTGACGGCCGTGCCCGAGCGGGATCCGGGGCTCCAGCCCGAGCGGACCCGGCTGGCGTGGCGCAGGACCACGCTGACATACACCGTGGCGGCCGTGCTCGCGGCCCGGCAGGCGGCGGGCGGCGATCTGAGCGCGGCCGGTTTCGTCGCGGTGGCGCTCAGCGCACTGGTCTGGCTGGGCTTTCTGCGGGTGGCTCACCGGCGGGTGCACGCGCTGGGCGCCCGGCCCACGCCGCAGGTGCTGTCGGCGCGGACGGCGCTGGCGGCCGTGGCCTGTACGGTCGCGCTGGCCGGGTTCGCCGTCGCGATGGTGGTGTGACGACAGGCAGGGCGTCGAAGACTAGCCTGGACAGCGATAAATGCCGTGAATCGCATCAAAGGTGAGCACCATGGCGGTTCCCCACCAAGAACACCCCACGCACGAGCACAATCACGGACCGACCTGCGGGCATCCCGAGATCGCGCACGGCGATCACGTCGACTACGCGCACGACGGCCATCTCCACAAGGCGCACTCCGGCCACTGGGACGAGTGCGAGCCCGGCGAGCATGTCTCGCACAGCGGGCACGTCCACGAGCACGGACCCCACTGTGGCCACCCCGCCATGGAGCACGGGGACCACGTCGACTACGCCCACGACGGACACCGGCACGCCGAGCACGACGGGCACTGGGACGACCACTGAGCCGACCCCGTGAGCCGACTCGTCCAACTTCCCCCGGGCCGGGCCGAGTGGCAGTCTCCTCCTGACCGGTTCGGCCTTGACTCGGGGGAGCGCAGTTGTCCGCGACAGATCCGTACACCGTCCAGCTCACGCCAGAAGTGCACGCCTACGTCCAGCCGGACGGCGGCTGGTGTCTCAACAACGCGGGATTCGTCAGCGACGGGGAATCGACACTCCTCGTCGACACCGCCGCCACCGAACGGCGCGCGCGGGCGCTGCGTGAAGCGATCCTCGAGGCGGGCTTCCCGCTGCCGCGCACCGTCGTCAATACGCACCACCACGGCGACCACACCTACGGCAACGGAGTCTTCCCCGAAGCCGTGGTGATCGGGCACGACTCCTGCCGCAGCGAAGTGCTCGCGGCCGGGCACCAGCTCCATCTCCTGTGGCCGCAGACCGACTTCGGCGACATCACGATCGCCGCCCCCACCATGACGTACAGCGACCGGCTCACCATCCATGTCTCGGACGTCGAGGTGCGCCTCATCCACCCCGGCGGCGTGGCGCACACCCCCGGTGACACGGTCGTGCATCTGCCGGGACAGCGGGTGGTCTTCACCGGGGACCTGATCTTCCAGGGCGGCACCCCGTTCATCCCGATGGGCTCGCTGAGCGGGTCGCTGCGGGCGCTGGACGTGCTGCGCTCGCTGGACGCGACGACGGTCGTGCCCGGCCACGGCCCGATCACCGACCCGTCCGCGTACGACGCCACGGAGCGTTATCTGCGGTACGTCGCGGAGCTGGCCCAGCAGGGGCACGCCAAGGGACTCACTCCGCTGGAGACGGCGCGCGAGGCGGATCTCGGGGTCTTCGCCGAACTGCGGGAGAGCGAACGACTGGTGGCGAATCTGCACCGGGCGTACGCGGAGCTGGACGGGAAGCCGGAGGGCTCGCCGCTGGACGCCGCCGCCGTGTTCGGCGACATGGCCGAGATGAACGGCGGGGTTCCTGTGGCCTGCCACGCCTGAGTCCCGCCCCGCCGTGGTCCTGCCCCGCTTGAGTCCTGCCCCGCCGTGGTCCTGCCCCGCTTGAGTCCTGCCCCGCTTGAGTCCTGCCTGCCACGCCCGAGTGGTGCCCCGCCTGTGATCCAGGCCTGGGTTCCGGCCACGCACTGGACTACATACCGACTGGTCGGTCATCATGACCGGGACCGGTCCACCCGCGCCCCGGAGGTGCCCCCAATGAGCTCAGTCCCGCCGCCAGGCCTCGATCCCGAGCAGCTGCGCGGTTATCTCGACCGCGAGCGGCCGGGTCTGGTGAGCGGACCGCTCAGCGTCCGGCTGATCCAGGGCGGCCGCTCCAATCTCACGTACTCCGTCACCGACGGCACCGGCCGCTGGATCGTCCGCCGGCCCCCGCTCGGGCACGTACTGGCCACCGCGCACGACATGAAGCGCGAGCACCGGGTGATCAGCGCGCTGTACCCGACCGCCGTGCCGGTGCCCGAGCCGGTGCTGTTCTGCGAAGACGAGTCGGTGATCGGATCGCCGTTCTACGTCATGGAGTTCGTGGACGGCACTCCGTACCGCACGGCCGAGGAGCTGGCCCAGCTCGGCCCCGAGCGCACCAGGGACGCGGTCCTCGGCCTGGTCGACACCCTGGTCGAACTGCACGCCGTGGACCCCGAGTCGGTGGGTCTCGGCGACTTCGGGCGGCCCGAGGGCTTTCTCGACCGGCAGCTGCGCCGCTGGGGCAAGCAGCTGGACGCCTCCCGCAACCGCGAACTGGCCGGTATCGACGAGCTGCACGCCGCGCTCGGCCGCGAGCTGCCCGCGTCCCCCGCTCCCACAGTCATCCACGGCGACTACCGCTTGGACAACGTCCTGGTGGGCCCGGACGACCGCATCAAGGCGATCCTCGACTGGGAGATGTCGACGCTCGGCGATCCGCTGACCGATCTCGGGCTGCTGGCGATGTACAGCGTCGAGCTGGAACTGCCCGACTCCCCCGTCAGCACCACCGCGGGCGCGGCCGGCCACCCTGAGGCGGCCGAGCTGATCGAGCGGTACGCCGCGCGGTCCGGCCGCGACACCTCCGCCATCGCCTGGTACACGGCCTTCGCCTGGTTCAAGCTCGCCGTGATCCTCGAGGGCATCCACTACCGCTACACCCTCGGCCAGACCGTCGGCTCCGGCTTCGACCGGATCGGCGATCTCGTGCCCCTCTTCATCGAGCACGGCCTCACCACCCTCCAAGAAGGCTGAGTACACCCATGGACTTCGCATTCGACGCGCGCACCGAGGAGCTGCGGGCCAAGCTGCTCGCCTTCATGGACGAGCACATCTATCCGGCCGAGGCCGTCGAGCACGAGCAGCGCGCGAAGCTTGCCTCGCCCTGGGACACTCCGGCGATCTTCGATGAGCTCAAGGCCGAGGCACGCAAGCAGGGCCTGTGGAATCTCTTCCTGCCCGACGCGGAGTACGGGGCGGGGCTGACCAATCTCCAGTACGCGCCGCTGGCCGAAATCACCGGCCGCAGCCCGCACTTGGCACCCACCGCGCTGAACTGCGCCGCCCCCGACACCGGGAACATGGAGGTGCTCACGCAGTTCGCCACCGACGAGCAGAAGAAGCAGTGGCTGGAGCCGCTGCTCGCCGGCGAGATCCGGTCCGCCTTCGCCATGACCGAGCCGGAGGTCGCCTCGTCGGACGCGACGAACATCCAGACGCGGATCGAGCGGGACGGCGACGAATACGTCATCAACGGCCGTAAGTGGTACATCTCCGGGGCGATGAACCCCGACTGCAAGATCTTCATCGTGATGGGCAAGACCGACCCGGACGGTGCGGACATCCGCCGCCAGCAGTCGATGATCCTGGTGCCTCGCGACGCCCCGGGCCTGGAGGTCCGGCGCGCCATGCAGGTGTACGGCTACGAGGACCACTCGCACGGCGGCCACGCGGAAGTCGTCTTCGACAACGTCCGGGTGCCTGCGTCGAACCTCATCGGCGAGGAGGGCGGCGGCTTCGCCATCGCCCAGGCGCGCCTCGGGCCGGGCCGCATCCACCACTGTATGCGGCTGATCGGTATGGCCGAGCGGGCCATTGAGCTGATGTGCAGGCGGGCCGTGTCCCGTGAGGCGTTCGGCAAGCCGATCGCCCAGCAGGGTGTTGTACAGAACTGGATCGCGGATGCCCGGGTCACGGTGGAGCAGCTGCGGCTGCTTGTGCTGAAGACGGCCTGGCTGATGGACACGGTCGGCAACCGCGGTGCGCACACCGAGATCCAGGCGATCAAGATCGCCACTCCGCGCGCGGTCGCGGAAATCCTCGACAAGGCGGTGCAGGTGCACGGCGCGGGCGGTGTCAGCCAGGACTTCCCGCTGGCGGAACTGTGGTCGGCGGCGCGGACGCTGAAGCTGGCGGACGGTCCGGACGAGGTGCACCAGCGGTCGCTGGCGCGGCGGGAACTGAAGAAGTACGCCTAGGCATTCGCCGGGGCTCCGCCCCGGACCCCGGTCCTCAATCTCCCCCCAGACTTCGTCCGGGGGCCCCAACGGGCTTGAAATCAAGCCCGTTGGGGGATTGAGGACACAACGGCAACTACGGCCGCAGCGCCCGCAGCAGCATGTCCGCCAGGTGGTCCGCCACCTGTTGCGGGGTCAGCGGGCCGTCCGGCCGGTACCATGTCGACAGGTGGTGGACCGACCCGAAGTGGTAGTCCACCACCAGGTCCGCGGGAGTGGCCGAGGAGAAGACCCCACTCTGCTGGCCCTCTTCGACCAGTGCGCGGAACCGCTCGTGGTAGCGGCGGCGCTCGGCGCGCACCTGCTTGTGCTTCTCCGGGCTCAGATGGTGCATGGAGCGGAAGAAGATCGCGGCGTCGTCGAGGTTGTCGATGGTTGTGACGACCACATCGGCGGCCGCGCCGCGCAGCCGCCGCTCGACCGGCTCGTCGGCGTCCGCGAACGCGTCGAGCCGCTCCTGCTGGAGCCGCAGCATCCGTGCGTAGACCTCCTGGAGCAGGTCTTCCTTGGAGCCGAAATAGTGGTACAGCGCGCCCTTGGTGACGCCGGCCGCCTCGACGATCTCCTGGACCGAGGTGCGGTCGTATCCTCGCTCGGCGAAGAGCCGGGTGGCGGCGGCCAGCAGCCTCTGCGGGACGGGGGTGCCGTCCCCGTCCGTCGTCCTGGCCATTGCCGCCACCCGCCTCTCGTCAGTTCCTTGATTCACCCGGGGAAACGCAGTTCCCGCCTGAGGATCTTCCCACTTGGGGTCTTCGGCAGCTCCGGCAGGATCTCGACTTCGCGCGGGTATTTGTACGCCGCCAGTCGCTCCGCACAGTACGCCGAGACCTCAGCCGGTTCGGCGGCGGCCCCCGGGCGCAGACTCACATACGCCTTGACCGTCTCGCCGCGGTACTCGTCGGGTATGCCGACCACGGCCGCCTCGCGGACCGCCGGGTGGGTGTACAGGACGTCCTCGACCTCGCGCGGCCAGACCTTGAAGCCCGACGCGTTGATCATGTCCTTCTTACGGTCGACGACATAGAGCCAGCCGTCCGCGTCCATGAAGCCGATGTCGCCCGTGCGCAGCTCGCCGTCCGGGAACGCCTCGGCGGTGGCGTCGGGCAGCCGCCAGTAGCCGGGCACCACCTGGGGACCACTGACGGCGATCTCGCCGGGCTCGCCGAAGGGAACGTCCTGGCCCTTCTCGTCGACGATCCGCACCAGCGTGTCCGGTCCCGGCAGGCCGACGGAGAGGGTGCCGGAGGCCGGGTCTACGGGGGCCTCCTTCTCCGGCGGCACGGCGGCGCAGGGCGCGGTGCACTCGGTGAGGCCGTAGCCGTTGCGGAGGTAGGGGCCGAAGCCCTTACGGAACTTCTCGACCAGCGCGGGCGGCACCGGGGCCCCTCCGGAGGAGATCACCTGGAACGAGTCGAAGTGCTCGGGGGTGGCCGAGGGGTGCGCGGCGAGCGCCATGAAGGCGGTGGAGGGGCCGACGGTGTACGCGGGCCGGTGCTCGGCGAAGGCGTCGAGGACGACGCCCGCGTCGAAGCGGTAGGCGAGGGCGAGGGTGCCGGCGTTGGCGATGCAGGCGGCGAGCTCGCAGACCATGCCGGTGATGTGGAAGAGGGGCGCGAGCGCGAAGTAGCAGGCGCCCTCGGGGATGGGGTGGCCGGTGCGCTGGCGCTCGGCGTTGTGGACGATGCCTCGGTGCAGGTTCATGGCGCCCTTGGGGGTGCCGCTGGTGCCGGAGGTGTAGCTGATCAACGCCACATCGGTGGAGGTGAGTTCACGATCCTGAGGCGCGGCGAGACCCTGCCGGGCCACCGTCACCAGGTCGTCGGCGTCGTCCGGCGGCGCGAGCCGCTCGAAGCCGAGCACGCGGGCGTCGTCGCGGCTCTGCAGGTCCAGTTCGCAGGCGGTGAGGGCGATGCGTACGGACGACTCGGCGGCGCTGTCCCGCAGATACGCCTCCCAGGCGCGGTCCGTGCAGATCAGCGCGGTGACCTCGGCGTCGCTCAGTACGTGCGCGACCTCGGCCGACTTGTACATCGGGTTGAGCGGTACGACGGTGGCTCCGGCCTTCCAGGCACCGAGCAGCGCGATCACGAAGTGCGGGGTGTTCTGCAGCATGATCGCGACGCGGTCGCCGCGCTGGATGCCGCGCTCGGCGAGATGGCCCGCGACGGAGTCGGAGAGCGCGTCGGTCTCGCGGTAGCTCAGCCGCCCGTCGAAGTAGGCGAGGGCGGTGTGCTCGGGGGCCCTGTCGACGGCGGCGCGGAATGAGTGCACGACGGTCGCCGGCGGGGTGATGTCGGCGCGCTGGGCATCAGTGAGCTGGGAGAGCCACGGCTTGGTGGCGTAGATCGAGGTCACTGGACGGTCCCTTCCCACTTCTGCTGGATGTGGCTCATACCGGCCAGCCAGCGGTCGGGAGTGGCGGCGCGAGCCTGGTAGTACCCGGCGACCTCGGGGTGCGGCAGGATCAGGAAGCGGTCGGACTCGATGCCTTCGAAGAGCGCGTCGGCGACGTCCTGGGGCTCGATAGCGGTCGGCGCGAGGACCAGTTTTCCCGCCGAGCCAGCCGCGGTGAGCATGTCCGTACGCACGCCCTGCGGGCAGATGGCGTGCACCTTGAGGCCGCGGTGGCGGTAGGTGAGGGAGAGCCACTCGGCGAAGGCGTACGCGCCGTGCTTGGAGACGCTGTAGGGGGCCGCGCCCACCATGGTGAGCAGCCCGGCGGCGGAGACGGTGGAGATGAAGCGGCCGCTGCCGCGCTCCAGCCAGTCGGGCAGCAGGGTGCGGGCGGCGCGGACGTGCGCCATGACGTTGACGTCCCAGGCGGCGGCCCAGACTTCCTCGTCGGCGAAGGCGTCGCCGGGCGAGGCGAGGCCCGCATTGGCGCAGTAGACGTCGACGGTGCCGTCCAGTGCGTCACGGGCCGCCGCCACGATCTCGGAGGCGTCGCCGGGCACCGCGGTCGCGCCGATCTCGTCGGCGACCGCCTTGGTCCTCGTAGGATCGATATCGTTGACCACGACGCGGGCGCCCTCCGCCGCGAACCGGCGGGCCAGTGCGGCGCCAATGCCGCCGCCCGCGCCCGTGACCACCACTCCAGCGCCCTGCATCGAACTCATCAAGCTCCGCCTCTCTGCGTGCCGACTACCCGTGCAGACTAACCAGTCGGTATGTAACTGGGGAAGGGGCAGGCAGGGGCGGGTACGGTCGGTGCCGGGCCGGGGTGCCGGACGCGAACCGTGGGCGCCGGGGTCGTTCCCCGCGCCCGCCGTGCGCGCTAGCGTGCGTGGCCATGACAGACAGCGATCGCGGAGGTAACCCGATGAGCCTGTCCAGACGGGGTTTGCTGGCCGTCGGCGGCGCGGTGACTGCCGCCGGCGCGGTCGCTGCCTCCGGCGCGGTGGGAGCCGCGACCGCATCGACCGCCTCCGCCCACTCGGGCCGCGGCCGGGTCCGCACCGGCTTCGACCGGCTGGCTGCCGACGGCTACCGGCTGCTGTCCGGCGAGCGGGTCGGAGTGGTCACCAACCCGACCGGGATCACCCAGGACGCGCGGCACATCGTGGACGTGATGCATCCGGACGACCGGGTGAACCTGGTCGCCGTCTTCGGCCCGGAGCACGGCTTCCGCGGCACGGCCCAGGCGGGCGGCTCCGAGGGCCGCTACGACGACCCGGCGACCGGGCTGCCCGTGTACGACACGTATCTCAAGAGCGGGCAGCCGCTCGCCGACATCTTCACCGCGTCGGGCGTGCAGACGATCGTCTTCGACATTCAGGACGCCGGCGCGCGTTTCTACACGTACATCTGGACGCTCTACGACTGCATGCATGCGGCCGCGCTCGCGGGCAAGCGCTTCGTGGTGCTGGACCGGCCGAACCCGGTGACCGGGCGGGCCGCGCTCGGTCCCGTACTGGACAAGGCCTTCGCGACCTTCGTGGGCCGCGAGCCGATCGCGCAGGCGCACGGCATGACGGTCACCGAGCTGGCACTGCTGTTCAACGGCGAATTCCTGACGCGGCCCGTGGAGCTGGAGACGGTACGGATGTCGGGCTGGCGGCGTTCGGACTTCTTCGACGCGACGGGCCTGCCGTGGGTGCCGCCGAGCCCCAATATGCCGACGCCGGACAGCGCGCTGGTGTACTCGGGCACCTGCCTCTTCGAGGGCACGAACCTCTCGGAGGGGCGCGGCACGACGCGTCCGTTCGAGCTGCTGGGCGCGGAGGGCATCGACCGCCGCTGGGCTCAGGCTGCGAACGCCCTGGAGCTGCCGGGTGTCCACTTCCGCGAGGCGTACTTTGCGCCGACGTTCTCCAAGTTCCAGGGCAAGACCGTCGGCGGGGTTCAACTGCACGTCCACGACCGGGAGTCGTACGACCCGGTGCGCACGGGCATCGCCCTCCTGGTGACGGCGAAGCGGGCGTGGAGCGGCTTCGCCTGGCGGCCGGACAACTGGATCGACAAGCTGACAGGCTCGGCGAAGGTCCGCACGATGATCGACGCGGGAGCGGGGACGCACGAGGTGGTGGGCGCGTGGCGGGACGAGCTGGCCGCGTTCCGGGCCGTACGGAAGAGGTATCTGCGGTACTGAAGAGGTATCTGGTACTGACGGGGCACGGGACCTGCCCGGGTCCGCGCCGCCGACCAAGTCTGACCGTCCGGGACCGGCCGCGACCGAGCGCGGCCGACTGCCGCCGCAGGTATGGCCGTCTCTCCCCTTGCGCAGGATGCTGTGGCACAAGGGGCTGCAACGGGGACAACGGGGAGGGGCGGGCCATGCCGCAGATGAGTGTGCATCCGTACCGGGAAATCACCTTCGACAAGGACGGCGACGTCGACATCGCGCAGCGCGAGCGATTGGCCGAAATGGACGTCACCGATCTGGTCATGTTCGCGCACGGATGGAACAACTCGCCCGCCATCGCCAACCGGCTGTACTCGGCCTTCTTCGCGCCGTTCCCGGGGCTGCTGGCGGCCACTCCCGAGGTGCGGCTCGGATATGCGGGCGTCGTATGGCCGTCCATGAGGTTCACGGACGAGCCGATCCCCGACTTCCAGCCGTCGGCCGCCGGCCCGCTGCCGGGCTCCGGTCTTGACAAGGCGACGCGGGACGCCCTGGTCGAGCTGTTCCCCGGGCACGACGGGACGGTGGCGCGGCTGGCCCAACTGCTCGACGAACAGCCCGAGTCCGATGAGGCGTTCGCGGAGTTCGGCGCTCTGGCGAGGCAGTTGGCCGAGGCGCCGCACGGCGGTCTGGAGGCCGGCTTCAGCGACGATCTGCCGTATGACGAGCAGGGCCCGCCCGCCGTGCTGTACGAGGACGCCCTGACGATGTGCCGGAGGTTCGCGCTGGCGCTGGAGGAGACCGGAGAGGTGACCGAGAAGGAGCCCGCCCTCTTGTCCTTCTCCTTCGGTGGCGGGCTCAAGAAGGTGTGGAAGGGCGCGAAGGAGCTGCTGCGACAGACGACGTACTACGCGATGAAGCGGCGCGCCGGGACGGTCGGTGAGCTGGGCCTGGGCCCGCTGCTCGGACAGCTGGCCCGGTCGTCCCCCGATGTGCGGGTGCATCTGGTCGGCCACAGCCAGGGGGCGCGGCTGGTGTCGTTCGCGCTGCGCGGACTGCCCGACGGGGTACGCAACGTAAAGTCGCTGACGCTCCTTCAGGGAGCCTTCTCTCACTATGCGTTCGCGCAGAGCCTGCCGCATTCGACGCACAGCGGCGGAGCTCTGCGCGCCATGGAGCAGCGGGTCGACGGTCCCGTGGTGGCCTGCTATTCGCGGCACGACAGTGCGCTCGGGGTGATCTATCCGCTGGCGTCGAGCCTGGCCGGGGACGACGCGAGTGCGGTCGGGCTCGACAAGCGGTGGTGGGCGATGGGGCACAACGGCATCCAGGCCGTCCGGCCGCTGGTCCGGCTCACCCTGGAGGAGGCGCTGCGGCAGGGGATTCCCGGCTCGGGGTGCGTCAGCCTGGACACGGCGTCGGTGGTGCGGCGCGGCGGGCCGCCGTCGGGTGCGCACAGCGACATCTGCCATGAGGAGCTGGCTCGGGTGGTGCTGGCCGCAGGCCGCATCGGACGCTGAGTCACCACTCAACGCCCCTGCGGCCCACGGTTGTTGTCACCTGTGAAACGGGAATTCGACGACCTGCTGATACGTCGGCCGGTTCTGCCAGCTGATCGCCGGGTGGGTGATGCCGCCCAGCGCGCGGTGGATGATCGCGTCCGAGCACCACTGTTCCCCGGCCTTGCAGCTGTCGTCGACGGGGTAGACGTCGGTCGCCGGCTTGACCGTCGCGTGCTTCAGCGTGGCGAGGAGCGCGTCACGGCAGGCGGCGAGCTCGCCGCCTCCGCAGTACGTCTTCGCCAAGGAACCCTGGACCGGCTGTCCGAGCACCTGGCGCAGATCCTCGTCGGCGAAGGCCCACCAGCCGTACTGGAAGGCGGAGCCGCTGTGCGCCCCGGTCGCGCCGTGGCTCGCCGCCGGGGACTCGTCGATCGCGAGGTTTCCGTTCAGCGCGCGGTAGAGGTCGTCGCCGGGCCCCGGTTTGAACTCGACCTCGATCAGCACTGGCCACCAGGCGTCCAGGCGCACGGCGTCCGGGTGGGTGTGGCTGAGGGGTTGGCGGCCGCGGCCTGTGGCAGGGGGCCGGCAGACCGGCGGCGAGCGCGAACACCGCGGCGGCTGTGGCAGTTTTGAGTCTTCCAGTGCGTCGTCGCATGGATGCTCCTCGGGAAGGCCGATGCGCCGGGCGCCTATGGGCGGTAAGGCTCGCGAGTAAGGTGAACATGCGTCACCTCTTCCGAATCACGACACCGCTGTCCGTATTCGTCAACTGGTGTGCGGTCAGGGCGGGATGGCGTGCGTTGCGCCTGGTCACGCCGGTGCAGTGAAGATCGAACCCTCCCCCGCCACGCCCGGCGCCATGGACGAAATCCGGCTGATGACTGCCATCGAATTTTCGATGGAGCCGGATCGGGCACACGTACGTCCATTCCATGACGCCGATGTACGAGCGACGGAGGTGGCAGGGCGATGGCCGGTTTCCGGAGTCTTGCGAGACAGGTGCGCGACGCGCGGTGTGATCTGGCGCTCAGGCGCTATTCGCTGCGCAAATGCCTGGAGCGATTTGCCCCCTATGGGCACCGGGCGACCTGGGATCATCTGTGCGCGAGGCACAGCATCGAGCCCGAGGACCGGGCACCCGATCCGGCGCGGCTGGTGGCCGCGCTCGAGGAACTGGAGCAGGCGCGGGCGGTCTGGCTCGCGTATGAAGAGGGTTTCGCGGACCGCCGAAAGCGCGAGAAGCACGACGGGCTGCGGCGGCCGGCGTCCATCGACGACTGGCACCGGCGGACCTGGGGCGGGAACGGCGTCGCGCGTTGCGACAGGCCGGCCGCGCATCCTTCGGCGCCGCTCGACGAGGTGCTGCGGCGGCTGATAGCGGCGCTGGAGACGGAACCGGGAGTGGCATGCCCGGTGTGCGGGGGGACGCACATCGTGTGGCGGCAGGATCTGGCGAACGAGCCGTGGTTCGGGCCGGTGTGCACGGGCTGCGGCATTGTCGTGCCGCAGCCCGTTCTGACGTCCGAGGCCATGGCCGCGGCCAAGCGGGCGGGGCGCAAGGAACTGGCGTCGGTCGCCTGAGGCGCGCGGGGGCGGTCGACGCAGTCGCTGAGCCCCCGCGTTGTCAGTGGCATTGTCGGTGGCTTTGTCAGTAGTGGCTGGCACCATCGACGGCATGATCCAGGTCTGCTTGAACGGGCCCCGTTCGGCCGGTGACGGCGCTGCCGTGCCGCTGTCGCCCGGGGCGATGGCCGAGTCAGCGGCGGAAGCCGTCGCGGCCGGCGCCGCCGAGGTGCATGTGCACCCGAAGACACCGTGCGGCGACGACGCCCTCTCGCCGCGCGCCGTGGCCGAGGTACTCATGGCGATACGGGCCGTGGTGGAAGTTCCCGTCGGGGTGACCACGGGCGCCTGGGCGGAGCCCGATCCCGACCGCCGGGTGGAGCGCGTCCGCTCCTGGACGGTGTTACCCGACCACGCCTCGGTGAACTGGCACGAGCCGGGCGCGGAGTTGGTCGCGGCCGCCCTGCTGGAGCGCGGGGTCGGCGTGGAGGCGGGCCTGTGGTCGGGGACGGACGGGCCGCGGCGCTTTCTGGCGTCCCCCCTGGCCCCGCGTGTGCTGCGGGTGCTCGCCGAGGTGGTGGACACCGATCCCGGCACGGCCGAGGAGTCGGCGCGCTCGCTCCTTGCCGAGTTGGGCACGGCCCATGGGATACCGCTGCTCCTGCACGGCGAGGACGGCGGGGCGTGGCCGGTGCTGCGGCTCGCGCGGCAGTCGGGTCTGGACACCCGGATCGGCCTGGAGGATGTGCTCTTCCTGCCGGACGGGCGGCGTGCCGCGTCCAACGCCGAACTGGTGCGCGCGGCCCGGGACGTCGCGGATATTCGGTGGCCGCGGGTTGGCCGTGACCCGCACAGTGGGTGCGGAAATCCGTAACCGAGGAGACGCCGATGTCCACGCTGCGTGTCACCGCAGAGCTGCTGACCGTCCACGAGCACCCGAACGCCGACGCGCTCGAGCTGGCCCAGGTGGGTCTGTACCGCGCGGTCGTCGCCAAGGGGGCTTACCGCAGTGGTGACGCGGCCGTCTACATCCCGGAACAGGCCGTGCTCCCGGCTGGGTTGATCGAGGAGCTCGGGCTGACCGGACGGCTGGCCGGGAAGGCGTCCGACCGGGTCAAGGCGGTGCGGCTGCGCGGCGAGCTGTCGCAGGGCATCGTGTGCCGGCCGCGGGCGCTGGCGGATGTAGATCTGCTGCGGGCGGCCGCCGACGGCACGGACTTCGCCGAGCTGCTCTCGATCACCAAGTGGTCGCCCCCGATCCCGCCGACGATGGACGGAGAGGTGGAGCGGGCGCGCGATCTGCTGCCGTGGGTCGACATCGAGAACATCCAGCGCTACCCCGACATCTTCGCGCCTGGCGAGCCGGTGGTCCTGACCGAGAAGCTGCACGGCTCGGCCTGCCTGCTGACGTACAGCGTCGCGGACGGCGGGAAGGTGCAGGTGTCGTCGAAGGGCTTCGGCGCGAAGGGCCTCGCGCTCACGGAGGACCCGCGCAATCTCTACTGGCGCGCGGTGCTGGCCCATGACGTCCCGGCGGTCGCGGCACGCCTCGCCGAGAAGCTGGGGGCGAGCCGGGTAGGGCTCTTCGGCGAGGTGTACGGAGCGGGGGTGCAGGACCTGGGTTATGGGGCCAACGCCCGTTCCGAGGCGCTGGGTTACGCGGTCTTCGACGTATCGGCGGAGATATCCGGCCAGGTCCGCTGGCTGGACCCGGCAGAGCTGCTGGAGGGCGAACTGCCGCTGGTGCCACGGCTGTACGAGGGTCCGTACGACATCGGCAAGGTGCTGGAGCTCGCGAGCGGCCGGGAGACGGTGTCGGGGCGCGAGCTGCATCTGCGCGAGGGCGTCGTGATCCGCCCCGCCGTGGAGCGCTACAGCCCGGTGGTGGGCGGTAGAGCGATCGCGAAGGCGGTGAGCCCCGCGTATCTGACGCGGAAGGGCGGCACGGAGTACGAGTGAGCCCGCCGGACTGCGCGGGCCCGCCCACGGGGGTGCGGGCCCGCGCACGATCCGCGGAAAGGGTGGGCCCGGCACGGGGGTGCGGGCCCACCTTTCACGTCGTACGCCCGCTCTCGCCTGAGTCGCCGCCCTGCGGGCCGCCCTCGCGCAGGCGCACTCGCCTCAGGCCTTGCCCTTCCCCGGCTTCCGGCCCTCCGGGAGCAGGCGGGAGCCCGTCATCCGGTCGCCGAAGATGTCGTCCGGGTTGGACAGTACGCAGGTCTCCAGCGAGAGGCAGCCGCAGCCGATGCAGTCGGTGAGGTGGTCACGGAGGCGGCCGAGTTGCTGAATGCGTGCGTCGAGTTCCGTGCGCCATGCCTCGGACAGCCGCGCCCAGTCCTCCCGGTCCGGCGTGCGCTCCTCCGGGAGTTCGGACAGGGCCGTCCTGATCGTCGCGAGGGGGATGCCAACGCGTTGCGCGGCACGGACGAAGGCGACGCGGCGCAGTGCGTCCCTGCTGTAGCGGCGCTGGTTTCCGCTGGTCCGGCGGCTGCTGATCAGGCCCTTGGACTCGTAGAAGTGCAGGGCGGACACCGCCGCGCCGCTGCGCGCGGACAGCTGGCCGACCGTGAGCTCGTGAATCGTCTCGGGAATCTGTGGCACTCCTCGAAGCCTACTGGTGGTTCGCCTCTCTTCGTTCGCCACTGGTCGTTCGCCACTGGTCGTTCGTCACTGGTCGTTCGTCACTGGCCGTTCGCCGTTCGCCGTACGTTGACAGAGCGCCCTCACCCAACCATGCTGAGCAAGCGCTTAGACACGAGCTTGAACGCTTGAGAGGCAGGGACCAGGGACATGGCTGAGCCGAGGATCTTCACCTCCGCCGACGAACTGCGCGCCGGGGTCGGCGAGCAGCTGGGTTACAGCGACTGGCTGGAGGTCGAGCAGAAGCGGATCGATCTCTTCGCCGAGGCCACGGGCGACCACCAGTGGATCCACGTGGACCCCGAGCGCGCGGCGAGCGGCCCCTTCGGCACGACGATCGCGCACGGCTATCTCACGCTCTCGCTGCTGCCGGTCCTCGTGCCGCAGGTCCTGCGCGTCGAGGGCATGAAGATGGGCATCAACTACGGGGCCAACAAGGTCCGCTTCCCCGCCCCCGTGCCGGTGGGCTCGCGGCTGCGCGCCACCGCGGTCCTGCAGAACGTCGAGGAGGCGGGTGGCGGCGTGCAGGTGACCGCCCTCGTCACGGTCGAGCGCGAGGGCGGCGACAAGCCGGTGTGCGTGGCCGAGTCGGTGTCCCGCTACTTCTTCTGAGCGCCGACCATACGCAGGACGAGGTCGGCGTAGAGCGCGCCGACCTCGTCGGGCGTCCGGCGTCCCTTGGTGCTGAACCAGCGGGCCACGTCGATGCAGAGCGACAGCACCGCGACCGTGGTGCCGGGAATGTCCGGGACATCGAACTCCCCCGACTCCACACCGTCGCGCAGAATCCCGCGCACGACGGCGTCGCTCCGGCGGCGCAGCTCGAGGATCTCCGTACGGTGGCCGTCAGAGAGGGCGTCGATCTCGTACTGCACCACATGCGCGGTGTCGTGCCGCCCGGCGTGCCAGCGTACGAACGAGCTCACCGCGTCGGCGAGCCGCTCGGAGGGCGTGCCTTCGGCGTCCGCCGCCGCCGAAAGGATCTCCAGGGCCTTGTCGTGCCCGATCCGACTGATCCGGTGGAGCAGCTCTTCCTTTGTCTTGTAGTGGATGTAGAGCGCGGCGGGGCTCATCCCCGCGCGGCCCGCGATGTCCCGGGTCGTCGTCGCGTGGTAGCCGCGCTCGGCGAAAGCCTCGACGGCGGCAACGAGCAGCTTTCGTGCGGCCTCGGGCGTGACCTCGTCCCACGGCATGTCCTCGCCCGCCGTGTCCTCCGCCGTACTCATCGCTCGCCCCTTCCGTTCAGCAGAAGGCACACCCTACCCCGACGGTGAGCAAGCGCTTAGCGATTGAGGTCAGAGCAGAGGGTCAGAGCTTGCGGTCAGCTTGCGGTCAGAGCTTCTGGAAGGGGTCGTGTTCGGCGAGCATCTTCTCCAGCCTGGCCTGGTCGACGCGGCTGACGATCTGCCCGGCCTCCTGACGGTCTCTGATCACCTTGGCCAGGGTGAACGCCGACGTCGTGAGATAGAGGACGGCGATGGCGAGAAAGCCGCGCACCCAGGCGTCCGCGTCGAGATAGAGGATGCCGAGGCCGACGGCCGCCAGGGCCACGGCGAAGGAGGCGACCGACTGTCCGTAGAAGGCCGTCGTGCTCTGCTGCTTGACCGGTGTCTCACTCATGCCGCCAGGATCGGCGACTGTGCCCCGCGCCACATCCGCTCCCGTACTCACTCACCTACTCAGTGCCTCAGGGACTCAGAAGGCGGAGACTCCGGTCAGCGCGCGGCCGATGATCAGTTTCTGTATCTGGCTGGTGCCTTCGTAGAGGGTCATCACACGGGCGTCGCGCAGCAGCTTGCCGACCGGATACTCGTCGATGTAGCCGTAGCCGCCGAAGACCTGCAGAGCGTTGTTGGCCGCGCGCACTGCCGCCTCGGAGGCGAAGAGCTTGGCCTGGGACGCGGCGGTGGCGAAGTCCTCGCCGCGGTCGATCAGGTCGGCGACCCGCCAGGTCAGCAGGCGGGCCGCGGCCACGTCGACGGAGATGTCGCTGATCAGCTCCTGGACCAGCTGATACGAGGCGATGGACTTGCCGAACTGCTCGCGTTCTCCCGCGTAGCCGACGGCCGCGTCGAGGGCGGCCTGGGCGATGCCGACACAGCCCGCCGCGACCGACATCCGCCCCTTGGCGAGCGCGGACATGGCGATGGAGAAGCCCTTGCCCTCGGGCCCGAGCATGGTGGCGGCGGGCACCCGGACGCCGTCGAGCACCAGCTCGGCGGTGGCCTGACCGCGCAGGCCGAGCTTTCCGTGGATGGTGCGGCGGGTCAGCCCGGGGGTGTCCGTGGGCACCAGGAAGGCGGAGACGCCTCTGTGTCCGGGCGTGTCATTGGTACGGGCGAACAGGAGCACCACATCGGCCCAGGTGCCGTTGGTGATGAACATCTTCGAGCCGTCGATGACGTAGTCGTCGCCGTCACGCACGGCCTTTGTGGTCAGATTTCCGGCGTCGGACCCGGTCTCCGGCTCCGTGAGCCCGAAACAGCCGAGCGCCTCGCCGGACGTGAGCCGTGGCAGCCAGTGGCGCTTCTGCGTCTCGTCGCCCCAGGCCGCGACAGCCTTGGTGACCAGCCCCAGCGATACCGACACGATGCCGCGCACCGATGAGTCACCGCGTCCGAGCTCCTCGGTGACCAGGCAGTACGCCAGATGGTCGCCGCCCGAGCCGCCGTGCTCCTCGTCGATCGTGAGCCCGAGGAAGCCGAGCGCGCCCAGCTTCTTCACTATCGACCTGTCGACGCTCTCGGCACGGTCCCATTCGACGACGTTCGGGGTGATCTCGCGGTCGACGAAGTCCTTGGCCAGCTGCCGTACGGCTGCCTGCTCCTCGCTGAGCTCCAGGTTCATGCGCCACACCCACTTTTAACTATCACTGCTAGTTTCTTGTTGGCAGGCCCTACTATGTGCCGCATGGCCCGCCCGCGCAAGCCCCTCCTCAGCAGAGAACGCATCGTCGAGACGGCGAGCGCGCTCGTGGACGCCGAGGGTCTCGACGCCGTCTCCACCCGGCGGCTCGCGGCCGAGCTCGGCGTCAGCGGCCCCTCCCTCTACAACCACTTCCGCAACAAGGACGAGATCCTCGACGCCGTCGCCGACGCGGTCAGCGCGCAGGTCGATCTGTCGATGTTCGAGGCGGACGACGAGCGCGACTGGCGCACCGCGCTGCACGACTGGGCCGTCTCCTACCGCGCGGCCCTGACCGCCCACCCCAACACCGTCCCGGTCCTGGCCCGCGGCCCAGGACGCCGCCCGGCCGGCCTCAGGGTGGCCGACGCGGTCTTCGGCGCGATGGTCCGCGCGGGCTGGCCACCGGCCCAGGCGACGTACATCGGCGCCCTGATGCGGTACTTCATCACCGGCTCGGCGCTCGGCTCCTTCGCCCGGGGCTTCGTCGACGACGAGACGGCGTACGACCCGGCCGACTATCCGCACCTCGGCCAGGCGCATCTGCTGGCCGAGCGGCAGCAGAAGGTGGACGAGGGCGCTTTCGAGACCGGGCTGCGCGCGCTCATCGACGGCCTGGCCGTGCAGTACGCGGCGCTTGCGCGCGCCTGACCCGCGCGGCGCACGGGGATACGACGGGACTCTTCGGCTGCCGCCGAACGATGAATGGCGGATCCTGGGGACATGCAGTCCAGAGACCTCGCCGCCCTGGCCGCGCTCCTCGCCGACGAGACGCGTGCCGCCTTCTGTCTCGCGCTCCTCGACGGTCGTGCCTGGACCGCCGGCGAGCTCGCGCGGCAGTCGCGCGTGGCGCCGTCGACCGCCAGCGAGCATCTGGGCAAGCTCGTCGCGGGCGGGCTGCTCACCGAGGAGCGGCAGGGGCGGCACCGCTATGTGCGCCTCGCCGACGAACGCGTTGCGCATCTCGTCGAGGAGCTCGCCTCGCACTCCGCGCCCGCGCCGGACGGGCCTGCCGGAACGCTGCGGGCGGCGAGCGCGCGCAGCGCCATGGCCCGGGGGCGTACCTGCTACGACCATCTCGCCGGACGGCTCGGCATCGCGATCACCGAGGCGATGACCGCGCGCGGGCTGCTGCACCAGGACACCGGATTCGCGCTGACCTCCCAAGGGGTGGGCTGGTTCGGCGAGTTGGGGCTCCCGCTGGAGCGGAAGGGGCGGCGGCCGCTCGTACGGTCGTGCCTGGACTGGACCGAGCGCAAACCGCATCTCGCGGGGACCGCGGGAGCCGAGCTGTGCCGCCATGCGCTGGAGGCCGGCTGGTGCGTACGGATCGGGTCCGAGCGGGCCGTGAAGGTGACCGCGGACGGCGAGCGGGCGCTGCACGACCTGCTCGGCATCGAGCCGGGGATATTGCGGTGAGCGCCGAAGGGTCGAAGCCGTACGGTCGGCCCATGACGAACCACCCCTCGCCCTCCGCCGACCGTTCGCAGTGGCCCGCCCTGGCCGCCGCGGGCGTCACCGTCGTCCTGTGGGCCTCCGCCTTTGTGTCGATCCGCAGCGCCGGTGAGGCGTACTCCCCCGGCGCGCTCGCCCTCGGGCGGCTGCTCGCCGGGTCCCTGGCTCTCGGCTGCGTCCTGCTGATCCGGCGCGAGGGGCTGCCGCCGCGTGCCGCCTGGCCCGGGATCGCCATATCCGGGCTGCTCTGGTTCGGCGTCTACATGGTGGTCCTCAACTGGGGCGAGCAGGAGGTCGACGCGGGCACGGCGGCGATGGTCGTGAACATCGGTCCGGTCCTGATCGCGCTGCTCGGCGCGCGGCTGCTTGGCGAGGCGCTGCCGCCGCGGCTGCTGGCCGGAATGGCGGTGTCCTTCGCGGGAGCAGTGACCGTGGGACTTTCGATGTCGGGCAAGGGCAGTGCCTCCACGCTGGGAGTGCTGCTGTGCCTCCTGGCGGCGGTGGGGTACGCGGGCGGGGTGGTGGGCCAGAAGCCGGCGCTGGCGCATGCGAGCGCACTCCAGGTGACGACGTTCGGCTGTCTGGTCGGTGCGGTGGCCTGTCTGCCGTTCGCCGGGCAGCTGGTCTCCGAGGCGGAGCGGGCGCCGCTGTCGGCCACACTCAACATGGTCTACCTGGGCGTGTTCCCGACCGCGCTGGCGTTCACGACCTGGGCATACGCCCTGGCCCGTACGACAGCGGGCCGGATGGGCGCGACGACCTATGCCGTACCGGCGCTGGTCGTGCTGATGTCGTGGCTGGCGCTGGACGAGGTGCCGGGCCGGCTGACTCTGGCGGGCGGCGCGCTGTGCCTGGCCGGAGTGGCCGTCTCGCGCAGCCGGTCCCGGCGAGTGGCCAACCCGGCCAACCCGGCCAACCCGGTCACGCCGGCGAACCCGGTCACGCCGGTCGTCGCGCCGTCGGACACCGCAACGAGTACGCGGGGGACCGGAGCGTCCGACGTCGGGGGCCGTCAGGGCTGATCTGCGGCCTCCCGCAGCTGGGCCAGCCTCAGCAGACCACCCTGCTCGTGCAGGCGGAGGGTGGTGATCCGCTCCGGATAGCAGCGCATGAACATATGGGTGAAGTGGGTGCCGTAGTGCAGCCGGTTCTCGTCGTCCGGCACGACCGCGGCGCCTGCGCTGTGAGCGTGCGGCAGCGGTTCCACCCAGGCCTGGAAGTTGGGCTCGTGGAAGTACGCCATGGCATAGCGCTCGCGGTCGGCGAGCCTGACCTTGTGCGGGGTGGACAGCAGATAGCCGCCGGTGAGGAGCTGGAGGATGTCGCCGGGGAAGACGGTCAGGGTGCCGGGGACCGGGTCGACGAAGGTCCAGGGCTGCTCGTTCTCGTACATCCCGGCGCTGCTCTCGTTCTCCAGCCAGTTCCGGTTGCGGTGTTCACCAGCGACCGGCGGCCGGATCCAGAGCCCGCCGACATCGTCCTGCGCGGCGATGACGAGCAGTCCGTAGTCGGTGTGGGCGCCGATACCCCGGCTGCTCGCCCGGGATTCGGCGGGGAAGCGCAGGACGCGCATATGGTGCCAGCCGTCGTCGGTGAGCTTGGTGAGCGCAGCAGGGTCCTCCAGGCCCAGGCCGAGCGCCGTGAGGCTGAGCAATGTCTCGCCCAGGGAGCCCAGTTCGGTCATGAAGGCTTCCATCGACTGCTTGTACGCGTCGTCCGGCCAGGGCACCGGGCCGTGACAGGGCCAGCCGTCCACCGACCGGATGTCGTTCCGGGAGACGTCCTTGCAGACCGTGAAGATCTCCGAGTAATCGGCCTCGCCCGCGGTGACCTCCTCACCGGAGGCGATGTACCCGCTGTAACTGGTGGTGCTTACGTGGCGGGCCTTGTCCTCCAGCGGTCTCGCGAAGAATTTTTTGCTCGACTCGATGGCCCAGTCGGTGATCTGCCGCCCGGCCGGGTCGGTGGCCAGGTAGAAGATTCCATAGGTCCGCCAGGCATCCACCATCGCAAGCCCCAGGGCCCGGTCCGCGGGTGATCCGGTGACGAATTCCGGCAGTTGGAAGACAGGCAGGTCGGCCATTGCGGTCCTCGCATCTCGCTCGTGAGTGAATGCGGCCGCCCCGCGGGGGAAGACGGGACGGCCGCACACAGGGGTCTCACGTGCGTGAATCGGGACCGGTTCACTCCTGGGCGACGGCCCCTTCGGCAGTCCGGGCGGCGGCCCGAGCGGCCAGAATCTTGATCGAGACGAGAGCGACGACGGCGAGGCCGATGATGTAAGCGGAGACAGCCATCGACGTGCCGGTGGCCTCCAGGAGCAGGACCATCATGAACGGAGCCAGTCCGCCGCCGAACACCGCCGCGATCTGGTAGCCGAGCGAGGCTCCCGTGTAGCGCATCTCGGCGGTGAACAGCTCGGCGAAGAGCGCGGCCTGCGGGCCGTACATGATGCTCAGGAAACAGCTGGTGACGAAGGTGCCGACGCCCAGCCAGAGCAGCGACTTGGTGTCGATCAGCAGGAACATCGGGATCGCCCAGACCAGCAGGCCGACCGCGCCGAACGCATAGATACGCAGCCGCCCGACGCGGTCGGAGAGCGCGGCCGCCGCGGGTATCAGCGCCAGTTGGGTGAGGCTGACGCAGAGCGAGACGGTGAGCACGGCGCTGCGCTTCATGTCGAGTTCGCGGGTCGCGTAGTCGAGTACGCCGGTGATGATGATGTAGAAGGTCGCGGTGTTGACCGCGAACGAGCCGCCGGCCAGGAAGACAGTGCCGAGGTGCTCCCGCAGGATCGTGCGCAGCGGCGAGCGTGGTTCGCTCTTCTCCTGTGCGGCCAGGGCGCGTTCGGCCTCGCGGAACGCCGGGGTCTCCTCCACCCGGGTGTGGATGAACCAGGCGAGTGCGAGCACCAGGAAGCCGACGAAGAAGGGGACTCGCCAGCCCCAGGCGGCGAAGGTGGAGTCGCTGGTGACGGCTCCGGCGACCAGGAAGACGGTGTTGGCGCTCACCACGCCGATGGGGACGCCGAGTTGGACGAGGCTGCCGTACAACCCCCGCTTGCCCTCGGGGGCGTACTCCGTGGCCATCAGCATCGCGCCGCCCCACTGGGCGCCTACCGCGATGCCCTGGACGACGCGGAACAGCACCAGCAGCACGGGGGCGGCGATGCCGATCGTCTCGTATGTCGGGAGCAGTCCGATTCCGACGGTGGCGAGGCCCATCAGGACCAGCGCGAGGACCAGCATCGGCTTGCGGCCGCGCTTGTCGCCGAGCTGGCCCGCGATGATGCCGCCGACGGGGCGGGCGAGGAAGCCGACGGCGAAGGTGGCGAAGGCGGCGAGCACGCCGACCGACGAGCTGCCGGCAGGGAAGTACAGATCGCCGAGGACGAGAGCGGCGGCGATGCCGAAGACGAAGTAGTCGTACCACTCGACGGCGGAGGCGAGGGCGGCGGCGGTGGCCACGCGGCGGCGATTGGGATCGGTGGGGGTGGGGGCGGTGAGTGATGGGGTCGTGTCCATGTTGTGCACACTCCGGTGGGTGCGGGGACGAGGAGTGCGGGGACCATACCGACCAGTGGGTATGGGGTCAACGGTTTGCGCAGGCGGTTGGTCTTCCCCCACCCCGCCCCTTCCCGTAACCGGGGGCGAGCCCCCGGGCCCCCGTACGCCCTTCGGGCGTTGTCCTCAAGCGCCGGACGGGCTTGATTTCCGCCGGTCGGCCTGAAGATTCAGGCCGACCGGCGGGAAATTCAAGCTCTGTGGGGGTCCGCCCGGACGAAGTCTGGGCGGACCCCCACGGACGAAGTCTGGGCGGACCCCCACGGACGAAGTCTGGGGGAGATTGAGACGCGGTCCCGGACGCGAAATTCAGCCCCGCCGGCGATTGAGGCGCGGGGCTGGCGGCGGGGCCCCAAAAACAGCCCCGTGGTCCCCCGGACGAAGTCTGAGGGAGATTGAGGCGCGGGGTCCGGGGCGGAGCCCCGGAAATCTGCCCCGCCGAGCCCCGGTCAGAAGACGACCAGCGCCCGGCCGCCCCTGCCCGCGAGCATGTCGTCGAACGCCGCAGGAATCCCGGCGAGTCCGATCCGCGCGGTCACCAGGCCGCCCAGGTCCAGGCGGCCCGCGCGAACGTGGTCCGCCAGCACCGGCAGGTCACGGGACGGGTCGCTGTTGCCGTACACGCAGCCGGAGAGCGTACGGCCCCAGTGGAAGATCTCCAGCGCGTTGAAGGTGACCTGCTGGTCCTTGCCGCCGATGCCGACGACCGTGGTGCGGCCGCCGCGGCGGGTGGATTCCCAGGCGGTGCGGATGGTGGCGGCCCGGCCCACGCACTCGATCGCGACGTCCGCGCCCTGGCCGCCGGTGAGCGCCCTGATCTGCTTTGCGGTGGTGTCGGAGGCGACGACGTACTCCGTCGCGCCTGCCTGCCGCGCCAGCTCCTCCTTCTCCGGGGACACATCGACGGCGATGATCGTCGACGCGCCCGCGATCCGGGCGGACTGGAGGGTGGCGAGACCGACGCCGCCGACGCCGAAGACGACCACCGACTCGCCCGCGCGGACGCGCGCGGAGTGGTGGATCGCGCCGTACCCGGTAAGGACCGCGCAGCCGAGCAGCGCGGCGTCGGTGAGCGGGACGCCGTCCGGGACCGGCAGGACGCAGTTCGCGCCGACGACACTCTCCTCGGCGAAGGCCGCCACGTTCAGACCGGGATGCAGCTCGGCGCCGTCGGCGGTGCGGGCGTAGACGCTCGCCGCGCCCGCCAGCGCGTTGGCGCACAGCCAGACCTCGCCGATCCGGCAGTGGCGGCAACTCCCGCAGGAGGGGGCCCAGTTGAGGACGACCCCGTCGCCGACGGCGACATGGGTGACGCCCTCGCCGACGGAGACAACCGTGCCCGCACCTTCGTGGCCGAGGACGCAGGGCGTCGGCACGCGCATCGTGCCGTTGGACAGGGACAGATCGGAGTGGCAGACCCCGGCGGCGGCGAGGCGCACCCGCACCTGGCCGGGGCCGGGCTCGGGCAGCTCGATGTCGGTGATCTCCAGCGGGGAGCCGACGGCGGGCAGTACGGCAGCACGGACCATGATGCGTGAGACTCCCGGCTCAGAACTGGAGGGACTTGGTCTGGAGGTACTCGGACAGACCGTGCGGGCCGAGCTCGCGGCCCACACCCGACTGCTTGTAACCGCCGAACGGGGCAAGGGGGTTGAAGCGCCCGCCGTTGATGTCGACCTGTCCGGTGTCCATCCGGCGGGCGAAGGCGACGGCCTCCGCCTCGTCCGCCGCCCAGACCGCGCCCGCGAGGCCGTAGACCGTGCCGTTGGCGATACGGAGCGCGTCGTCCTCGTCCGCGTACTCGATCAGGGAGACGACAGGGCCGAAGATCTCCTCCTGGGCGATGGTCATATCCGGGGTGACATCGGCGAAGACGGTGGGGCTGACGTAGTAGCCCGTCTCGTGCGGGGCGGCGGGACCGCCCGCGACAAGGCGGGCGCCCTCCGCGACGCCCTTCTCGATATAGCCGCGTACGCGCTGCTGCTGCTTGGCGTTGACCAGCGGGCCGACCCGCTCGCCCGGTACGTATTTGGCGACCGCGGCAGCCGCGAGTGCCACCGCCTCCTCGTACTGGTCCTTGTGGACCAGCATCCGGGTCCACGCGCTGCACGTCTGGCCGGAGTTGGACATCACATTGGCGACGCCGACGTTGACGGCCTTGGCCAGATCGGCGCTCGGCAGGATGACATTGGCGGACTTGCCGCCGAGCTCCAGGGCGACCCGCTTGACGGCGGCCCCTGCCGTGGCGCCGATCTGCCTGCCGACCGCCGTGGAGCCGGTGAAGGAGACGAGATCCACGTCCTCGTGCGCGGCGAGGGCCTGTCCGGCGACCGGCCCGAGGCCCGTCACCAGGTTGAACACCCCGGCGGGCAGTCCGGCCTCGTCGACGGCCTCGGCGAAGAGCTGCGCGGTCAGCGGGGTGTCCTCGGCGGGCTTGAGGACTACGGTGCAGCCCGCCGCGAGAGCGGGCGCCACCTTGGCGACGACCTGGTGCAGCGGGTAGTTCCAGGGCGTGATGGCGCCGACCACGCCGACCGGCTCCAGCAGCACGGTGGAGTTGCCGATCTTCTCCTCGAAGGAGTAGGAGGCGGCCAGCTCCGCGTAGGAGCCGGCGACCAGAATCGGCACGCCCGCGTGGACCGACTGCGACAGGGCGAGCGGCGCGCCGAGCTCGGCGGTGACGGTCTCGGCGATCTCGTCCACGCGTGCCACAAGCACATCGCGCAGTGCGGCGATCCTGGCCGCGCGCTCGACCGGCCCGGTGGCGGCCCAGCCGGGGAACGCGGCGCGGGCGGCGCGCACGGCGGCGTCGACGTCCTCGGCCGTGCCGGCCGGGACATGGCCGATGACCTGCTCGTCCGCCGGGTTCACCACGGCGATGGTGTCCGGGCCTGCGGCTGGCCGCCACTGGCCGCCGATGTACATCCCGTCGTGGGCCTTCATCGCACTCCTCCAGAAACTGCGGTAGTCGTCCACACCCCAAACTAGCGGTGTTAGTTTTTGGACGCCAGGGGCACCTGGAGCGTAGCCGGGACCCTCAGGCGTCCAGGCCCGGGAGGTCCGTCGGAGCAGGGCAGATCCTGCGGCCGTGGTGGTCGAAGACGTACAGATGCGCGAGGTCGACGAGGAGCGGCACCTGAGCGCCGGTGCGCAGCCGCACATCGGGTCCGGTCCGCACGACCAGATCGCTCGAGGCGACGGCCGGGCGCTCGGCGGCGACGGGACGAGGCCCCGGCTCCGGGTCGTCGAGCGCCACCACGGGCCCCGAGACATGGGCGAACGCGCGCTCCTTCATCCGGGTCAGGACGCTCGGGCCGCCGCTTCTACTTCTGCGCCTTCGCGCGGGGGCCTGCGGCCTGGGCGACTCAAGGTCGGCGACCACGGCGGGCTGCGAGCCGGTGTTGAAGTGCACCAGCGCTTCATGCCCCTGGTACTCCATGTGCTCGACGATCCCGGTAAGGGCGACCTCGCCGGGGCGGGCCTGGCTCGGCGGGGCGATCCGGGTGGCTTCGGAGCGCAGGCCGACGATTATCTGCCGGCCCTGCTGGATGCGGAGCAACTGGTGGTCGGTACTGAGGGGTTCGGGCAGCGGCAGCCGCTGTTTGCCGAGGTCGATCGACATGCGGCCGTCCAGCGGCGCGTAGACGACGGCCTGCAGCAGATTGATGCGCGGCGTGCCGATGAACGCGGCGACGAAGACGTTCTCGGGCAGGGCGTACGTATCGCGTGGGGTGCTCACCTGCTGGAGCACCCCGCCGCGCATCACGGCGACCCGGTCGCCGAGCGACATGGCCTCGGCCTGATCGTGCGTGACGTAGACGGTGGTCACCCCCAACTCGGCGGTGAGCTGGGAGATTTCGGCCCGCAGATGGTTGCGCAGCTTCGCGTCGAGGTTGGACAGCGGCTCGTCCATCAGGAAGACGGAGGGCCGCCGGGTGATGGCCCGGCCCATCGCGACCCGCTGGCGTTCGCCGCCGGAGAGCTGGTTGGGGTATCGGTCCAGGACGTCCTCGATGCCGAGCATCCGGGCGGTGGCCTCGACCTGCGGGTCGCAGTCCAGCCGGGGGTTCTCCAGCCGCAGCGGGAAGCCGATGTTCTGGCGGTTGGTCATGCTCGGGTAGAGCGCGAAGTTCTGGAACACCATGGCCATGCCGCGGTCACGGGGCGGGACGTGGTTGGCGTACTCGCCGTCGAGCAGCAACTCCCCCTCGGTGATGTCCTCGAGACCGGCGATCATGCGCAGCACGGTCGACTTGCCGCAGCCCGAAGGGCCGAGCAGCACCACGAACTCCCCCGGCTCGATGTCGAGGGTGAAACGGTCGACGGCTCGAGCGGTGCGTTCGTACCTCTTGCTGACACTGCGAAGCGAGATGGCGCGACTCATATGGTTCCGCCGAGGGGAAGAGGGGAGCGACTGAGACGCCTGAAACTAGCCGACTACTCCCGGTCAGGGAATGACTCGCGCGCAGGTTGGGGCTGGGCTTTTTGTACGGAGCCGTCCGCACCCGGCGGGCGTGGCAACCCACCTGCCCTGGGGCAGTCAACTCCCGGATGATCCCTGCGGCCCGGCTGCCGCGTGGCCAGTCCGGCCGCTGCCAGAAGCAGTACGCCCAGCATGGCGAAGGGCGCCGCCGTGCCCGCGACGCCCGCGACCAGTCCGGCGGAGGCGGGCGCGGCGACCTGGCCGAGGCGGTTTCCGGTCAGTCTCAGGGCGAGCGCGGTCGATCGCGCGTCGGCCGGGGCGGCCTGGACGACCGTCGTCATCGACAGCGGCTGGCCGACGCCCAGGCAGAAGCCGAGGACGGCGAGCATCAGGGCGAGCGCCCAGACCGGGACGGGCAGCGCGATGCCCGCGCACAGCAGTCCGCCGAGCAGACAGGTCACGGTCATCAGCGCCGTGCGGCCGAGCAGACGGATCATCGGGGTCATCACCAGGCGGCAGGCGATGGTGGCGGCGGCGCGCAGGCTCAGCAGCAGGCCGATGGTCGCGGGTGCGATGCCGCGGTGCTCGCCGATCACCGGCAGACAGGCGGTGAGGATGTCGGTGGCCGAGAGCACGGCGAGGCTGATGAAGTTCCCGGCCGGGACGCCCCGTGCGCGCAGGATGCGGTGGACGGGGACCTTCGGCTTTCTGTCGCGGGCCGCGGGTGCGTCCGTACGGCTTTCGATGCGCCACAGCGAGGTGAAGGAGACGGCCGCGACGGCCGCCGAGACGACCAGGGCGAGTGCGCTCGTACCGGCCATGGCGCCGCCGATCACCCCCCGCCGCGATCGGTCCGACGAGCTGGCCGAGCGAGGCGCCGATGGTGAAGTGGCCGAAGTTGCGGTCCTGTTCGGCGGGTACGGGCTGACGGGCGACGATCGACTGCGCGCCGATGACGAAGCAGAGATGGCCGAGGCCCTCCCCCAGCCTTCGGCCGGGGGGACCCCCATTCGCTTCGCTCCCCGCTCCAGGCCGCCATGGCGAAGAGCGAGACCGCCGAACCGCTGAGGGCACACCCGCCGGAGATCAGGACGACGCCGATGGGCAGCAGGGTGCACACCGCCCGTGGTCCGTCTTGCGCCCCAGCGGTACGGCGGCGAACAGGGGAAGCAGCGCGTACACACCGGCGATCACACCGATCGCGCGCTCGTCCGCGCCCAGGGCCAGCGCCCGGTAGGAGACGGCCGGCCGCCCCATCGACACCGCCGCCTGCGCGAAGCCGAAGGCGATGACGAGGCGCAGCAGCCAGCCGCTGGAAGGCATCAGATGATGCCGAAGAGGATTCCGGAACCGAGCACGATGAGCGAGGTCAGTGCGGCCCACTTGACGACAAACCTTGTGTGGTCGCCGAATTCGACCTTGGCCATGCCGACCAGGACGTACACCGCGGGAACGAGCGGACTCGACATGTGCAGGACCTGGCCGGTGAGCGAGGCGCGGGCGATCTCCAGCGAGGAGACGCCGTGTGCGGCGCCCGCCTCGGCAAGGACCGGCAGGACACCGAAGTAGAAACCGTCGTTCGACATGAAGTAGGTGAGCGGGATGCTCAGGACGCCGGTGACGAGCGCCATGTGCGGGCCCATCCCCTCGGGGATGGCGCCGACGAGCCAGTCAGCCATGTGCTTGACCATGCCGGTGCCGGTGAGGACTCCGGTGAAGACGGCGGCGGCGAAGACCATGCCGGCGACATTCAAGACGTTCTCGGCATGGGCGGCGATCCTCGCCCTTTGGTCGGTCATCTTCGGATAGTTGACCGTCAGGGCGAGCGCGGCGCCGAGCAGGAACAGCACCGGGATCGGCAGCCATTCCATGATCATTGCGGTGAGGAGAGTGACGGTGAGTGCCGCGTTGAACCAGTACAGCTTGGGGCGCAGGGTCGCGCGGTTCGGGTCAAGGCCCTGGAAGCCCTCGTCGTCTTCATCCTGCTGGGGAACGTCCGCACCAGAACCGGCAGTTCCGGAGGCGGCTCGCCCCTCACTGTCGCCGCCACCCGCCTTGACCAGCACCGTCTCGGTCTCCGGCTCCAGCACCTCGTCGAGCGTGAGGACGCCCAGGCGCTTGCGCTCGCGCCGGCCCAGCACGTAGGAGAGGACGAAGACGAAGAGCAGTCCGACGCCGAGCGCCGGGATCATCGGGACGAAGACGTCGCCCGCATCCACCTTCAGCGCGGTCGCCGCACGGGCGGTGGGGCCGCCCCAGGGGAGGGTGTTCATCACGCCGTTGGCCATGGCGGCGACGCCGGTCATCACGACCAGGCTCATCTTGAGGCGCTTGTAGAGCGGATACATCGCCGAGACGGTGATCATGAAGGTGGTGGAGCCGTCGCCGTCGAGAGAGACGATCGCGGCCAGCACCGCCGTACCGACCACGACGCGCAGCGGATCCGCCTTACAGAAGCGCAGAATTCCGCGGACGATCGGGTCGAACAGCCCCACGTCGATCATCACGCCGAAGTAGACGATCGCGAACATCAGCATCGCCGCGGTGGGGGCGAGCGTGCCGACCCCTTCGATGACGTAGTCGCCGAGGTTCGCGCCCTTTCCCACGAATACGCAGAAGAGGGCTGGGATGAGGACCAGCGCCGCGATCGGCGACATCTTCTTCATCATGATCAGGACCAGGAAGGTCGCAATCATGACGAAGCCGAGGATTGTCAGCATTTGGGACACCTAACGTTCACCCTTGAACTCCCACCGGATCGGCGGTTCGGATGACGTTAGGTCGCGCCAAAGGTCGTTAACAAGATGTTGACGCGTGAGCAATACGAGCAAAACCCCAGGTCATCGCGTAGGTGATAGTTCGACGGGGAAGCCGTTGAGCACGGCGGTGCCGGACAGCGGGTCGAGCCGAGAGCCGTCGAGCAGCTGATTGACATTGACTCCGGGGCGCGCGGCGGCCACCGACATCCGGGTGCCCGGCCGGCTGTGTCCCCAGCCGTGCGGCAGGCTCACCACTCCGGTCCGTACGGCGTCGGTGATCTCCACCGGCGCTTCGAGCTCCCCTCCGTCCGCCGTGATACGGACCTGGGCGCCGTCCTCAAGACCGAGCCGGGCCGCATCGGCCGGGTGGACCTGAAGAGTGCAGCGGTTGGAGCCGCCGTTGAGCGTGGCGACGTTGTGCATCCAGCTGTTGTTGGAGCGCAGATGGCGGCGGCCGACGAGGACGAGGGCGGCGGGCCGCTCTTCCAGGGCGCGCCGCAGCCTCGGCAGATCGGCGGCGATGGGCTCCGGCAGCAGCTCGACGCGTCCGCTGCGGGTCTTGAGGACCTGCGGGATCCGGGGCTGAAGCGGGCCGAGGTCGATGCCGTGCGGGTGCTCCAGGAGCTTGTCGAGGGTGAGGTCGTACGGGCCGAGGCGCAGCATCATGTCCAGTCGCCGCTCCGGCCCGCTGTGGCCGGTGAGCTGCGCGGTCAGCTCCTTCACGTCATGGCCGTGGACCGGGGAGTGCGGATCGGCGACGGCCTTGGTGAGGGTGCGCTCGATGACCATGTCGTCGACGGCGCCCGGGTCCGCGCCATGCATGCCGCCGACGGCGAGCACCAGACGGGCCTGGATCTCGCACTCGCCGAGGCGGCCCTCCTCCAGGGGGACGACCGCCGGGCTGTAGCGGGCCTGGTTGTGTACGGCGAAGGCGTTGAAGGCGAAGTCGAAGTGCGCGCTCTGGGAGGGCGGCGGCGGGGGCAGCAGCACGTCCGCGTGGCGCGAGGTCTCGTTGAGGTACGGGTCGACGCTGACCATGAAGTCGAGTCCGGCCAGCGCGTGGTCGAGCCGGTCACCGTCGGGCGCGGAGAGCACCGGGTTGGCGGCGAGCGAGATCACCGCGCGGATCCGCCCGTCCCCGGGGGTGTCGATCTCCTCGGCGAGCGCGGCCATGGGCAGTTCACTCTTGGCCTCGGGGTGGCCGCTGACCCTGCTCGTCCAGCGGCCGAGGGCGAAGCCCTTGCCGGGGGCGGCGGGGCGGGGTGCGCGGTCGGTGGCGGAGAGCGGGAAGAGCGCGCCGCCGGGGCGGTCGAGGTTGCCGGTGAGCACATTGAGGACGTCAACCAGCCAATTGGTGAGGGTGCCGTACTCCACGGTGCTGCTGCCGACGCGTCCGTACACGGCGGCGGTGGGCGCGGCGGCGAGCTCGCGGGCGATCGTACGGATCTCCTCGGCGCCCATGTCGCAGGCGGCAGCGACCGCTTCGGGCGTGAACTCCCTTACCGCTTCGGCGACTTCAGCCACTCCCTCGACATGCGCTTCGAGCGTTCCGAGGTCGGCGAGCTTCTCCTCAAAGAGGGTCTGGGCGATGGCGGCGAGCAGCAGGGCGTCGGCGCCGGGCCGGATGGCGATGTGCCGGTCGGCGAGCTGCGCGGTGCGGGTGCGTCGCGGGTCGACGACGGTCAGCGTGCCGCCGCGCCGGCGCAGCGCCTTGAGCTTGCCCGGGAAGTCGGCCGCGGTGCACAGGCTGCCGTTGGAGTCGAAGGGGTTGGCGCCGAGGAGCAGCAGATGGTCGGTGCGGTCCAGGTCAGGGACGGGGATGGCGACGGGGTCACCGAAGAGCAGCCCGCTGGAGACATGCTTCGGCATCTGGTCCAGGGTGCTGGCGGTGAAGAGATTGCGGGTACGCAGCAGCGAGAGCAGTACGGGCGGATAGAGCGCGCCGGCCATGGTGTGGACATTGGGATTGCCGAGGAGGACGCCCACGGCATTCGGTCCGTGCTCCTCGATCAGCGGCCTGATCCGGGCCGCGACCACGTCGAAGGCCTCCTCCCAACTGGTCTCCTGGAGCTCGCCGTTCTTGCGTACGAGGGGGGCGCGCAGCCGGTCGGGGTCGGCGTCGAGCTCCCCGAAGGACGCACCCTTGGGGCAGATGAAGCCCTTGCTGAATATGTCGTCGCGGTCACCGCGGGCGCGGGTGACGCGGGTGCCCTCGATGGTGAGGGTCAGTCCGCAGGTGGCCTCACAAAGGGGACAGATGCGCAATGCGGTACGGGTGGCAGCTGTGTGGGACATGGGCCCTCCCCGGGGCGACGGCGGTGGCGCGCGGTTCAGAGTCGAGCATACCGACCGGTATGCACGGAGGGGAGGGGTACGAGCAGTCTTCCCGTAACCGGGGCTCCGCCCCGGCCCCCGCGCCTCAATCTCCCCCAGACTTCGTCGGGGCTCCGCCCCAGACCCCGCTCCTCAAACGCCGGAGGGGCTGATTTTGGGGCTCCGCCCCAAGCCCCGCGCCTCAAACTCCCCCAGACTTCGTCCGGGGGACCCCACGAGGCTTGAATTTCGCCCCGTCGGGAAATCAAGCCCGTCCGGCGATTGAGGACAACGCCCGAAGGGCGTACCGGGGTCTGGGGGCTTGCCCCCAGTTCGGGAAGGGGCGGGTAGGGGGCAAGTCCGCCGCAGGCGACCCCCGCCCCCACCCCGGCACCCGCCTAATCGAGGACCCGTCCGAGATACGCCCGCAACAGCTCCCGCGTCTCCGCGACGATCCCCTCGTCCCCCGCCGGCTCCACCCGAAAGGCGAGTTGCAGCAGCGCGTCCGCCGCCTCGACCGAGACCAGCACCGCCCGGCGCAGTTCCTCGTCGACGCCGCGGCCCAGATGGCCCGCGAGCAGCGCGGCGAGGCGGTCGGCCACCTGATGGTTCGCTCCGACCGCAGGCGCGCCCATCGGGATCCGGTAGCCGAAGTCGATCAGCGCGAAGCCGGGGACGGTGCGCTTCATCGCCAGGTACTCGTCCAGTACGGCATCGAGGGCGCCGCGCCAGTCGCCCGCGCCGAGCGAGGCGATACGGCCGCTGATCCGCTCGGCGTAACTGTCCAGATTGCGGTGGGCGAGAGCGTCGGCGAGGGCACGCTTATTGCCGAAGAAGCGGTAGACGGAACCGATGGGGACGCCGGCCCTGGCAGCCACCGCGCGGGTGGACAGCTCCTCGTAACCGGTCTCGTCGAGGAGTTCGGCACAGGCGTCCAGGATCCGGGCGAGCCGCTCGGCGCTGCGCTGCTGCACGGGCGTACGGCGGAGATGGGCTGGAGACACGCGGTACATCATGCCGCCCTGTTGCCGTTGACGGGGCGGTCCCGCAATCCTACGGTTATACATAGGAATCCTTCAGCACCGGGAGCGGACGATGAGCGGCATCGAGCAGGCGCGCAAGACCGCCGAAGGCCTTGGGTACTCGCCCGGCTTCGGCAATGAGCACAGCTCGGAGGCCGTGCCGGGCGCACTTCCGCACGGGCGCAACTCACCGCAGCGGGCACCGCTCGGGCTGTACGCGGAACAGCTGAGCGGCAGCGCGTTCACCGAGCCGCGCGCCCACAACCGCCGCTCCTGGCTGTACCGGATCCGCCCGTCGGCCGCCCATCCGCCGTTCGTCCGCATCGGCAACGGCGGCGTACGCAGCGCGCCCTTCGCCGAGTCCGTCCCCGACCCCAACCGGCTCCGCTGGAACCCCCTGCCGGAGCCCGCGCCCGGCACAGACTGGCTGGCCGGTCTGTGGACGCTCGGAGGCAACGGCGACGCGAGCCAGCGCACCGGCATGGCCGTGCACCTCTACCACGCCAACGCCTCCATGACCGACCGGGTGTTCAGCGACTCGGACGGCGAGCTGCTGATCGTGCCCGAGAGCGGCGGCCTGCTGCTCCGCACGGAGCTGGGGCTGCTCGCCGCCCGGCCCGGCGAGGTGGCGCTGATCCCGCGCGGCGTCCGCTTCCGGGTCGAGCTGCTCGCCGCTGTGCCTGATGGCGGGCAGAGCCCGACCGCCCGCGGCTATGTCTGCGAGAACTACGGGCAGCCCTTCCAGCTCCCCGACCTCGGGCCGATCGGCGCGAACGGCCTCGCCAACGCCCGGGACTTCCTCGCGCCCGAGGCCGCGTACGAGGACGTGGAGCGTCCGGTCGAGGTCGTGAACAAGTTCTGCGGGAACCTCTGGGCCGCGACCTACGACCACTCGCCGCTCGATGTCGTCGCCTGGCACGGCAATCATGTTCCGTACGTCTACGACCTGCGCCGCTTCAATGTGATCGGGACGATCTCGTACGACCACCCGGACCCGTCGATCTTCACCGTGCTGACGTCGCCGAGCGACACCCCGGGCCTGGCCGGGGTCGACTTCGTGGTCTTCGCGCCGCGCTGGCTGGTCGGCGAGGACACCTTCCGGCCGCCGTACTTCCACCGCAATGTGATGAGCGAGTACATGGGCCTGATCGAGGGCGCGTACGACGCCAAGGCCGAAGGCTTCGTGCCGGGGGGCGGTTCGCTGCACAACATGATGTCCGCGCACGGCCCCGACCGGGAGACCTTCGACCGCGCCAGCGCCGCCGAGCTGAAGCCGCAGAAGATCGACGACGGGCTTGCGTTCATGTTCGAGACGCGCTGGCCGATGACGGCGACCGCGCAGGCGGCGAACGCCGACCATCTGCAGAAGGGGTACGACGACGTGTGGCAGGGTCTTGAGCGCCACTTCCGGTCGTAGTACGGAGTACCCCGTGACCGCCTTTGCCCCCGACTCGCTGGTCCTGAACCGCAAACTGCCGCTGTGGTACCAGGTCTCGCAGTCCCTGCGCGCCTCCATACTGGGCCGAGCGCCCGAGGCGTCGCTGCGGCTGCCGACCGAGGAGCAGCTCGCCGCGCACTACGGCGTCAGCGTGCTGACCATGCGCCAGGCCCTCAAGGAGCTGGAGGAGGAGGGCCTGATCAGCAGGCACCGGCGGCGCGGCACCTTCATCGAGCCGGGGGCGCGGCGGGGCGCGCCGAGGCGGCTGCTGGGCTCGATCGACGCGATCGTGGCCCAGCAGTCGGGCGAGCGGACGACGATCCTGGGGCACGGGCCCGAGACGGTGCGGGGCGACCTCGCGGAGTACTTCCCCGACGTGGCCGAGGTCGTGACGTACCGGCGGCTGCGCTGCGACGGCGATAGCGGTGAGCCGACCAACTGGGCGGAGAACGCGGTGCACCCGGATGTGGCGGCGGGGCTGGACGTCGCGGATCTGGAGCGCTGGCCGATGACGAAGGTGCTGCGCGATTCGCTGGGGGTGCGGATCAGCAGAATCACGGACACGGTGGAGGCCCGGCTGGCGGACCCGCCGACGGCGGAGCTGCTGAGGGTGCCGTTGCTGAGCCCGATCCTGCATTACACGGGGGTGACGTACGACGAGGGCGGGCGGGTGGTGGATGTGGCACGGATTCGGTACAGGGGGGACCGGTTCTCGTTCTCGGTGACGGTCGACGCGGAGTGACCGTCCGGTCGGGGGTGCGGGCCTCGGGGGACGGGCGTCCGTGGTACGGGCCTCGGCGGTACGGGCGTCCGTGGTACGGGCGTCTGCGGTACGGGCGTCCGTGGGCGAGTCGTCCGCGGTGCGGGTCTCGGGGTGGGCCCGGGACGGGCCTCCGGGCCCCCGGTTAGCATTTCGGCATGCCGATGCTGGACGAGCTCATGCCATGGGGCGTCCCCCCATTGCGGCTGGGGCGGGCCTGGGTGATGGCCCCGGATGCGGGCTCTCTCAAGGCCCGGTGGGATGCTCTTGTGCGCGTTGAGGGCGTCGAGCGCGATGCCTTGTTCGGGTGCACTCGGGCCCGTACGCCGCGCAGTGCCGTTGCCCAGTTGCCCGGGCAGACCAGCGGGACGGGCAGGTTCGTCCGGGAGGACGGGCGGTGTCCCGCGCCGGTGCGGGTGCTGCACGGGGCCTTCGACGAGCAGTGGCTGATTCCCGACCACCGGCTCATCGACTCCGCCCGGCCCGAGTTGTGGCGGGTCGCCGATGAGCGGCAGGTGTTTGTCGTCGAGCAAGGGTGGGTGGCCGACGCGTCGGGGCCTGCCGTGGTCGTCTCCGCCCTGTTGCCGGACGGGCGCTCGCCCGCGGGAAGGCCCGGGCGGATTCGTCCGCTCTACCGGCGGCCCGGTGGCGTCGAGCCCAATCTCGCGCCCGGGCTGCTGTCCGCCCTGGGGAGCCGGTACGGACGCGAGGTCGAGACCGACGACGTCGTTGCCTGGATCGTCGCGGCCGCCGAGACGTCGGCAGCGGGATGCGTGGTGCCGCTGCCCGCCGACCCCCACGTGTGGGTGAGCGGTGTGGAGTTGGGGCGGCGGATGATGGAGGTCCAGCTGCGCGGGGCCCGGGGCGGCGAGCGGCCCCGGCTGCCGGGCGGTCGGCGGCCGTATGTGAGGGCCGCCGTGCCCGCCCGGCCCGACGCGATCGCGTACGACGCCGAGGAGGAGGTGCTCAGCCTCGGGACCGGCCGGATCTCACCCGTGCCCGCGGCCGCCTGGGACTTCGAGGTGGGTGGCGTACGCGTGCTGGAGCTCTGGTTCGAGCGCCGTACCGCCGAGGCCGAGCCCGGGACGCTGGAGGCGATCCGGCCCGCGGTGTGGCCGCAGGAGTGGACCTCCGAGCTGCTGGAACTGATCACCGTGCTGGCATTGCTGGGTCAACTCCGGCTCCAGAAGCAGGAGTTGAAGGGGATGGAGAGCACCGAGCTCCCTGGTGTTCTGCCGCCGAGCGACGTAACCCGGCGGCCCGCCTCCGTACTCGACCATCATGAGGAAGGGCCGGAGGGTCAGTTCGCCCTGCTGTGACGGGCGTTGTGAGGGGCGAAGGAATCGGCCAGATTGTCATGCGCGGGTCTCGCGTCCCCCGCCGGCCCCTGCGCGAACGCCCGCAGGACGTTGGCCGTCACGGTACGGGTGAAGTTCCCGGCCCGCTCGTCCAGTCCGTGATTCGCCTTGCCCCCGCCCGGGCCGGTCGCCTCCAGCGCCTCGACCCAGCGCATCGTGCCCGTGGCGAAGACGCCCGCCCCGCCGGGCAGGGAGCAGTAGGCCATGTCGGCGTACGAGGGGCGTCCTTTGCACACCACCGGCGAATGCGCCAGGATCTCGATCGGCCGAGGCGTGGGATGAGCCGGGTTCACCCGGTCGTACTCGACGCCCACCAGGTGAGGGAAGGAGTCGCCCAGCCGCACCCCGGTGCCCTCCAGCAGCCAGTGATCCGGATGGGACACCACGAACGGCGCGTCCACCGGGTAGCCGTCGTAGATGACCCCGAGCAGGGAACTCTCGGGCTCGGGTGCGGGCATTCGCCGGTAGTCGTTCGTCGGAGGGCACCCGCGCTGGAACCCGGGGTCCTTGGCGTAGTCGCCCTTGTAGCAGACCACGATCCGGTCCGCTCCCACGGCGGACGGCTCGAAGCGGACACGCCGGTAGCAGCAGTTGGCCCCGAGCACGGCCAGGTTCATACCCCCGTCGCGCGCCGAGGCCACGTGCCGCCGCTGCTCGGGACTCCAGTACTCGTCGTGCCCGAGCGAGAGCATGGCCACGGCCTCGCCCAGGAACCGCGGCTCACGGGCCACGTCCACTCCCGTGGCGTACGCCAGCGGAAGCCCTGTCCGCTCGGCCAGCGCGACCAACGGCGCCTCGTAGACGAGGTACTGGCCGGCCCCATGACCGCCCGAGTAGGGACGGTCGAATGACACCGCGAGGGATCGCGAACCCTTCTTGCCGGTCGTGCCCTTGTACAGGTCGGCGCCACCCCACCGGTTGTACGCCTGCCAGGTGGCGACCGAATTGACCACCACCACACGGCCGGCTGCGGAAGAAGACCGGATCGTGAGCGGTACGAACCTCTGCCCCCGGCCGTCCTCGGCGTCCAGCCGCAGCAGGTAGCAGCCCTCCGGCCAGCCCGAGGTGTCCACTTCCGCCGTCCGCCGCCAGTCGGCACGCGCCATCCGCGTGTCGGCATCGAGCAGCGCCGGAGGCTGAAGCACCCCCGGCAATAGGCCCGAGCTCCAGACGAGACGAGCCCTCGCTCCGCCGTACCAGCCCATCCTGTACGCAGAAACGGTGTAGGCCGCAGCCGTCGTCGACACGCGCAGCGCGACGACCTCCCCCGAGCGCACACTGACGCGCTCGGCGAAGCCTTGAATGGCACCAGCCGCACCCGCCCGGGTGATCCGCCAGTCACGAGCTCCCGGCCGGGAGTTCTCGGCACGCACATCGAGCCCGGACTCCTCCGGCACGTCCCCGGGCCGGCCACCGGGTACCGCGCCGGGCTGCGCGGCCGATTCCGTACCGAGCCACGGCTGCGACGACACGAACGTGGCTGCGGCCAGCCCCAGCACCCGCCTGCGCCCGAACCACCCCGGGTACCCCGCCTCGTCCGATACCTCACGCTGCGTCATCGCATCCCCTCGGCCGAACTGGATCCGCGTACGTTGCTGTGTCAGCCAGAAGATCACGGCACGGGCGCGATCCGATCCATCGGACACGCCCTACGCCGCTTCGCACAGAACGGCCGGTAAGCGGTCCAGGGGATGACAAAGGTGGTACGTACACGATAGGCACGGCTCATGAGCCACCCTCTCCCCCTCGACGGGATCACGGTCGTCGCCGTCGAGCAGGCCGTCTCGGCGCCCTTCGCCACGCGCCAGCTCGCCGATCTCGGCGCCCGCGTCATCAAGATCGAGCGCCCCGACGGCGGCGACTTCGCGCGCGGCTACGACACCGCCGCCCGCGGGCTCGCCTCGCATTTCGTCTGGTGCAACCGCGGCAAGGAGTCCATCGCCGTCGATCTGAAGGACCCGCGGGGCCTGGAGATCGTGCGTCAACTCGTCGCGGACGCCGATGTGTTCGTGCAGAACCTCGCCCAGGGCGCGGCCGCCCGGCTCGGTCTGGACGCGGAAACTCTGTGCGCCGCGCACCCGCGGCTGATCGCCGTGGACATCTCCGGATACGGCGCGGAGGGGCCGTACGCCCACAAGCGCGCGTACGACATGCTCGTGCAGTGCGAGGCGGGCCTCGTGTCGGTGACCGGGACCGCGGAGCAGCCCGTCAAGGCGGGCATTCCGGCGGCCGACATCGCGGCGGCGATGTACGCCTTCTCGGGGGTGCTGGCGGCGCTGCTGCGGCGCGGGACCACGGGCGTCGGCGGCGCTGTGGAGGTCTCGATGCTGGAGTCGCTGGCGGAGTGGATGGGGCATCCGCTGCACTACGGGATGCATGGGGGTGAAACCCCGGCGCGCACGGGGGTCGCGCACGCCGTCATCTCGCCGTACGACGCCTACACGACGGCGGACGGCGGGCAGGTTCTGCTGTCGGTGCAGAACGACCGGGAGTGGCGGCGGCTGGCCGACCAGGTACTCGGGCGGCCCGAGTTGGGGGGCGATCCGGTCTTCGCGACCAACACGGCCCGTACGGCGAACCGGGAGAAGACCGATGCGGTGGTGGCCGAGGCGCTGGCCCGCCTCGACACACGGGAGGCGATCAGTCGGCTGGAGGCGGCGGGAATCGCGTGCGCCCGGCTCAACAGCGTGACGGATGTGGCCGGGCATCCTCAGCTCGCCGCGCGGGACCGCTGGCGGGAGGTGGACTCACCGGTCGGGCCGCTGCGTGCGCTGCTGCCGCCGATCACCCTGCCGGGCGGACCGGAGGCGCGGATGGGCGCGGTTCCCGCACTCGGCGAGCACACCGATGCGCTGCTGAAGGCCCTGGGAATGACGGATGAGGGGACAGCGGCGCTGCGCCGGGACGGTGTGGTCGCCTGAGCGCGTTCGCGTAGGAGAGAACGTCCTGGGGGTCGGTCAGCCGCGGCTGCCGAACAGTGAGCGACGCAGCCGCCGGAGCGGCGCGAAGAGCGAGACACGCGCGCTCTTGCTCTTGCGGGTGTGCGCGACATCGCGTGAGGTGAGCTCGCGCATCAACGACGTCGCCTCGGCCGACTCACCCTGCGGGACGGCAGGGCCGCCGAGCACCGAGAGATGTCGGTCGAGACGCGTGCTGGTCGCACTGCTCCCACACGTGATTGCAGGCACTCGCGCCCTGCTGCGCACCGTTATCTGTTCCATGTCACTCCCCACCCGTACGAGGGCACCCGGTCCGGGCAGGTTAACCCTATCGTCCCGCGGTGACACTCGTGTATTCCGGTCACAGGATTCACCACACCCGTACGCGAGTTGACGACTACTCACCGAATCCACGTGATTCCAGGGCGAGTTGGACAGTGCGTCAGGAAAAACTTTCCCGGACTCCCGACCAATCCGAACAGCCCTCCGCACCGAATGGCTTGCATCGAAGCAAGACCAGCACTCGCGAAGGACGGATTCGATGACCGCAATGAGCAGCAGCGGGCGGGGGCCCAGGAGGCTCGCCGCTCTTACCTGCGTCGCGCTGGCCGCCGGGACGCTCGTGGCTTCCGGTGTGACCGGGCTGGAGCCGGGCACGGCCGAGGCTTCCAGCCACCGCGAGGCCCCGCTGATCTCCGGGCAGCCGCAGTACGACAACACGGACGTGTACGCGTTCGTCAGCCCCGACAAGCCGGACACCACCACGCTCGTCGCCAACGTGCTGCCGTTCCAGGAGCCGGCCGGCGGCCCGAACTTCTTCAAGTTCGCCGACGACGCCCAGTACGACATCCACATCGACAGTGACGGCGACGCCCAGGGCGACCTGATCTACCGGTGGACCTTCAAGGACCACGTCAAGAACGGCAATACGTTCCTTTTCAACACCGGCGCCGTCACCTCCCTCGACGACCCGGACCTCAACATCACGCAGACGTACGACATCGATCTGCTGAGGCTGAAGAACCAGCATGTGAAGCACAGCACAAAGATCGCCGACGATCTGCCGGTGGCACCGTCGAACGTGGGCAAGGCGTCCATGCCGGACTACCAGGCCCTGCGCGACCAGGCGGTCAAGCACCTCCCGGGCGGCTCCATGGCGTTCGCGGGCCAGGCGGACGATCCCTTCTTCCTCGACCTGCGCGTCTTCGACCTGCTCTACGGCGGCAATCTCTCCGAGGTCGGCAACGACACGCTCAAGGGCTACAGCGTCAACTCCATCGCCCTGCAGGTGCCGACCGCGTACATCCAGGAGTCGGAGGAGCAGCCGATCGTCGGCATCTGGTCGACCACCCAGCGCAAGAGTGCGAGCGGTCACTGGACCCAGGTGTCCCGGCTCGGTATGCCGCTGGTCAACGAGGTCGTCATACCCGTGAAGGACAAGGACAAGTTCAACGCGTCCGCCCCCTGGAACGACGGTGACTTCCTGAACTTCGTCACCAAGCCGGAACTGCCGAAGCTGATCGAGGGCATCTACAAGATCAAGGCCCCGGCCGAACCGCGCAACGACCTGGTCTCGGTGTTCCTGACCGGGGTCGACAAGCTCAACAAGCCGCCGCAAGTCCGTCCCGCGGAGATGCTGCGGCTCAACACCTCAATCCAGCCGAGTGCCGAGCCCAAGAGGCTGGGCGTGCTGGACGGCGACAACGCCGGATTCCCCAACGGGCGGCGGCTGACGGACGACGTGCTGGACATCGCGCTCCAGGTCGTCGAGGGCGAACTCCTCGGCCAGAAGAACGACTTGGGCGACGCGGTCAACGAGAACGACCAGAAGTTCGGCAAGGCCTTCCCGTACGTGGCACTCCCGACGGCCGGCTCCCGGGGGCCGCTCGCCAAGGAAGGCGGCACCAAGGACGCCCAGGGCAATCTGCTCTCCGGTGGCGCGTCGTCTGCCGCCTCCAACAGTGACGCCACCAGCACCACGCTGATCGCATCCGCGGTCGCCGCGGGCGCGGGGGTACTGCTCGTCGCCCTGGGCCTCAACTGGTGGCGGATGCGGCGACGGAATCCGTACAGCTGAGCCGTACGCATCTGAGCCGTACGCATCTGAGCCGTACGCAGCTGGCCGTACGCATCTGGCCGTACGCATCTACGAGCGGAAAGGGCAAGACACATGTCCCTGCGAAGGGAATCAGGGGCGGGCGCCCGGCGCTGGGGAATCCTCCTTCCCGCCGGCGTGATGGCCGTCGCGCTCACCGCGGGTGCTGTCGTGGCCGGCCGGGGGGACCAGGAGCCCCCGGCGGCCCGCACCGCAGCCCCCGTGGCGGACGCGCCGTTCGACCGGATCGGCACCGGTGACCTCGGCCGCGGGGTCACCGGCCTCCAGGCGCATCTGCGGGCGCAGCCCAAGGACGCCCGGGGGTGGGCGGCGCTGGGCGCCGCCTATGTCGAGCAGGCCAGGACCGGCGGCGACCCGACCCGGTACCCGCAGGCGGACAAGGCGCTCGCCCGTTCACTGGCTCTCCAGCCGCAGGGCAATGACGCGGCACTCGCGGGTCGTGCCGCGCTCGCGGCGGCGCGGCACGACTTCCGCGGCGCGCTGCGGGAGGCGGAGGCGGCGCTGAAGGTCAATCCGTACGGCGAGCGGGCACTGGCCTCCCGGATCGACGCCCTCGTCGAACTGGGCAGCTATCCAAAGGCGTTGGCGGCGGCCGAGGAGGCCGACCGCCGCCGCCCCGGTATTCCCGTCTTCACGCGCTATGCGTACGTACTGGAGCTGCGCGGCGACATCGCGGGAGCCCGCCGGGTGCTCGGACAGGCGCTGGAGTCGGCCTCCTCCCCCGGTGACACGGCGTATGTGGCGACTGCTCTGGGCCAGCTGGAGTGGAGCCAGGGTGCGTACGCCATGGCCCTGCGGCACTTTGCGACCGCACTGGAGGCGGACCCGGCGTATCTGCCCGCGCTCGAGGGCCGTGCCCGCACGCAGGCCGCTCGCGGGGACACCAAGGCCGCCGTGTCCGGGCTCGAAGCGGTGGTGAACCGGCTGCCGCTGCCCGGACAGCTGGTGGCCCTCGGTGAGCTGTACGAGGCCGGTGGGCGCAAGGCCGATGCCCGTGCCCAGTACGAACTCATCGGCACCTGGACCGAGTTGGCCCGCGCCAATGGCGTGGACACCGACCTGGACACGGCTCTCGCGCTGGCCGACCACGGTGACCGGGCCCAGGCCCTGGACGCCGCACGCGCCGAGTGGCGCAAGCGCCGCACCGTGCACACGGCGGACGCGCTCGCCTGGGCCCTGCACGTCAACGGCCGTTCCGCGGAGGCCCTTTCGTACGTGGGGACGTCCGCACCGACCGGCTGCCGCAACGCCGTGTTCCTCTACCACCGCGGCATGATCGAACGCGCTGCGGGCAGGACAGCGGCGGCCCGCGGTTCGCTGGCCACCGCCCTGAAGATCAACCCCGGCTTCTCCCCCACCGGTTCACGCGCGGCGCGGACCGCGCTGCAGGCTCTGGAGGCGTCATGAAGAGGCGTACGACCGCCGTCGGCGCGGCGGTCCTCGTCGCCGGGGCGGCGCTCGCCGTGCTGCCCGCGGGGACGGCCGCCGCGCATCCCCTGGGGAACTTCACGGTCAACCGTTACGACGGGCTCCTCGTCTCGCCCGGCCGGCTGAGCGTCGACCATGTCGAGGATCTGGCGGAGATACCGGCCGCCCAGGCGCGTTCGAAGATCGACCGGGACGGCGACCGCGAGATGTCCACCGGTGAACTGTCCGAGTGGGCTCAGGTCCGCTGCGGTGACGCGGCGCGGGACACCAAGGTCGTGGTCGGACGCCGCGTGGTTCCGCTCACGCCCGGCGCGGGCCACGCGGAGGTACGCCCCGGGCAGGCCGGGCTGCCGACGCTCCGCGTCGAGTGCAGGCTGACGGCCGAACTGCCCGACGGGCGGCAGACGATCGCCTTCCGTGCGGCGGGCGGCGGCCAGGGGCCGGGCTGGCGGGAGATCACGGCCGGCGGCGACCGGATGACGCTCACCTCGTCCGACGTACCCAAGGCGTCGGCATCCCAGCGGCTGGCGCGGTACCCGGAAGGGCAGCTCTCCTCACCGCTGGACCGCAGGACGGCCGGCCTTTCGGTCACTCCCGGCGGGGCGCCGGCGGCGGACCGGTCGGAGGCGGCCGCGCCCCCGGCCTCCGTGCTGCCGCGCGGGACCGACCGCTGGACGCAGGCGCTGACCGGGCTGGTGTCCCGGCGTGAACTGACCGCGGGATTCGCCGCGCTGGCACTGGCGACGGCGGTGCTGCTCGGCGCGCTGCACGCACTCGCGCCGGGTCACGGCAAGACCGTGATGGCAGCCGCCGCGGCGGCGGGCGGTCGCAACTCCCTGCGCGACGTCCTCTCGCTGGGAGCATCGGTCACGATCACGCACACGCTCGGAGTGTTCGCGCTCGGCGGCCTGATCGCGCTGGGCTCGGCGGCCGCACCGTCGGTGGTGGCGTGGCTGGGCGTCGCGAGCGGGGCGCTGGTGGCGGTGGCGGGAGCGGTGCTGGTACGCAGGGCGTGGAGAAACCGGGGCGATGTGCATGGGCACAGCCATGGGCATGGGCACAGCCACGGTCACTCCCACGGCCACGACGACAGCCACGACGACAGCCACGGGCACGGGCACGGGCACGATCACGGCCACTCCCACGGCCATGCGCACTCGCACAGCCACGACCACCGCCCCCTGGGCGTCCGTTCAACCCTCCTGCTCGGCTTTGCCGGCGGACTCGTCCCCAGTCCGTCCGCCGTCGTCGTGCTCGTCGGCGCCGCCGCGCTCGGGCGGGCCTGGTTCGGTCTGCTGCTCGTCATTGCCTACGGCGTCGGGCTCGCCCTCACTCTCGCCGTCGCAGGCTTCGCCGCGGTCCGCCTCGGTGATCGCGCCGCCCGCCTGCTGGCCGACCGGAGCCGCCGCAAGGGACGGGTCTTCTCCGCCGCGCAGCGCGCGATGCCGCTGGGCACGGCCTGCATCGTCCTCGCCCTCGGATGCGGATTGGCGCTCAAGGGGGCGGCAACAGCTCTTGCGTGAGCTAACTTGGGGTAGTTGCTCTGCTACCGATGGGGGCTCGCTGTGAGCGAAGTGCCGGGCGATGAGCGGCTGGTCGCGGGACGCTACCGACTGCTGAGCCCCTTGGGCGAGGGCGGGATGGGCGTGGTGTGGCGCGCCCGCGACGAACTGCTGGCCCGCGAGGTGGCGGTCAAGGAGGTGCGCGCCCCCGCCGCTCTCGGCACTACGGACGAGCAGCGGCTGTACGCGCGTCTGGAGCGGGAGGCGTGGGCCGCGGGCCGGATCTCGCACCGCAATGTGGTGACCGTCTACGACGTGGCGACCGAGGACGGCCGGCCCTGGATCGTGATGGAGCTGGTGCGCGGCCTGGCGCTCTCCGATGTGCTGGACGCGGAAGGGCCCTTGCCCCCGCAACGCGTCGCGTACATCGGAGCGGAGATCCTCGCCGCTCTGCGCGCCGCGCACGAGGCGGGCGTACTGCACCGGGATGTGAAGCCGGGGAACGTACTCATCGCCAATGACGGCCGCGTAGTGCTCACCGACTTCGGCATCGCCACGGTCGAGGGGACCTCCAACCTCACCATGACCGGCGAACTGATCGGCTCCCCCGAATTCCTCGCCCCCGAGCGGGCGCTGGGGCGTACACCGGGGCCGGAGTCGGATCTGTGGTCGCTCGGGGTGCTGCTGTACGCCGCGGTCGAGGGCAACACCCCGTTCCGCCAGGACACCCCGCTGAACACGCTGCGGGCCGTCGTCGACGAGGAACTGCCGCCGCCGCGCAGGGCCGGTGCGCTGGCGCCGGTACTCGCGGGGCTGCTGCGCAAGGATCCGGCGGAACGGCTCTCGGCGGAGGAGGCCGAGCATCAACTGCGGGTCATCGGCGCGGGCGGCGGCGCGCGTACCGTTCCGCCGCCGCCCGGCCCGTACAGCCCCACCGTCTCGGCCGCGTCCCCCACCCCCGCCACTCCCCCGACCCCGTTCGTGCCGCATCCCGTGCCCGGTACGGCCACCACGGCCACGACCGGTGTACCGCCGGAACGCGCGCGGCGGGCAGCGATGGTGCTGGTCGCCGGGGTGGCCATCCTGCTGCTCGCGGTCGGCGGACTGGCCTGGGCGCTGGTCAACAAGGGCAAGGACCAGGGCGGCCGGGACGACAACGGCGGCGGCTCGGTCCCTGCGTCGGGGACTTCGAGCGCAAGCACGGGCAGTACGGCGTCCGCCCCGGGCGGAGGGACGGACGGCGGCACGACCGACGGAGGCGACGGCGGGGGCGACGACGGCGGCAACGGCGCGGGCAATGGCGGTACAGTCACGCCGCCGCAGACCGTGAAGGTGTACGTCGAGACCGTGCACGGCAGTTACTCGGGCGCCTGCCCGCCACCGGAAGCGGAGGCTCCGGCCTTCCGGGCGACGATCACGGTCGGCCGCACCCCGGCGGCTGTCGACTACCGCTGGGCGACCAAGAGTGGCGAGAGCTCCGGCTCCGGCTGGAAGACGCTGCACTTCGCGGCCGGGGGCCCGAAGCAGAAACAGGTCAGCCACACCGAGCTGACGTACAAGGCGAACGAGACGCACCACGACCGGATCCGGGTGGAGGTCCGGAGCCCGGTCGAGGTGCGCTCGAATTGGATCGACTTCTCGGTCACCTGCGAGCAGGAGCTCCCGACGGACGAGAGCTCCTACACACCGGACGCCGCGAACACACCGAACACACCGAGCGTCGCGAACACTGCGAGCGCGGCGAGTTCCGTGTTCAGGCGTGCGAGGTGAACACCGACAGGTAGCCGCCGGACTGTCCGGAGGCGGTGGGGTGGTAGGACTCGCCGATGTTGAGCCAGTTGACGCTGTGCAGCCAGGCCGACCCGGAGCAGATCTCGTGTCCGGTGAAGGCGGGGGTGACGTCCGCGAAGTCGTAGCCGTGGTCGGCCGCGCGCTTCGCGGTGGCGACGTTGAGGTAGTCGGCCGCGCCGTTGATCGCGGCCCGTTCGTTCTCGCTCAGCCCGGCGGCGCAACTGCCGCTGAGCTTGTAGAAGCGTGGGTAGCCGAGGACGACGACCTGGGCCGCCGGAGCCTTGGATCTGATGGCCGAGTACACGGAGTCGAGCTTGCCCGGCAGGGTCGAATCGACGTAGCTCTTCGCCTGGTTGATGCGGTTGATGCAGGTGGACTCGGACTGCAGGACGCAGGTGGTCATGACGTCGGCGAAGCCCGCGTCATTGCCTCCGACAGTGATGGATACGAGGTCGGTCGCGGAGCTGAGGGGGGCGAGCTGACCGGCTGTGACATCACCCGTACGAGCGCCCGAGCAAGCGGTGAACGCGAACGACGAGGGTGAATGCGAGGCCGCCCAGAGCCTGGGGAAGGCACGGCTGCTGCGCTTGCAGTTGCCGCTGCCGCTGTCGTAGCTGCCGGCCCCGACGCCCGATGAGTACGAGTCGCCGAGGGCGACATAGTCCAGTGCCAGGGCGGTGTCCGAGGCCTGTGCCTGGCCGGCTCCGGTGAGAGCGAGAACGGCGCCGAGGAGGAGTGAGGATGAGAATGCCGCGATTCGGGACAGTTTCATGGAACCTCCCTTTAGCAGGATCTCTGCCACAACTGTCGTAGCAAGGCCCATACTTCACCGGAAGTGTCCATGCCAAGAAGATTCGGTGAGGACATCTGGCTTCTTGACGGAGCGTCGCCGACTGCCCAGCATTGAGACTCGGAAACCGGCACCGGGGGGCAAAGTCCGTCATGCAGATGATCAAGGACAAGCCGTCCGCAGTCCGGACGGATCTACTGCCGGCTCTCGCGGGCGTCGCGTCCGCCATCTCGGGGGTCGGAGTCGCACTGACGCTCACCGGCGCCCAATCGCCGCTGCGCGCGCCGTTCATCCTCTTCTTCCTGTTCGCGGGGCCGGCCGGAGGCCTGGCCGCCGTACTTCACCGGCTGGAGCCGGCCGCGCGTGCCGCCGTGGCCGCGACCGGCGCGGTGGCCATCGATCTGCTCATCGCCCAATCCCTGTCGTCGCCACGGGTCCTGACGGCCAATGGCGGGATTACGACAATCGCCGTGATCACCGCTCTTCTCTTCCTCTGGACACCGGTACGGCGTATCCGGAATGCGGAACACATCGATCCGGTAGACCGGTTGATGAAAAGGATCAAGAGAATCCGATCGGGACGCTTCCGTATCTGACCACCGAATCGGTATCAAAAAAGTAAAAAAGTGAGTCCCCGTTCCAGGTCTTGCCATACAGTCCTAATCATCAATACCGTCGTACATCCACCCGCAACGGTCCATCATGCAAAGCGGCTCTAGGGGAGGGCTCAGGCGTCGCGATGGATCCGGAGCGGGGCGCGGTAGGGGGGTGCCGTGCTCGGTTTTCGCGCTCAATCCGAGCCGTACGCCGCGCGGCCAGTTTTGCCAGCTCACCCACCAAGTACGGAGTGCTATGCCGTCATGGCCGGGGTGAGAACAACCCCCCTTTCGAACCGGAAACTCATCCGGACTGCCCGGGGGCGGGCAGTCCACCGGTAGAGAGGGAAGTCAGACTCATGAGCTCAGTCCTGCACCCGGCCGCTCCGGGGCAAGATCCGTTCATTGCACCGTCGCACCATGGCAACACCGCCGAATCAACCGGGGATTCAGCCACACAATCCGCGGCTGCCCACTCAGCAGGCGCCGGATCACAAGCGCAGGGAGCCGGCCGAATAGCCGCTGCGTACCGGCCGATCTCCTCACATCTCGCGATCACTCCGCCGGTGAGCGTCGTGATCCCCGCCATGAATGAGGCGGAAAATCTTCCGTACGTCTTCAAGACCCTGCCCGACTGGATTCATGAAGTCGTCCTGGTCGACGGGAATTCCAGCGACAACACCGTCCAGGTCGCCCGCGAGCTGTGGCCGGACGTCAAGGTCGTCAAGCAGGTCGGCAAGGGCAAAGGGGATGCCCTCATCAGCGGATTCGCCGCCTGCACCGGCGACATCATCGTGATGGTCGACGCGGATGGCTCGGCGGACGGCCAGGAGATCGTGTCGTACGTCTCGGCACTCGTCTCGGGCGCCGACTTCGCCAAGGGCTCCCGCTTCGCCAACGGCGGCGGCACCGACGACATGACCCCGATCCGCAAGCTCGGCAACTGGGTTCTCTGCACCGTCGTCAACGCCAAGTTCGGGGCCCGTTACACCGACCTCTGCTACGGCTACAACGCCTTCTGGAAGCACTGCCTGGACAGGATCACCCTGGACTGCACCGGCTTCGAGATCGAGACCCTGATGAACATCAGGGTGGTCAAGGCGGGACTGCGGGTGCAGGAGGTCCCCAGCCACGAGTACCTGCGCATCCACGGCGTCAGCAACCTTCGAGCCGTCCGGGACGGGTTGCGTGTCCTCAGAGTGATCCTCAAGGAGAAGGGCGTGAGCAGAGCCGCGCGTCGCCGTCCGGCGGCGCTGAGCATCGGGATCCCGCGGGGAGGGGCGTCTTGAGCGATCGGCGCTTCTCCGTGGTGATCTGCGCCTATACGGAGGACCGCTGGGAGGACATCCTCGCGGCCGTCGACTCCGTACGGCGGCAGTCACTGCCGGCCCTGGAGACGCTGCTCGTGGTCGACCACAATCCGGCGCTGCTCGACCGGCTTGCCAAGGAGTACAAGGAGTACGGCGAGCAGAGTGAGAGCGCGGCGGACGGGGAGAAGGTGCGGGTGCTCGCGAATGCGGGCCCCCGCGGCCTCTCCGCGGGCCGCAACACCGGAATCGCGGCGGCCCGCGGCGAGTTCGTGGCCTTCCTCGACGACGACGCGGTGGCCGAGCGCGACTGGCTGCGGTACTTCGCCGAGGGGTACGACGACAGGCGAGTGATGGCTGTCGGAGGGCGGACCATGGCCGCCTGGGCGTCCGGGCGCAGGCCGGTCTGGTTCCCCGAGGAGTTCGACTGGGTCGTCGGCTGTACGTACCGCGGCCTGCCGCCCGGCAAAGTGCGGGTGCGCAATGTGCTGGGCGGTAACGCGTCGTTCCGGCGCAGCGCGTTCGACGCGTCGGGCGGCTTCGCCACGGGGATCGGGCGCGACGGCGACAAACGGCCGCTGGGCTGCGAGGAGACCGAGCTGTGCATCCGGCTCGCCGAGGCGCTGCCCGACGCCGTGCTGCTCATCGACGACCGCGCGGTGATCCACCACAAGGTCCCGGCCGCGCGGGAACGGTTCGCGTATTTCCGCACCCGCGCGTATGCCGAGGGCCTGTCCAAGGCGCTCGTGGCCCGGAGCGTCGGCGCGGACAAGGGCCTGGAGTCGGAGCGCCGTTACACCACCCGGGTGCTCCCGGCCGGAGTCGTACGCGGGTTGCGCGACGCGGTGCTCGGCCGCCGGGGCGGCGCGGGGCGGGCGGGCGCGATCGTCACCGGCGTGGCTGCGGCGGCGGGCGGCTACGTGGTGGGGAGCGTGCGGGCGCGTGGGGGCGGGACGACATTCTCGTCAGGACCGATCGCGGCCGCGCCGAGCACAGGAGGTACATCCGGGTGAACCGGCCTGTCCCCATCCTGATGTATCACGCCGTCGGACACCGGCCGGCCAAGGCCACGTACGGACTGTCCGTCTCGCCCGACGCCTTCGCCGAGCAGATGGAGCTGCTCGGCGAGCGCGGGTTCACTCCGCTGACCACCGCACAGCTGGGGAACGCCTGGCGGGCGGGCGGACGGCCGTTGCCACGGCAGCCGGTGCTGATCACGTTCGACGACGGCTACGAGGGCGTGCACCGGCACGCTCTCCCCGTCCTCGCCAAGCACGGCTTCGCGTCGACGCTCTTCGTCTCCACGGGCTGGCTGCGCGGCGCGCACGACGAGGGCGGCGCGCTCGACACCATGCTCGACTGGGACCAGGTGCGTGAACTGGCCGCCGCGGGCACGGAGATCGGCGGGCACACGCACACCCATCCGCAGCTCGACCAGCTCGACGACGACCGGCTTTGGTACGAGACGGTCCGCTGCCGGGACATCATCGCGGACGAACTGGGCGCTGTGCCGTTCTCCTTCGCGTATCCGTACGGCTACTCCAGCCGCCGGGTGCGGCGTACGGTCCGGGCGGCGGGCTTCGCACAGTCGCTCGCCGTGGGAAACGGCCTCGCCCTGCCCCGGCAGGGGCCGTACGCCCTGCAGCGGGTGACCGTGCGGCGCGCCACCGGCATCGAGGAGTTCGAGCGGCTGGTCGAAGGCCTCTCGATCCCGCGGAACTTCGCCAAGGACCGTGCGCTCACCAAGGGCTACGCCCTGGTGCGCGGGGTTCGCCGGGCCGCCGGGCTGATCCGCCGGGGCGGGGGTTGACGGGCGAGCCGGTCGCGCGCCGGGCGCGTCACCGGTCAAAACACCGTGCGCGCGGCGGTCCCGTGCCAGATCATGGGCGCATGTCTGCCAAGCCTCAGGACGCTCTGCCGATCCGGCTCAACGTCGACGACAGCGATTCACCTTCGGACGTCGTCGACGCGCTGTTCCTCGGCCGTTTCGCGACGGGCGAGCAGCCGTACTCCCACAGCTCCACCATCGACCGCGTCAAGCCGGGGGCCACGCTGCTGCCGCCGGCGGCGTCCGTGCTGCGCTCCGCGCGCGACGACGACCGCAGCGCCATACTCGCCGAGGGCGAGGGCTGGACGCTGCTCGTCTCCCGCTGGAACCGCGGCGCGGACATCACGGTCACCGCCGTCACCTCCGAGCTCGCGGAGAAGGTCCTGGGGCAGGCGACGGACGGCGCCCACGACGAGCCGGAACCGCAGCCGGAGAACGTCACCATGGGCTTTTGGTACGTGTCGCCGCGGCGCGGTCCGCATCGCACCACACGCCAGATCGCCGCGGGGACCTGGGAGGAGGTCCGGCCCAACTACACGGCGCCGGTGGCCGATGCGATGGACCGGTTGATGAAGGTGACGCCGGACGACATCGCTGGCCGGCTGCTCCTGCTGCACGGCCCGCCCGGCACCGGGAAGACCTCGGCGCTGCGCACGCTGGCCCGCTCCTGGCGGGACTGGTGCCAGGTCGACTGCGTACTGGACCCGGAGCGGCTGTTCAACGACGTCGGCTATCTGATGGACATCGCGATCGGCGAGGACGAGGGCACGTCGAAGGGCCGCTGGCGGCTGCTTCTGCTGGAGGACTGCGACGAGCTGATCCGCGGCGAGGCCAAGCACACGGCGGGCCAGGCGCTGTCCCGGCTGCTCAACCTCACGGACGGCCTGCTGGGCCAGGGCCGCAACGTCCTGGTGGGCGTGACGACCAACGAGGACCTGGAACGCCTCCACCCCGCGGTGGTCCGCCCGGGCCGCTGCCTGGCCCGTATCGAGGTGGGCGCGCTGACCCGCAATGAGTCGGTGAACTGGCTCGGCACTGAGGAGGGCGTGGGCCGCGAGGGCGCGACACTTGCGGAGCTGTACGCCCTGCGCCGCGGCCACAGCCCGGCCTCGGTGCCGGCGCAGAACGACGGACCGGACGCGGGCCTGTACCTCTGAGAAATCCGGGAAATCAAGCCTGTCCGGTGTTTGAGGACATGCGGCCGAAGGTCGCCTGTGGCGAAAGGCCCCAGGCGTCAGCTCCCGTATGCCGCGCGCAACGCGTCCTGCACCGCCGACAGCGCGTCGGCACGCGTGAGGCCGAGCCGATGCGCCTGCTCGGCATAGGCCGCCGCGGCCGTAGCCGCCTGCCGCTCGGCCGCATCACCCGCCGCGGCGACGAAGGTGCCGTTGCGGCCGCGCGTCTCGATCACCCCGTCCGACTCGAGCGCGCGGTACGCCTTGGCCACCGTGTTGGCCGCGAGCCCCAGTTCCTCGGCGAGCCCCCGTACAGTCGGCAGCTTGTAGCCGACGGGCAGCCGGCCCGCGCGAGCCTGCGTCGAGATCTGGGCGCGCAGCTGTTCGTACGGCGCGGTCGCCGAGTCCGTGTCAATGACGATCTTCAAGGTCACGGCCCGATTGTCCCCCACCGCCCGGCGGGCCGCCGGAAAATGGGGGGCGGCCGCGCCGGGCCCGCGCGTAACGTGCCGCCCCATGACCGTGATCGTCCGTGACTTCCGTGCCCATGATGCCAAGGACGCCCAAGCCGTGGCCCGGGCCCGCCGTGCCGCCATACCCTTCGAGGTGACGACCCCCGCGTCCATCCTCTTCGGCGTGCGGACCGCCAACCCCGCCAAGAAGTACCGGCTGTTGATCGCCGAGATCGACGGCGAGATCGTCGGCACGGCCCACGTCGGCATGGCGTACGACAGCGTTGAGCCCGGCCAGTCGTACGCCACCCCCCAGATCCACCCCGACCACCGCGGCCATGGAGCGGGGTCGCTGCTGCTCCGCACCGCCGAGGAGCATCTGGCGGCCGAAGGCGCGGCGAACGTGTACGCCTGGGTGATGGACACCCCCGAGTCCCGGGCCTTCGCCGAGAAGCGCGGTTACCGGCCCACCCGCCCAGCCCACTTCCAGCGTCTTGACCTGGCGAACGGCACGCTGCCCCCGCTGCCGGAGCTGCCCGCGGGCGTCGAGCTGCGTACCGCCGCGGACTTCGAGGCCGATCCGCGGCCGGTGTTCCAGGCCGACGCCGAGGCCACCTCGGACGAGCCCAGCGACATCAGCATGGACTTCGACGACTACGACGACTGGATCCGCCACACCTGGAACAACCCGCTGCTGGACCGTGAGCTCACCACGGTCGTGCTGGTGGACGGCGAGGTCGCGGCCTTCACCGCCGCACAGTCGGACGGCGGCACCCGCTATATGTCCGGCATGACAGGCACGCTGCGCGCCCACCGCGGGCGGGGCTTTGCGAAGCTCGCCAAGACGGACTCGCTGCGCCGCGCCCGCGCGGCGGGCTACACGGACGCGTTCACCAGCAATGACGCCGACAATGGCCCCATGCTGGCCATCAACAAATGGTTCGGTTACGAGATCTGCGCGACGGAGGTACGTCATGTCCGCACGCTCGGTTGAGGTGGTCCTGGTCAAGGCAGGCCGGACCAAGATCCGCTACGCCGCCGAGCTGCTCGCGGACGACGGCACCCATCTGGTGGTCCGCGCGCCGTGGGCGGGCGAGGGTGCGCGCGATTTCGGCTTCGTACGCTTCGAGAGCGGCGATGTGTTCACCGAGCACTACTGGCGGGACCGCTGGTACGCGGTGAAGGAGGTCCGTACCGGCGACGGCGCGCTCAAGGGCTGGTACTGCGACATCACCCGCCCCGCCGTCCTCGACGGCGACAAGCTGACCGTCGAGGACCTGGACCTGGATCTGTGGGTGTCGGAGGACGCTTCGTCGGTGCTGCGCCTGGACGAGGACGAGTTCGAGGCGAGCGGCCTGCGGGAGGCGGACCCGGCGGCGGCCTGGCAGGCCGTACGGGCCCTGGACGAGCTCGAACTTCTTGCCCGCGAGGGCAAGTTGACGGCGCTGCTCGCTCACACCGGTTAGTCAGTAGTGGGCGAGCGACTTGCGGTAGTGGAAGCGGTCGTACGGGCCTTCCACGCGGCGCTCCACGAGCTCGTATCCGAACCGTGGGTAGATCTTCTGGTTCTCCCACATCAGCGCGTTCGCGTAGAGCCGCACCTCGAAGAGGCCCAGCTCCCGCGCGTGCTCGTCGACGAACTCCAGCAGGCGGCGGCCCACCCCGCGCCCGTGGGCGTCGGGGTGGACCGCGATCGACTCGAGCAAGAGATGGTCCTCGTGCGGGACGAGGACCAGGACTCCCACCACCGGATCCCCGGTGACATACACCCTGCCGGCCGCCACATCCGCGGCGTGGTCCGCGTCCATCGGCACGGGGCGGCGCCCGATGCGCTCGATGTAGCGGTGGTACGCCGCGTCGGTCACCGCTTTGACGGCGGGCACGTCGGCGGCGACGGCTGGGGGTCCCCCCACCGAAGGTAGGGGGAGGATGTCATGGGTCATGCCGATACGTTACGGCGGCGCGTGATCAGCTTCTTCAGCCAGGGCCAGGCCAGCAGGACCACGATCACGGCGTACACCGTCACCGAGAACGGCGTGTTGAACAGGCCGGTCACGCTTCCGTCACTGATCTGGAGAGCACGGCGCAGCTGCTGCTCCGCGGCCGGACCGAGGATGACGCCGATCACCGCCGGCAGCACGGGAAGTCCGTACCGCCGCATACCGAAGCCGATCAGACCGATGATCAGCAGGATCACCAGGTCGAGCGCCTCGCCACCGACCGCGTACGCGCCGACCGCGGCGAAGAACATGATTCCGGCGTAGAGGTACGGGCGCGGGATGCGCAGCAGCTTCGCCCAGACCGGCGCCAGCGGCAGGTTCAGCGCGAGCAGCAGCACCATGCCGACGAAGAGCGAGGCGATCAGGCCCCACACCAGGTCCGGCTCGCGCTCGAACAGCAGCGGCCCGGGCTGGATTCCGTACTGCTGGAAGGCGGCCAGCATCACGGCCGCGACGGCGGTCGTCGGCAGACCGAGCGTCAGCATCGAGACCAGCGTGCCCGCGGCCGACGCCGAGGCCGCCGACTCCGGCCCCGCCACACCTTCGATGGCTCCCTTTCCGAACTCCTCCTTGTGCTTGGACAGCCGCTTCTCGGTGACGTACGACAGGAACGTCGGGATCTCCGCGCCGCCGGCCGGGATCGCGCCGAACGGGAAGCCGATGACGGGCCCGCGCAGCCAGGACTTCCAGGTGCGCCTGACGTCGGACTTGCCGAGCCAGGGCCGGCCGACCGGGATGGGTTCGCCGCTGCTGCGCCGCAGATGGGCCGCCACCCACAGCGCCTCGCCGATCGCGAAGAGACCGACCGCGACGATGACGACGTCGATGCCGTCGGCGAGCTGGAGCGAGCCGAAGGTGAGCCGCTGCTGGCCCGTCATCTGGTCCAGGCCGACGAGCCCGAGGGTGAGCCCGATCAGCAGGGACGCCAGCCCGCGAATACGCGACGAACCAAGTACGGACGTCACCGCGATAAAGGCCAGGACCATGATCGCGAAGTAGTCGGGCGCGCCGATGTCGACGGCCAGTTCGGCGACGGTCGGGGCGAGCACGACCAGCAGGATGGTGCCGATCATGCCGCCGGCGAAGTGACCGACGGCGGCGGCCGCGAGGGCTTGTGCGCCACGTCCGGCTTTCGCCATCGGATTGCCTTCGAGGGCGGCGACCACGGCCGCGCTCTCACCGGGGGTGTTGAGCAGGATCGATGTGGTGGAGCCGCCGAACATCGCTCCGTAGTAGATGCCGGCGAACATGATGAACGCGCCGGTGGGTTCAAGGCCGTACGTCACCGGCAGCAGCAGCGCCACCGCCATCGCGGGGCCGATTCCGGGCAGTACGCCGATCGCGGTGCCGAGCAGCACGCCTATCGCCGCCCAGAGCAGATTGACCGGGGTCAGCGCGGTGCCGAAGCCGTCGAGGAGTGAGTTGAGAGAGTCCATCGGCTAAAGCACTCCCATCAGCGGGCCACCCGGCAGCGGAACACCGAGCAGGTTGTTGAAGACGAAGTAGGTGACCAGGGAGAGGACCGCGGCGATCAGCGGGTCGCGGTGGAGGTGGCGGCTGCCGAGTGCGAAGGCCGCGCCCCAGAAGAGCAGGGCTCCGGCGATCGGGAAGCCGACCGGGCCTATGAGCACGGCGAAGGCGAGGAAGACGCCCGCGAGGAGCAGCACCGTACGCCAGTCGCTCGGCTCGCTGAGGTCGATGTCCTCGCCGCCCTCGGCCTCGCCGCGGCCGCCGCGCAGTACGTCGACGGCGAGCAGTACGGCGACGAGCAGCAGGCCGATGCCGACGACGACGGGGACAGTCTTGGGCCCGATGGGCCCGCGCTGTGCGATGTCGACGTCCATCGTCAGCGCGTCCGTCAGGACGAGCACGCCGATGACGAACAGCAGGGCGCTGACGCCGAGTTCGGAGTACTCGCGCAGCCATTCCTGCCAGGAGCGGCGCGGGGCGGGGGTTTCGGTCTCTGCTTCCGTCTCTGTCGTCACAGCCCGAGCTCCTTCAGCACCGAGTCCACGCTCTTGTCCTGCTCGTCGAGGAAGTCACCGAACTTGTCGCCGGTGAGGAAGGCGTCGTCCCAGCCGTTCTTCTTCAGCGACTCCTTCCACTGGGGGGAGTCGTGCAGCTTCTCGAGGAGACCGATGAGCTTGTCGCGCTCGGCGTCGGAGAGGCCGGGAGGGGCGACGACGCCGCGCCAGTTGGTGAAGTCGGTGTCGAGTCCGGCCTCGCGCAGGGTGGGGGCGTCGAGGCCCGGGACCCGCTCGGGGCCGGTGACCGCGAGCAGCCGGAGCTCGCCCGACTTGATCTGGTCGAGGTACTCGCCGACGCCGGAGACGCCGAAGGCGACCTTGTTGCCGAGGATGGAGGCGAGGAGCTCGCCGCCGCCGTCGAAGGGGATGTAGTTGACGGTCTTGGGCGCGATCCCGGCGGCCTGCGCCATCAGCATGGGCGCGAGGTGGTCGGGGCCGCCGGGCGACGACCCACCGCCGACCGGCAGCTTGCCGGGGTTCTTCTTCCAGGCCGCGAGCAGATCCTGGATGGTCTTGTACGGGGAGTCCTTGCTGACGACCACGATGTCCTGCTCCTCGGTGAGCCGGGCGATCGGGGTGGTGTCGGCGAGGGTCTTGGGCGACTTGTTGGTGTGTACGGCGCCGACGACGCCGAGGCCCATGGACATGGCGAGCCTGCCGTTGCCGTGCTCGCCGACGAGACGGGCCAGACCGACGGTGCCGCCGGCGCCCGGCAGGTTGAACACCTCGATGTTGTGGGTGAGCTCGGCGTCCTCGGCGTTCTTGGCGGCCGTACGGGCGGTGATGTCATAGCCGCCGCCGGGCGTATTGGGGACCATGAAGCGCAGGCCGGGGATCTGCGTACCGGTGTCGGAACCGCTGCCTGCGGTGAGCAGCGGCGGCCCCACGAGCACCAGCAACGCCGCCCCGAGCAGGGCGAGGGGAGTGCGCAATCGCACGCGAGCCGCCTTTCGAAGGAGAGTAAGGAACGTGTGAAGTGGCCCACATGTTGCCTGCGCGTTAAGAAGCTGTCTCTCTTCCGGAATCAACGGACGTTGTGGTCGTTGTGGTCGCGGCCTAGCGTGTCGGCGTGACGAGTGTGCTGGTGGTGGACGACGACTTCATGGTCGCCAAGCTGCACAGCCGCTATGTGTCCGCGACGGAGGGCTTCACGGTCGTCGGGGTGGCCCACAGCGGCGCCGAAGCGCTGCGCGCGGCCGAGCGGCTTCGGCCGGATCTCGTACTGCTGGACATCTATCTGCCCGACATGGACGGGATCAGCGTGCTGCGGGAGCTGCGTGCGACGGAGGAGCGCGACGGACGTGCTTCCGTGGACGCCCTGTTCATCACGGCCGCGCGGGATGCGGGCCTAGTGCGGGCGGCACTGCGCGCGGGCGCCCTCCACTACCTGATCAAGCCCTTCACCCAGGCGGCGCTCCAGGAACAGCTGCGGCATGTGGCCTCGCTCCGCTCCCGCTTCGACCGGCTGGGCGAGGCCCGCCAGGAGGACGTCGACCAGATCTTCGGCACCCGCCCGCCGGGGTCGCGCGAACTCCCCAAGGGCCTGGCGGCCCACACCGCGGAACTGGTGGAACGGATCCTTCGGGAGCACCCGGGCGAGGACCTGTCGGCCTCGGAGTGCGCGGAGGCGGGCTCCCTGTCCAGGGTCAGCGCGCGCCGGTACCTGGAGTACTTCGCGGAGACGGGGCGGGTGGAGGTGACGCTGCGGTACGGGGGGACGGGGCGGCCGGAGCGGCGGTACCGGCGGATCGGCTGAGGTGGCTCGGGGCGGGCCTGAGCCGCCGAGTGGTCCCTCGCATCACATGCGAGAGCATGTCCATGTCTAAGTCCATGTCCATGTCCACGCTCATGGGCAGGAAGTCTTGGAGGGGGCATCGCAGTCGCTGGGGAACTCTGGGCATCGGTCTTGTCGCTCAGTGGTGTTGTGCTCGGCAGTGGGCTGACGGCGTTCGCACAGCGCGCCACCCAGCGGTCCGCCGAGAGAACGGAAGAACGGAAGCAGGCTGCCGCCACCGCAGAGGCTCGCCGGGCAGAGCAGTTGCAGGCGATCAAGGACTTCATCGCGTGCGCCCAGGCGGCCGAACGAGCCGCCTATCGCCGTCCCGAACCGTGGGGTGACGACGAGGAAGGCTGGATGACACAGACCCAGCCCATGATGACCGCGCTGTGGACCGCGGAGCGGACGCTCATGCTGCTCTGCGACGAGGCCGTGCAGGACCCCGTCCACGTCTACGGCCGTGCGCTCAACCAGGCAGTGTGGCGAGACATCGGCGACGCCGGGGTGAACGAGCACCTCGAGACGCCCAAGGCCACCTTCATGGCGGCAGCGCGCACCAGCCTCGCCTCCCGCTGAACGGCCTGGCCGCGGTCGGGTCAGGCAGGTGACACGGTCGGGCACGGTCGGGTCAGGTGACCCGGTCGGGCGTGGGATGGCTGACCCGGAGCTTCGACTGGCCGTGCGGCAGTCGCTCCCAGTCGTCCATGAAGCAGGCGACGAGACCGTGCTTCTCGGCCAGCCGGATCATCGTCTCCGTGCGGTAGTAGAAGTCCTCGCCAAGCACCTGGTGCTCGCTGCCTTCGGTGCGGTCGTAGGTGAAGTCGAAGAAGCCGCCGGGGGCCAGCACCCGTCCGACGTGCGAGAGGCATTCGTCGATGACCTCCAGCGGTGAGTGCGAGAACACGCTGTGCGCGTGCACCACCGTGAACCAGGCATCGGGAAGGAAGTCCAGCGTCAGGTCGTCGACGGGTGTCAGGTACGGCATCTTGTCCTGGAGGCCGTACTGGACCAGGGTCTTCTTGGCCTCGATGAGGATGTCGGGCGAGATGTCGATGCCGACGTAATGGCCGGGCTCCAAATGCTCGATGAACCGCCACCCGGCCCGCAGGTTGCCGCACCCGATCTCCAGCATCCGGTCCTGCGGATTCAGGCCGTGTCGCACCAGGTAGTCGTACTGCAGCTGTCCGATGGCCAGCCAGCGGTCGTGCGACGGGCCGCCGCCGACCGCCGCCTCCGGACTCCTCGCCGTGTCCGACGCCATCACCGCCCGGTAGTACGCGATGTGACTCCCGCGGTGCCGGAACCGGAGCCAGCCGTCCCGGCTCGCCCGTCGCAGGTACGGGAGCACGCGCTGGGGATGCCGCAGCGCGTAGCGCACCTTGTGCCCCAGCCGTGAACGGTTCCTCGACAGCCGCGGAGCGGGTGTCTTGTGCATGACGGCCTCCCGTGCCATCCGTGGGCTGCCCCTGCGCGGATGCTAACCACGCGGGAGATGACACGCTTCCCCGGCCGCCTGCCCCTGTACTCCCGCCCGTACTCCTGACCGTACTCCTGCCCCTACGCCGCGCGTCCGCGCGCGCGACGCCGCCCGGCCTGACGGGCCCGCCCCCGGAAACCGCCGTCTCACTCGTTCGGGAAAGCCGTTCGGCCGAGTGCCGCGCAGGCCTCGTTGGCCGCGGCAACCACTCGCAGCGTGGACCGACGGCGTCTCCCTGACCGACAGCCATCTCGGCCTGGGCCTGGCCGTGCTCGGAGGCCTGTTCGCCCCGGTCTCCCCGGTGGACGCCGCCGAGATCGTCTGCGTCTTCATGCCCGCCTTCATGCCCGCCTTCATGCCCGCCTTCATGCCCGCCGCCTTCGACCGGATATTCGGTTTCAGGTCACCCGCCCGGTGGGATTAGTCACGGCTCGGCTGCCGACCGACCGTAGACATGCGGAAGACGAAGTTCCCAATTGCGTCTGGAGGCCGTCCGATGAGATCCGTCAACAAGTTCCACGGCGCTGTCCTGGCCGGAGCCGTGCTGGCAGCAGCGGCGGTGGCAGTGACCACCACTCCAGCCGTAGGTACGGCCCAGTCCCCCAAGAACGCGCCGCTGGTCGAAGCGGTCTCCGAGCTGAACCGATCGACACAGTGGAATCTGGCCGAGCGGATCAAGCTGAACTTCCCAACCCATCACCCGCAGGGCTTCGCCCGTGTCGGGGACCGGCTCTTCCTGTCCAGCGTGGAGATCATCGAGCCGCCGCTGAAGTACCCGCAGCCGGTCGACGGGTACGACCGGACGCCGGGCAAGGGCCGCGGGCATGTCTTCGTGCTCGACCTGAAGGGCAACCTGCTGAAGGACATCGTCCTCGGAGAAGGAGACGCCTACCACCCTGGCGGAATCGACGCCGATGGGACGTCGCTGTGGGTTCCGGTCGCGGAGTACCGGCCGTACAGCCACTCGATCGTCTACCGGATCGACCTGGCCACCCTCGAGGTGCATGAAGAGTTCCAGGTCGCTGACCACGTCGGCGGCATCGTGCCCGATCCCAGGACCGGCGAGCTGCACGGAGTGACGTGGGGATCCCGGGAGTTCTACACCTGGAGCGGCAAGGGCAGGCAACTGGCCCACTCGGCCAACTCCAGCCACTTCGTGGACTACCAGGACTGCGCGTACACCAAGCGTGAGCTGATGCTGTGAGGCGGAGGGCAGCAAGCTGCGGATGTGGGCGGCTCCCGACGACGGCGAAGAGGTGTCCGGCACCGAGATCCTCATCTACGAGGCCAAGGTCGGCTGATTCGGGGTGCGGGGGCGTGCGCGGTCCTGGCCGGGGTGGTCGCCGGTTGTACGGCACCCGCACCGGAGGTCGACCTCACGCTGAGGAAGGCAGTCCAGCCGCTGCGGCGGTCGGTGCACGGCTGCCACACCCCCCGCGACCGCAGGCCAGCGAACCGCGTCCGCGCGCGTTCTTCCGCATTGACAGGCGACTACCGGCTGGTTGTAATGGTGCGCGTGTCGCGTGACACCGGCCAAAGAGCAGTGGGCAGGCCGGTGATCGGGCGGACACCATTCACCAAGGGGCCATGCCATGAGTTCACACTCAGCGATCTGCGCCTGACGTAAACGCGTCCGCGCGTCGTCCCTTGTCGTCCGCGGTGTCCTGCACCGCCGTGTGACGTCTGTACGCCTTGCCTCCCGAGCCTCCGACGGCCGCCGCATCCCGGCGACCGTCCACTGCTCCACGGCTCCGCGTGCTCGATCGACTATCGATGTCCGTCTCCGGGCGAGGGCTCGCGCGCGGTCACCACGCGCTGCGCGCATCACTGTCATCCACCATCACCGCGGTCATCCACCGTCACCGCGGACCACGCACTCTTCACCTGGAGATTCGACACCGTATGCCCACGTCCTTCAACCAATCCGTCATCGAGGAGTTCCGCGCCAACGAAGGAAAGGTCGGTGGTCCCTTCGAGGGCGGCGACCTCCTTCTGCTGACCACCACCGGCGCGAAGTCGGGGAAACAGCACACCACTCCCCTCGGCTACGTCCGTGACGGCGACCTCCTGCTGGTCGTCGGGTCCAACCTCGGCGCGCCAAGTCATCCCGCCTGGTACCACAACGTGCTCGCCCATCCCCAGGTGCAGGTGGAGATCGGCACCGAGTCGTTCGCAGCGATCGCCGTCCCCGCCGAGGGCGCTCGGCGCGAGCGGCTGTTCGCGCACGTGGTGCGCGCGGTGCCCGGATACGGCGACTACCAGACCCGGACCACCCGAGCCCTGCCGGTCGTGGCGCTGGAGCGGGCCGAGCCCGAGGAAGGGGCAGGTCCCCGCGAGGTCAACAACCTCGCCGACAAGCTGATAGAGGTCCACACCTGGCTGCGCTCGCAGTTGCGGCACGTGCGCGCCGAGGCCGACGCCCACTTCGCCGCGCAGGCGGCCCACCACGGCTCCGACGAACCGCCGGCGCCAGGGCTCGGCCTGCAGATCCGGCAGCACTGCCTCGCGTTCTGCCAGTCCCTGGAGTTCCACCACACCAGCGAGGACGGGCACCTGTTCCCCGCGATCGCGAGCTACCACCCCCACCTGCGCGACGCCATCGACCGGCTCCGCGACGAACACCGGACGGTCACCCGTGTCCAGGGCGAACTCCTCGCCCTGCTGGCCGACATCAGCACCGCTGACCCGCGGCGTTTCCGCACCGAGCTGGACCGGATGTCGCAGGAACTGACGGCGCACCTCGACTACGAGGAGGAGTCGCTACTTCCCGTGCTGGCGGAGATCCCGTGGCCCCCGGCACTGCCGGTACCCGACACGGCGGAAAGCGCCACCACCTGACGGGTGACCGCAGGAGGGCGGTGCGGCGCCGGCCCGTCACCGCGCTCCCTCACCCTGCGGATACCGCACGCCCGCCGGCTCCTCGGCCGCGCAGCTCTCGGCGATCCGCAGGACCTGGTAGCCATCCGCGAGCCGCCCCTGGTGACTGTAGCGCGGGCGGCCTCCGCCCAAAGGGGCGGCCGTCGCTCGGGCACGGGGATGTGGCCCTAAGCAGGCCGGTCAGGCCGGCCGCGCGTACCTCGTGGCGAGCCGCCGCAGGGCGAGCATGCCCCCGATGCCGGGGACGGCCGAGAGTGCGGTGGCCGTCCGGTCCGGGCCTGCCTCGCGGGCCGTCGCGATGATGACGATCAGATATGCGCAGCCGTGCAGGGGGCCGATCGCTGAGGCGACGGCTTGCAGGTGCAGCACGCTGACATTGGCCAGCAGGACTGCCAGGGAGGCAAGTTCGAGGGAGGCGGTGACCCGGAGGAGTCTGCTCGGTCGGTTCATGATCAGGCTCCTGTGGTGGATCCGGGGCGGACGATCATCAGGACGGTCACGGTGATGCTTGCGCCATGCGTACCGTGGCTGTCCTCGCCCTGGACGGAGTCATCCCCTTCCACCTGTCCACCCCGATCGAGGTGTTCGAACGAACGGCCTCAGGCGATCGCACCCGGACGGTGATGGAGAGCCGATCCCCGTTCCGCCGCTGGACAAGCGCGCACGACCCAACTTCCTGAGCGCCCTCTTACCCCCGCCTTAAAGCGAGCATAAGGATCGCCATCACCCCCTCCCAGCAGGCGATTTCGCGGTTGCGAGCGGCTAGCTTGCTGATCGCCGGGGCCGGTTCGAGCGGTCGGCGCTGTGGTCCTACGGGGGGCCGCGCCGCCAGTTCGAGCCTGCCTCGGGACCCCCCATATGCCGCTCTTGAAGGAGTACGTCACCATGACCGCTCGCCGTAAGGTCACCTCGGTCGCCGCCCTCGGGTTCGCGCCGCTCGCGCTCGCCGGTCTGGCTGCCGCGCCGGCCGTCGCGCACGGGTCGATGACGGACCCGGTCAGCCGGGTGTCCGCCTGCTTCGCCGAGGGGCCCGGAGAGTCCGGATTCGGCGGCGTGCAAGGCGGCGGTCGCGGCCAGCGGTACGCAGGCCTTCTACGACTGGAACGAAGTCAACATCGCCAACGCCGCCGGAAACCACCAGCAGTTGATCCCGGACGGAAAGCTGTGCAGCGCCGGCCGCGACAAGTACAAGGGGCTCGACCTGCCCCGCGCCGACTGGCCGTCCTCCAAGCTCGCGTCCGGCAACCGCACCTTCCGCTACAAGGCGACCGCCCCGCACAAGGGTTCCTTCGAGCTGTACCTCACCAAGGACGGCTACGACCCCACCAAGCCCCTCAAGTGGTCGGACCTGGAAGAGAAGCCGTTCGCGAAGGTCACCAACCCCACGCTGCAGAACGGTGAGTACGTCTTCGACGGCGTCGTCCCGAACAAGTCCGGCCGGCACCTCATCTACTCGATCTGGCAGCGCTCGGACTCTCCCGAGGCCTTCTACACCTGCTCCGACGTGGTCTTCGGGCAGGACAACGGCGGCGGTGCGCCCGCCCCGACCGCCTCCGCACCCTCCGAGGAGGACATCGCGGACGGCGCGGACAAGTCCACCGTCGATCACGGTGGCCACGGTGGCGATCACGCGGAGGCGACCGACGCAGCTGCGGCCGACAAGCCTGCCGAGAAGCCTGCCGACAACAACGCCGGCAACAACGCTCCCGAAGCGAACAGCGTCGCCAAGCCCGCCGCCGCCCCGAACCCCGCCGGCGACAACCTCGCCGAGACCGGCGGCGACGGCAACACCCCGTACATGGCGATCGGCGGCGCCGCCGCCCTCGCCATCGGCGCCGCGGCGATGTTCGGCACCGCCCGCCGCAGGGCGACCGCCGGCGGGCGTCACAGCCGCTGACGTATACGACGAAGAGGCAGGGCTGCGGCCCGCTCCCCCGAAAGGGAGCGGGCCGCAGTTGCGCTTTTCTCAGTCGAATACCGACGCGCACGTCGTCGGCGTCGCATGCGCCGGATCCAGTGCGTTCGTCACCTCGTGGTACGCGATCCGGTCGAACAGCCCTATCGCCACATGCTCCGACAGGTCGACCGCGCACAGGGCCTGGAGCAGCACATTCTGTACGCCCGGACCTGCCAGGTACTGCGAGCGGTACGGCGTGACCACCTCGTCGTAGCGAGTGGCGATGACCGTGTAGCGCACGCCGGGCACGGTGTCGCCGCCCGCGTTGAGCTTGGTGAGGAAGGCGGAGCCGGCCATCTGGTCGGCCAGCCCCGGAGTGGCGGCGCTGAGCAGATCCTCGGCGCCCGGGAAGTACGGCAGCAGCTTGGTAAGGCCGTTCAGCGTGGTGCCGTGGTTGTCGGGTGCGAGGCCGATCAGCGCGTTCACCTTGTCGGCCCCGCCCAGGAACTTGAGGTAGTGGCGCGGCATCATGCCGCCCTGGGAGTGGCCGACGAGGTCCACTTCGGATGCGCCGGTCGCGGCGAGCACCTTGTCGACGTACGTGTCGAGTTGCTCGGCCGAGTTGTCGATCGGGCCGAGGCCGTGGAAGAAGGGCACGCCGGGGAGCTGCCCGTAGTCGAGGGAGAAGACGCAGTAGCCGCGTCTGACCAGGTACGGGGCGAGGGCGAGCCAGTTGTCGACGGAGTTCCCTAAGGTTCCGTGGACGAGGACGACGGGGCGGGGGTGGGCGGCGGATGGTTTGCAGGAGTAGTTGTTCCAGCCGCTGCGGGGCGCTGGGTCGGCGTTCGCGACGGCAGGTGTGAGGGCGACAGACACGGCCAACAGCAGGGCGGCGACCGGTCTGAGGGCACGTTTCCAGGGCAGCATCGGGCAATCTCCTTGCGGCTCAAGGGAGTAGCGATGGCTGGATTTGTGGTGCTCAAGCCAACTTACGCACGAGTAAAGAAAGATTGGAAGTTACGCGCCGGTAAAAACTGACCCCTGGTCAACACATAGGCGCTATGCGGCGAGTGAGCCCGGAACCACCGCCCGCGGCCCGAACTTCGCCCGCGCCCGGTCCGCCACCGCCTCGATCCTGCGCGCCCGCTCGTCCGCCGGGTCGAACGTCAGCTGCCGGGCCGCCCGTTCGACCGGCGTCAGGTCCTCGGCGCGCAGCGACAGGCTCCGCACCCGGGCACGCTGCAGGCCGAGCGACTCATGGATCCGGTACGCGACACCGGTGAGCGCCGCGGAGTGGGCGGTCGGCTCGCGCAGGGTGCGCGCCCGCGTGGTCGTGGACCGGTCGGCGTACCGCACGGTGAGGGTAAGGGAGCGGCACACCTGGCCCTCGGCGCGCATCCTCAGCCCCAGTTCCTCGGCGATCGAGAGCAGCGCCGTGCGGTGCCGTACGGGGTCCAACTCATCCCGGTTGAAAGCCCGTTCGGCGGCGATCGAGCGTGCGGCGGCGTTCGGAACGACAGTCGTACGGTCGATGCCGCGCGCCCGCTCCCACAGCTCGCGCCCGGCCTTCGCGCCGACGATCCGCTGGAGCACGGCGAGCGGCGCTTCGGCCACGCGGCCGACGCAGTCGAGGCCGTACGCGCACAGCGTGCGGGCCGTCGCCGTCCCGACGCCGTCCAGCGCGGCGACCGGCTTGTCGGCCAGGAACCCGGCCGTCTCGTCGTCCGTCACCACCAGGGTCGTCCCGGGCACGGCCTCCCGCGCCGCCATCCTGGCCAGCATCGGGCTCGGGCCCGCACCGATCGCGCAGTCCACCCCGCAGTGCGCGAGCGCCCGCACCCGCAGCAGCGCGGCGAGCTGGGCCGCGTCCCGCTCGAAGTACCGTTCGGCGCCCTGGACATCGATGAGCGCGGCGTCGGGCGGGAGCGCCTGCACGACGGGGCTGATGTCCTCGGCCAGGCCGAGCAGCGCGGGCAGCGCCGCCTCGACCCCGCCCGTCTCAAGCGCCGGGGCCAGTCGGAAGCGTACGTAGAGGATCATCCCGCGCTCCCCGGACTCTGGTGCCACAACTTCCGTCCGGTCGGGGTCCCCTCACCCGGCGGCTGGAGGTCCGCCCAGGGGTTCAGCTCATAGCCCGTCGACAGCTGGATCCGCCGGCCACTGTCCGCCGGAGCCTCGGCCGGCCCCTCCTTCTCCGGGACTTCCGCAAGCCGCGCCGCGACCGCGTCGAGCCCGCCCGTACGCCGCAGCTCCACCAGCTCCGCCAGATTCCAGGCCGCCGCGCCGACCACGCTGAGGCTGCGCGGCCCGCGCCGCTGCACCACCCCGCGTACCAGCAGCAGCCAGGAGTGGAAGACGGTGTGCGCGCACGCGGCGTGGCTGTCGTCGAAGAAGGCGAGGTCGACCAGGCCCGTACCGTCGTCGAGCGTGGTGAAGATGACCCTCTTGCCGGACCTGATCGGCGGTGTCTGGGTGGCCGCCTTCGCGCCCGCGACCAGCACCGTCTGCCCGTGCCGTGCCGCGCGCAGCCGCTGCGCCGAGACCACTCCGAGCTCTTTGAGGAAGGCATGGTGATCCCCCATCAGATGGCGGGACGCGTCCATACCGAGGACGCCGAGCTCGGCGCTGAGGCGTTCCGCGTCGCCGAGGTCGGGGAGTCCGACCGGGGCGGTCTTCTGCCCGTCGCCCAGGGGGAGTTGACTGCCGTACGGCCCCGAGCCCGCCCGCGAACCGGATCCCGGACCGCGCTGCCCGCGGTGGAGTTCGGCGAGGTGCAGCAGCAGGTCGCGGCGGTTCGCGCCGAAGGCGTCCAACGCGCCCACCTGGGCGAGCCGTTCGGCGACCGGACGCCCGGGACGGGCCCGCTGCCAGAAATCCAGCAGCGAGGAGTAGGGCTGCCCGGCCTCGATCCGCGCGGTCTCGGCCTCGCTGATGCCATGAACGTCCGAGAGGGCGAGCCGCAGCCCCCACCGATCAGGAGTACCGGACACCAGTTCGATTCGATGGGCGGCCGCCGACCGGTTCACATCCAGCGGCAGCACCGGCACCCCGCGCCGCCGCGCGTCCGCCAGCAGCAGCCGCTTCGGGTACATTCCCGGGTCGTGCGTGAGCAGCCCGGCGTAGAAGGCCGCCGGGTGGTGCGCCTTGAGCCACGCCGACTGGTACGTCGGCACCGCGAAGGCCACCGCGTGCGCCTTGCAGAAGCCGTACGAGCCGAAGGCTTCGATGATCTCCCAGGTACGGGCGATCACTTCGGGTCCGTACCCCCTGGCCTCCGCGTGCTGCGCGAACCAGACCTTGATCTTCCCCTGCGACTCGGGGTGGGAGAGTCCGCGTCGCACCCGGTCGGCCTCACCCCGGCCGCAGCCGGTCATGATGTTCACCATCTCGATGATCTGCTCATGGAAGACGACCACTCCGTACGTCTCCTTCAGCGGCCCCTCCAGATCCGGATGCGGATACCGGACGGGCGTCCGGCCGTGTCTGGCCTCGATGAACGGCCGCACCATGTCGGCGGCGACCGGCCCCGGCCTGTAAGAGCGAGATGTCGACGACCAGGTCACCAAAGGTGGAAGGCTGCAGCCGGCCGACCAGGTCGCGCTGGCCCGGCGACTCGATCTGGAAGCAGCCCAGTGTCTCGGTGGACTTGATGAGTTGATACGTCGCCGGGTCGTCCGGCTCCACCTGCTCCGGGTCGTCAAGGTCGAGCTCCTCCCCCGTCGCCCGCCGCAGCTCGGCGACCGCGTGCGCCATCGCCGACTGCATCCGCACCCCCAGGACGTCGAGCTTGAGCAGCCCGAGGTCCTGCACGTCGTCCTTGTCGAACTGCGACATGGGGAAGCTCTCGCCGCTGGTGGGCACCACCGGCGTACGCGCGAGGAGCGTGGCGTCCGAGAGCAGCACCCCGCACGGGTGCATGGCGACGCCGCGCGGCAGCGCGTCCAGCGCCTCGACCAGCTCCCACAGCCGTCCGTACTTGTCCCCTTCCCGCTGAAGCTCCCCTGCCAGTTGGCGCAGTTCGGGCAGCTCCTCCATGGCGGCGCGCGCGTCGCGGGCGCGGATGTGCGGGAAGGACTTGGCGATCCTGTCGATCTCGGCGGGGTCCATGGAGAGCGCGGCGCCCACGTCCCGTACCGCATGGCGCACCCGGTAGGTCTCGGGCATGGCGACGGTCGCGACCCGCTCCTCGCCGAAGCGGCCGATGATCGCGCGGTAGACCTCGAGCCGGCGGGCGGACTCCACATCGATGTCGATGTCGGGCAGCACGGAGCGCCGGGTGGAGAGGAAGCGCTCCATCAGCAGCCCGTGCTCGACGGGGTCGGCGTGCGCGATGCCGAGGAGATGGTTGACGAGCGAGCCGGCGCCGGAGCCGCGCGCCGCGACCCTGATGCCCATCTTCTTCACGTCGTCGACGACTTGGGCGACCGTCAGGAAGTACGAGGCGTAGCCGTAGTACGCGATGATGTCCAGCTCGTGGTGCATCCGCTCCCAGTACTCACGGCGGCCGTCGTAGCCGCGCAGCACCATTGCGGCGGCGGCGCGGGAGGCGAGCACCCGCTGCGGGGTGCGGCGCCCGGCGCCGACCAGATGCGGCTCCGGGAAGTGGACGGCGCCGATCCCCAGATCGTCCTCGGCGTCGACCAGGCACTCGGCCGCCGTCTCCTCCGTCATGGCGAGCAGCCGGTGTGCGGTGTCGCGCCGGAAGCCTGCGGCCTCGGCGACCCGCTCGGCGGTACGGGCCATCTCGGCCGGTTCCTTGAGCCAGCGCTCCCCGCTGTCGAGGCCCTTGCGCGGGTCTATGGGTACGAGCCGGCGGGCGGCGTCGAGGACGTCGGCGACCGGACCCTGCCCCGGGTCGGCGTACCGGACGGCATTGGTGAGCACGGCCCGCACGCCCTGTTCGGCGGCGAAGCCGAGGGTGCGGGCGGCGTGCCGCAGCGAGCCGGGTCCGGTGCCCATGAGGCCGTGGTGCACGACTTCCAGGCGCAGCCGGTCGCCGTAGCGCTCCTGCCAGGGCACGAGCAGCTTCGCCGCGCGGTCGGGACGGCCGGCGGACAGCGCCCGGCCGATCTCGGAGGTGGGGCCGAGCAGCGCGGTCAGCCCCTCGCCGTGGTTGTCGTCCCAGGACAGCAGCGGGCTGCCGTCGTCCGCCGCGTGGGCGGCGGTCACCAGTCGGCAGAGCTCGGCCCAGCCCTCGCGGGACCGGGCGAGGAAGACCGTACGGGGAGCGGACTCGTCCACGAACGCGCCGCCGCGCACCGGGGTACGCCGCCGCTCGGTGGGCCCCTCCTTGCGCGCCCGCTCACCGACCGCGAGGCCCACCCCGAACAGCGGCCGCACTCCGGCCTCGGCGCAGGCCTTCGCGAAGCGGACCGTGCCCGCGACGGTGTCGCGGTCGGTCAGCGCGAGGGCGTCCATGCCTCGCTCGGCGGCGCACTCGGCAAGCCGCTCCGGGTGCGAGGCCCCGTATCGCAGGGAGAACCCGGAAACGGTGTGCAGATGCGTGAACCCGGGCACCCGCACCTCCTGGATCAGTCCGTCTCACCTCCCCCACCTCCACCATAGACCAAGTTTCGAACATTCGTGCGACACGTCGCGCATCAGCCATTCGACCCCGCCCCACCTGCGTGAACACCGGGCACAAGGCTTCTTCGGCGCGATCAAGGACGTAAAAAAGAGGTCCGGCCCGCCATGGAGCTCTCCATGGGCGGGCCGGACCGGAAAGAGACGAGGGAGCCGTCAGCCGATCTCGGCTCCGAACGCGCTCAGTGCTTCCGGCACCGGCTGGAAGAAGGTCTCGCCACCCGAGGAGCAGTCACCGCTGCCGCCCGAGGTCAGACCGATCGCGGTGTCGCCCGCGAAGAGCGAGCCGCCGCTGTCGCCCGGCTCGGCGCAGACCGTGGTCTGGATGAGACCGTTGACGATGTCGCCGTTGCCGTAGTTCACGGTGGCGTCGAGCCCGGTGACCTCACCGTCGTGCACCTGGGTGGTGGAGCCACTGCGCTGCACCTGCATGCCGACGGTCGCCTCACCCGCCTTGGTGATCGCCTGCGAGCTGCCGTTGTAGAGGTTGACCTCGCTCGGGTGCTCGGTGCTGCCGCTGTACTTGACGAGCGCAAAGTCGTTCTCGGGGAACTGCGAGTCGACCATCGAGCCGATCGCCGGGCCGCCCGCCGAGTCGGACCACTCGCTGCCGGCCTGCCCGCAGTGTCCGGCGGTGATGAAGTGCGGCTCGCCGTCCTTGACCACGTTGAAGCCGAGCGAACAGCGTCCGCCGCCGGAGTGGATGGCGTCGCCGCCCGCGATCAGGGGCTTGAACTCCCCGGCGGACTTCTTCAGTTCGGCCTTGCCGCCAAGGCCCTTGACGACCTGGCTGAGCTTGTCCCACGCCGCACCCTTGACCGTACGGTCGGCGGTGACGACGACCCTGTTGGTGACCGGGTCGACGGCCCAGGAGGTGCCGGGGATGGTCGCCTTGACGGTGAGGGTCTGCCGGGCGGTCTTCAGCTCGGCGAGGGTGTTCTCCACGATTCTGGCCTTGCCGCCCGCCTTGCGCACGGTCTCGGCGGCCGTCTCGTCGACGACGTTCACCACGAGGGCCTTCGTGTCGGCGTCGTAGTACGTACCGGCCGCGTCGGTGCCCAGATCCTTGCTGAGGGTGGAAGCAAGGTTTCCGGCCGCTACCGCGGACAGCGTCTTGGCGACGAACTGGTCAGTGTCGTCACTGGCGTTCGCACTCTGGAAGGTGAGGCCCGCGGCTACCAGCGCGACGACCGCGCCGCCTGCGATCGCCGCTTTCCTTTTGGGCATGCGTCGGTGCTTCAACATCGACCTCCTGTGGGGGCCGTGTCCGGGCAAGTGGGGTGCCAGGACACGGAGGATGGGGCGCCCACTATTCCGATACCGATCGGTAGCACACAAGGTCGACTTCAGGACGCGCACACGACAACGCGGGTGCGTTCACAGTGCCTTCACAGAAAGCGTCCCCACTGGTCGGTTTCGTTTGCGAACACCGCGTGCAACCAGGCCATGGGCAGCGCGTAAGGACTAGTCCTGTCCTGTTTTCGCTTCCGCGGGACCGGGCTCCGCGGGCGGCAGCGGCTGCTGGGCCCGTTCCAGGAAGCGCAGCAGCTCCACCGGGAAGGGCAGCACCAGGGTGGAGTTCTTCTCCGCGGCGACGGCTACCACGGTCTGGAGCAGCCGCAGCTGAAGCGCCGCGGGCTGCTCCGACATCACCCCGGCCGCCTCCGCCAGCTTCTTCGAGGCCTGCAACTCCGCGTCCGCGTTGATGACGCGGGCCCGCCGCTCACGGTCCGCCTCCGCCTGCCGCGCCATCGACCGCTTCATCGTCTCCGGCAGTGAGACGTCCTTGATCTCCACCCGGTCGATCTGCACGCCCCAGCCGATCGCCGGACTGTCGATCATCAACTCCAGCCCCTGATTGAGCTTTTCGCGATTCGACAGCAGATCGTCCAGATCGCTCTTGCCGATGATCGACCGCAACGACGTCTGCGCCATCTGCGAGACCGCGAACCGGTAATCCTCCACCTGCACCACGGCATCGGCGGCGTCGACGACCTTGAAATAGATCACCGCGTCGACCCGCACCGTCACGTTGTCCCGCGTGATGCCGTCCTGCGCGGGCACCGGCATGGTCACGATCTGCAGATTGACCTTACGAAGCCGGTCCACGAACGGCACGATCAGCGTGAGACCCGGGCCGCGTACCGAGGACTTGAGCCTTCCGAGCCGGAAGACCACACCCCGCTCGTACTGCTTGACCACCCGGGCCGCCGCCATCACATAGACGACGCCCGCGGACGCGACGGCCACGCCGGCCGTCACCAGTGCCTCAACCATCACGGCCCCCTGGGGTGCGATGTGGACGCGCCTGCACGTACCTCTTCGACGGTAACCCCCAAATGACTACAAAGGCAGTCCCGGTGAGGGCCCTGATGGGTAATCATCGAACCGGTGGGGAATGCCAAGGCTCACATGCCTGCACGGGGCACTTACGACGAAGGGGGCTCGGGAGTGCGACGTCGGATGCGCACGGCGGACGGGCGGCATCTGATGGTGGAACGGCTGGGCGATCCGCACGGCAGACCGGTGTTCCTGCTGCACGGCACCCCCGGCAGCAGGCTGGGCCCGGCGCCGCGCGGCATGGTGCTGTACCAGCGCGGCACACAGCTGATCGCGTACGACCGCCCCGGCTACGGCGGTTCGGACCGGCTGGCGGGACGCAGCGTCGCCGATGTCGCCCAGGACGTACGGGCGATCGCCGACGAGCTCGGCCTGGAGCGGTTCGCCGTGGTGGGCCGCTCGGGCGGCGCACCGCACGCGCTGGCCTGTGCGGCCCTGATGCCGGAGCGGATCACCCGTACCGCCGCTCTGGTGACGCTCGCGCCCAGGGACGCCGACGGACTCGACTGGTTCGAGGGCATGGCCGCGTCCAATGTCCTGGAGTACACCAGCGCGTCGGACGACCCGGCAGGGCTGACCGAGCGGTTCATCCTGCGCTCCGCCGAGATCAGGAAGGACCCGATCCGGCTGCTCGACGATCTGCGCAGGGAGCTGACCGAATCCGACCGGATGGTGGTGTCGGACGCGGGTGTCAGGTCCATGCTGCTTCGCAACTACCAGGAGGCGCTGCGTAGTTCCGCGTACGGCTGGATCGACGACGCACTCGCCTTCTGCAGCCCCTGGGGCTTCGACCCCGCCGACATCAAGGGCCCGGTGATGCTCTGGCACGGCGAGAAGGACGTCTTCTCACCCGTGGGCCACTCCCGCTGGCTGGCGCAGCGCATCCCGGGCGCGACGACCGTACTCGAACCGACCGCCGCGCACTTCGACGCGCTGCATGCGTTGCCGCGGATCTTGACGTGGCTGCTCGAGAGGTGACGGGGTGACCGGGGCCGCCCGGTAGCCGGTTCGTCCTCAATCTCCCCCAGACTTCGTCCGGGGGGACCCCCACGGGCTTGATTTCCCGCCGGTCGGCCTGAAAGTTCAGGCCGACCGGCGGGAAAGTCCAGCCCCGCCGGCGATTGAGGCGCGGGGTCTGGGGCGGAGCCCCAGGGTCAGACGGAAAGCGGCTCCAGATCGCGGTGCACCCTGCGCTCGTCCCGCGCGATCCTTGTCAGCGCATGCTCCTCACCGAGCAGTCGCTGCAGCTCCACCACAGTTTCCGCCCGCACATGCGCCGCCTCGTCCTTGCGGCCGAGCAGGCCGAGCGTGACGGACATGTTGGAGACGATGCCGAGCACCTCGGGATGGTGCGAGCCCAGTACCTCGCGCAGTCGGCTCACGGTCCGCTGCTCGATCTCCAGCGCCTCCTCCAGACCACCCAGATCCGCAAGCGCGTTGGCGAGGTTGATGGTGCTGTACAGGGCGTGCGGATGGTTCTCGCCCAGGACCTCCCGCATCGTCCTGGACGCCTTCACCAGCAGCTGTTCCGCGGCCTCCGGAGCGCCACAGCCCCACTGGAAGATGCCCAGGTTGTTGACGGCGGCGAGGGTGTACGGGTGCCGCTCCCCCGGCACCCTGATGTACTGGTCGACGACTTCCTGCGCCAGATCCCGCGCCGCGACCGGCTCCCCTGCCGCGAACAGGTCGGCCGCCAGATTCAGATCGCAGGCGAGCGAGTCCGGGTTGGCCGATGTGTACTTGGCTCGATAGCGGTTGCGGGTGGCTGTCGTCAGCCGCCGCGCGTCCTCGATCCGCCCGGCCCTGCGCAGCGAGACGGCGAGGCTCTTGGCCGCCGCCAGCGTGCCCGGGAAGGTCCTGCCGAGCTGCTCCTTGTAGAGCTCGTACGTCCGGCTGAGCAGCGCGGCAGAGTCCTCGTACCGTCCGACCTCCCGCAGGTCACGGGCGAGGTTCATGGCCGAGGAGAGGGTGTACGGATGCTCCGTGCCGAGTACTTCGGTGCGCCGGTCGAAGACCTCCTGGTCGATCTCGCGGGCTCGCGCGTACTGGCCGACCATGCGCAGATTCAGCGCCAGGTTGTTGGCGGCAGCGAGCGTACGCGGATGGGATTCGTGGAAGATCTGGCTGAATCCCTCGTGCGCTTCGGTCGCCAGCTCCATCGCCCTGCCGTACTGGCCGAGGGTGCCAAGGTCCATCGCGAGACCGCTGGTGGTCATGTACGTATGCGGATGGGAGGTACCCAGCACCGCCTGCTGACGCTCCAGGGTCACCTCGTCCAGCTCCTTGGCCTCCACATAACGGCCTTGCGAGCGAAGGATGTTGGAGAGGTGGAAGCGGAGGTAGAGATACTGCAGATCGTCATTGCCCAGCATCTCGCGCCAGATCTCGCGCAGTTCGTCGGCGAGCGTGTACGCCGCGTTCAGGTCGCCGCGCTTCCACAGATAGCGCACCCGGTCGATCATCAGCCGGCGCGTCTCGGGCTCCTTGCAGAACCTGGCCTCTGAGGTGCCGAGGTGCGGCCAGATGCTGGCGAACCGCGGCCACGTCTCGGGGTTGTCGATCGGCTCGTCGTCGTCGGGCCGGGCGCCCGCGAGGACCCGGTGGACGGCGTGCCGCGCGTCCTGCTGCTCCTGTTCGGTCAGCTGGGCCCGGATGACCGCCTGCACCAGTCGGTGCACCTGGATGCTGTTGGAGACCTGGTCGACCTTGGCCAGCGCGAACCGGCCGATCTCCCGGATGACCCGGCCGAGCACCAGCTTCTCCTGCAGCGAGGAGTCGTACGGCTTGAGCGCTTCGATCATCTCCTTGCTGTAGAGGAGGTTCGCGGAAATCGGCTCGGGGGCGAAGAAGGCGCAGAGCTGGAGGAGGCGCACCGCGGCGGGCGAGCGCTCCTTGAGCCGTTCGATGGAGACGTTCCAGGTCGCGGCGACCGGCTCGGGATAGCCGGGGGGCTGGTTGAGCGCGAGGACGCTTGCGGCCTGTTCCTTGAGCTGTTCCAGATACGCGGCGACGGGTGTGGCGGTCTCCGCGATCCAGGCCGCGGCCTGTTCGACGGCGAGCGGCAGGTCGCCGACGGCGGTGGCGACCTGGTCGGCGTCCTCGATGCTCAGCCCGCGGGCCCGCCGCTGGAGGTGCTCGATGGACTCCTCGCGCAGGAATACGTCGACCGGCAGCGCGTCCCCGTACTGCGACCAGGTCTGGTTCCTGGAGGTGACCAGGATGTGCCCGGGCCCCTGCGGGGGGAAGAACCGCTTGAGCTGCTCGGGGTCGTCGGCGTTGTCGAACACCAGCAGCCAGCGGGAGGACGGCACTCCGCGCCGCAGCAGGTCGATGGCCTCCTGCGAGGCGGCCGCCATGTCCTCGCCGCCCTGGGCGCCGAGCCGGACGGCCAGTTCGGCGAGTCCGGCAACCACGTCGTCGGGCTGCTCGGAGGAGATCCACCACACCAGGTCGTAGTCGGCCATGAAGCGGTGGACGTACTCCAGGGCAACCTGGGTCTTGCCGACGCCGCCGAGTCCGTACAGGGTCTGTGGCTGGGGCAGCACCGCGGCCACCGCCATTCCGCCGCCGAGCTGGTCGCGCATCCGCTCCAGCACCACCGAGCGTCCGGTGAAGCCGGAGTTGCGGGGCGGCGCGTTCCAGATCTTCGGCACGGTCCCGGGGAAGCGCGGCCCCGGCGAGGCGCTGTCGTGGAGCTGGACCGGGCGGTCCAGCGCGCGCAGCAGCGCGGTGGTGGCGTGCACCTCGTCGAGCCGGAAGAGGTCCACCGGGTTGCGGTCGATGTACGGGGTGGTGAGCCGGACGTCGCCGACCCGGATCGGCAGCAGATGGTGCCTGCCGCCGCCGGGGTCCTCGGCCGCGGCCCGCGACCAGAGCTCCACCGCGCGGGCGGACTTGAGATATGCGGTGGACAGGAGCACCACGGTGCGGGCGGCGTTCTCCGCGGCGAGTTCGTCCGGGTCGGCCGAGTCCCGTTCGACCGAGACGTCGCGTGGCACGACCCGGAAGCCGGCCCTGGTGAGCAGGGACTCCACCCAGTCGGCCCACATGCGGTTCTCGGCGACATAGCTGAGGAAGAGGTCGGCGGGCAGGGCGGGCCGGCGGCGGGTGAAGGCATCCCTGATCCGGAGCCTGACCTCTTCGCCGATGGCGGGCATCGAGGTGATCCGCTGGTCGGTGATGACGGCGGTGAGCCGTTCGAAGGCGGAGAGCAGGGAGTTGGTCAGGCCCGCTTCGTCACCGAAGGTGGCGAGGGTTTCCTCATAGGCGTAGTAGGGCCGGTACGGAATCTCCACCGCGCCCCAGTAGGCGGTGAGGTCCTCCCCGGCGAGGCCGGTGGGGAAGCGGTCGAACTTCAGCCGGGCCAGCGCGCGTCCGGCGTCAGCCTTCTCCTTCTCGCCCTCGTCGATACGCATCGGGACCGGGAAGATCCGGATGCCCCGGCCGCCGTACCGCTCGTCGATCTGCCGGGCCACCGAGGCTGCGCCGTCGATGGACTGGTCGCTGAGGGTGAAGCAGTCGACGAGGATGTCGGGCAGATGGACGGTGCAGATGTCGGCGATGTCGCTCAGGCCGGTACGGCTGTCGATGAGGACGTAGTCGTAGTTGGCCTTCATGTCCTCACGCAGCGCGTCGAAGAAATGGCCGCCGCCTAGCCGGTCGTAGAAGTTGTCCCAGTCGAAGGTGGAGACGGTCGCCGAATACTCGCGGTTCTGCTTGCCCGCGGAGACGAAGTCGAGTGTGCCGCCGTCGGGAAACTCCCAGCCGAGGCTCTCGGGGGTGAGGGAGACGGCGTGCGGCTGGATGCGCGCGTAGTCGAGATGCCAGTCGTCGCGGCGCGGCTCGGGGCTGGTCGCGGCCCAGGCGTACTCGGTGATCAGATCGATGACCCCGGTGGTGGCGCCGAGCGTGGAGGGGTCGAGGAAGGGGTGGAAGAAGCGGTGCAGGCCGGGCGCTTCCAGGTCCCAGTCGACTGCCAGGACCCGCTTGCCGTTCGCGGCGAGTATCCAGGCCGTGTTGGCCAGGGCCATCGTGCGGCCCGTACCTCCCTTGTACGAATAGAAGGTGACGATGCGTCCGTCACGACTGGCCGTCATCCGTGTCCTCCGCATCGGGGGCGATGTCACGCGTGTTCGGGACGTAGTGGGTGGTGCCGTACTCGGCCATCGGGCCGCGGAGCCTGGGCCGTTCGGAAGAGCGGGCTCCGGGAGGCGGAGGCGCCGCGGGCGGGAAGACCTCGGCGTGCCGCAGATACTCCTGGGCAGCCGACTCCACCACTTGGGGCAGGATCTGGCCGAATGCCTCCATGCTGAGCACGCCTCTGGCAGCGGCCCGGCAGGCGGCGCGGCCCTGGCGCATCTGGTGGGGCATCGTGCGCTCCAGCTTCTGGACCAGCTCGGCCTCGGACACCCGGCTCTGCGGGTCGTCGCGGTTCCAGGGGACGACGACGCTCACCCAGGGGCGCGGCTCCGCGTCGAAGTCGGCGAGCCGCTGGCGCCGGTCCTCGTCCTCCAGCGCCCAGCGGTCGACGAGAAGTATCTCGGGCCGGGTGGGTGGCTGGCTCAGATCGGGCGGCGACTCATGGTCGAACGAGGAGACCGTCGCCTGGTAGTTGAGCGAGCGCACCAGGTCCTGGGCCACGTACGCCAACGGCCGTGCCGAGTCCGGGTGGTACGGATTCCAGTCCTGGGACTGCTTGCCGTAGTAGTCGGGTGTGCGGCCTTCGGGCAGCTCGTGACTGGTGGGCGCGGCGACGGTCACATGCATCGGGCGGGGGCCGCCGGTGGGCTTGCCGAAGGCGCTGGGCGCCTGCCGGTAGTCGACGGGGCTGCCCGAGCCGACGCGCGTAGTGTCGGCGACGCTGACAATGCGTTTGGCGAGTTCATAGACGGCGGCCTCGTACTCCTCTGCGAATATCCGGAGTTTGATCAGCCCGTAGAGGCCGTCGGTGACGTAGCGGTCGCCGAAGGCCCGGTGGTTGAACTGCAACCGCTCGGCAGGGCCCGGAAGTTGCTCCGGCGGCATCGGCACCCACAGCGCGGGCACTATCGCCTCCGCGGGCCTGTTGCTCTTGGCCTGGTGGTAGATCGCCCGCTGGGCGAAGGCGTACCACTCCTTGCCGCACATCTCGCTGGCGAAGTACCGCGGCGAGAACAGGGGCACGAACACCCGGCAGGTGGCCAGTACTTCACCCAGACGCTCCGACCAGCCCTCCCCCGAGCGGATCTCCCGGTCCATGAACCCTGCTGGAGCACCGGCCGGCAGATCGGTCATGGCCATTACATGGCCGCACAGATCGCGGAAGAGCCGCTCCACCCACATGTCCGGGTCGGGGCCCCCGGCCCCGTACCGCGGCGTGTGCGCATAACTGAGAAAGAAGTACGGCCGATGGTCCGCCGCTCGCTGCGCTAAATCTGCCACACGACCCCCGTCCTGTGCGAACGCCCGCCCCGGCACCCGGCATCGATGAGAGATGCGAGCGAATTAATCATTCCGGAGCCCGACACACTCCATCTCCCCGACGTTCAGTCAGTCAACACCGCTTTTCGGTCATCCAGCTCTCCGCATGGTCGACCGCGTCCTTGATCGAGAACAACCTTGCGGACCTTCCTCCCAGTTGTCCCTTCTGTTCCATGCCCCAACTGAAGGCGGCGCCGATCGCGTCGAAATCGCTGTCGTCCAGGTCGACGTCCTCGTACTCCGTCCATTTCTTACCCCCGCCAGGTCGCTGCACCACACAACGGTAGGTGCGCAGAGGCGATCCGGTGCGATATTCGGCGAGATGGAATGCGGTGCAGACGGCGAAATCCACATTGATCATCAACACCTGTGCCCGCGCCCGGTAGAGAGCGCCGAGCGGTGAGTCCTCGCCAAGATGGGAAGTCAGCGGATGCGGGGAGAGGAGTTCCGCTGCCCGCCGCCCCAGCGCCGTGAAAGAGGTCTGCGGATGGTTACTGCGCACGGCCCCCTCGGCGGTGCGCACGGACTCGGCCAACCGGCCCATCCCCTGACTCGGGCTGGCCGCGGCGTCGAAGGCCGGCATTTCCGCCCGGAAGGCCGCCGCCTGCTCGGGTGTCATCCCGCGCACCCGGGCCAGGTACGAGTGGGACGTGTCGGAGTTCTCCATGGTGAACGCGGGCAACACCAGTGTGCCGTCCGCGCCCAGCACGTCCAGCAGCGCGTCGCGGACGGTGTCGGCGCGCAGCCCGGTGGCGCGCAGGGAGGCATGGACGAGCAGCGTCATGCCGTCCTGTACGCCCAGCCCGCGCAGCGTTTGGGCCAGCCCGCGGCCGCGCCCGCCCTCAGCCACGGCCGGCCTCTTTCCAGAGCTCGTCCAGCAGGCGCCGCCCGCCGGCGGTCAGCTCCGCCGCGCGCTCCAGGGTTTCCAGGGCGCGCTCGGCGTGGTCGGCGCCGGCCGGTTCGAAGGCCGCGAGGCCCACTCGTTCGTACGCGCCGGCCAGCAGCTCGGACGCCGCAACGGGCTCGTCCTGCCAGGGCGCCGGATGGCGCCACCAGCCGTCCTGTGCATAGAGATCCGTGACCTCGACCAGCGCGTGCAGCTTCGCCCGCCTGAATCCGCGCAGCAGCGCGGGCGCCAGCTCTTCGGGGCTGTCGGGCAGCGCGATCGCCAGCGCACCGTAGCCGTGCCGGCCCAGTGACGGCTCTCCCGAGACCAGCGGCGTCAGGGTGGTGAGACAGTCCGCGGCCTCCGTGGCCTGTTCGGGTGCGGCCTGCCGCAGCAGCTCCCAGGCCACGGCCAGCCGCTCGCTCCAGTCGGCTACTTCGCCCGCGCCGAGCCGCTCCCGTACGGGGACGCCGAAGCAGTTGCGGTACGGGTCGAGGTCGTCGAGCCGCAGTGCGGGCGCCCCGTCGCCGCCGAGCGTGCGCACGGGCCGCCAGCCGTCGCTCTCCTCGTCGGTGCGTACGTGCACCGGCGCACGTCCGTCCACCCGCACCTGGAAGCCCTTCTCGGCCAGGCGCACCTCGGCCTCGCCCGGCTCTCCGGGACCGGTCAGCCGCAGTTCTCCGAGCGTGGGGAGCCAGAGCCTGCCGTCCCGGTACGGCATCCGGACGGGGAGGTCGAGCCCGCCCCGTACGACCGCCGCGGCGAGGTACGACGCCAGCCGGAGCGCGAGTGGGACCGCCTCCGGCCGCCCCGTCCGCAGCGCGGCCAGCGTGTCCTGCAGCCAGGTGTAGGTGTACGGATGGCCGAACACCGCGTCGAGCACATCGGCGTGCCCCTCCAGGGCGCCTGCCAGCTGCCAGACCTCGTCCCACTTCTCGCCGCCCCGCCCGTCGAGCTCCTGATGGAGCTCGGCGAGCAGTGTGCGGGTCAGGTCCTGGTGCTCGGCCATCAGCACGCCCGGGTCCGTGACCGCGGGGGACACCGTCGAGGGGGCCGTGCGCTGCTCGATGCCCCGGATCAGCGCCTCGAGGTCGGTGCAGTAGACGGAGGTGTTGTCGAAGCCGTTGCCGGAGCTGTAGCGGTGGGTGTAGAGCCCGCCGCCGCACGACCGTACGACCGGACACTGCCGGCACGTCTCGCTGACTCCCGCGAGGCCCAGCTGGCGCGCCCTGACGCCGGGGTGGGCGGCGACGTCGTCGAAGGGGTGCGTGAAGACGTCGAATCCGGTGGCTGCCGCGCCTTCGTAGGCGCTTTTGAGCGAGTCGACCTGCTCCAGGGTCCCGTCGGTCTCGACGACGACGAGGTCGGTGGGGGCGAGGCCGAGGGATTCGGTGAGGCTGGGGCCGCCGCCGAGCGTGGAGAGCACGGATTCGAAGAGCCGTACCGGCACGTTTCTGCCCTGCGCCTCCCAGCGGTCGAAGACGGCGAGGATCCAGTCGGCGTACGCGGTGGGTGAGCCGTCGGGGCGGGCCGGCGGGTCGTCCCAGGTGGCGTGCGGGAGCAGGAAGTCGATGAGGGGAGGGTCCAGCTCGGTGAGCGCGTCATACACGGCGATCGGGTCGTTGGCCACGTCGATCGTGCAGAGAAGGCCGAGATAGAGGTGGCGGTAGCGCTCCTGCCGGAGCAGTTCGACGGCCCTGAGGACCAGCGGATGGCTGGTGCGTCCGTCCGCGAAGCGGCGATGGCGGTCGTTCGCGCTTCGGTCGCCGTCGAGGGAGATCCCGACCCGGACGTTGTACTCGCTGAAGAGGTCCAGGTAGCGCGCGGAGAGCTGTAAGCCGTTCGTATGGATCCGAAGGTCGAGCTCGGCCACTCCGTCGAGGGCTGCGGTCAGCTCCTCGCAGATACGTCGCAGTCGTGCGGGTCCTGCCAGAAGAGGCTCCCCTCCGTGCAGGATCACTGACACGGAGGGCAGGGCATGACTCTTGGCATGCTCGGCCAGTCGCAGAGCTGTCCAGGAAATCGCATCGTCAGAGATTGCCTTTGGGCGGGTACGCCAGCTCTGATCAGCGTGTTCATAGATATAGCAATGGTCACATGCAAGATCACATCTGCTGTGAACCTTCAATACGATCTCGCGGAATGGGACCGGGGGTCCAGTCATTCCGCCAGTCTAGAGCGCCGAGTTGAACGTGGAAGCACGCAGAGTGCGATCGGCGGCGGCAGGAAGGACGCGGGCCAGCTTCCTGGCGGTATCGGTGCTACGCACATCGATCTGTGCCAGCGGAACGCGGTTCTTCTTCGCAGCCGCGAAGGACGCGGAGGTCTGAAACGTCATGGGGGCCGTCCTTGATGTTGTGTCCAGCACAGATACCACGCACCGTTGCGATGCCGGCGGCACGACTTTACTCTCATGGCCACTCGCAGCAACTCAGCACGTGGAGACGGAACAAAAGAGTTGCATCGCATTCTCGCAGGAGAGTACGGAACAAGCCATTCCGCCTAAAGAGTGAAGACAAAACTGCAGACAGGGGTGCGCATGACCGTGTTTCCCGGCCCACTGCAAAGCATGGTCTTCAGAAACACTGATCTGCCGGTTCTCTTCCACCACACGGACGCGATAGCCATCTCGCGCCAGCGCGAGGCCGTCGGCGCCACCCGCTACCAGCTGCTGCTACTGGTCGTCGGCGCGGCCCTGGCGGCGCTGCCGTCGTCACTGAAGCTCGGCGACACCTTCCAACTCCCCGGCGCACTCAGCGCGTTGGCGTATGCCTGGGTGCTGATCCTCAGCTACCGCTCATCGAGGCGCAGAGCAAAGTCGCATTGGCAACTCAACCGCTCCGCAGCGGAGTTCATCAAGTCGATGTGCTGGCGCTACGCGGTCCATGGAGCACCCTTCGACTCCAACTCCACTGATGCGGACGAGCTGTTCACCGTGCGGCTGGAGGAAGGGCTGCGGGAACTGACCAAGGTCGGCTGGCAGGACCCGCGCCCGAGCGTGCCGGAGGTGGCGGCCGGGGAGCTGATCACCACACCCATGCGGCTGCTGCGCGCCAAGGCCTTCAGCGTCCGCAAGGAGACGTATGTCAGGGACCGGCTGATCGAGCAGCGCAACTGGTACCACCGCCGCAAGGAGATATCCCGCCGCGCGACCGTCCTGTGGTCCGCCTCGATCGGGCTGCTCACCCTGCTCGCGCTGCTCTTCGCGCTGCTGCGTACCTTCTCGCTCGCCGAATCCGTCGAGATGGCAGGGCTGTTGTCCTCGGCGGCGGCCGCGTGTCTGGCGTGGAGCGAGATACGCCGTCATCAACCTCTCATCGCGGCCCACTCGCTGGTGGAGGAGGACCTCGCGGCGATGCATACGGCGATGGAGACCACCGTGAGCGATGTGGAGTGGCCGTCAGCGGTGTACGAGACCGAGCGCATCGTGTCGCCTCAGCACACCGACTGGCTGGTAAGACACCGGAGTTGATGGCCGATCAGATCCAGTGGCGCTCAAGGCCGTCGCGCCAGATGACCGTCACGGGCTTTCCGAGATCGCGTGCGTAGCGGACGATGTCGGCCGTGCCGCCGTAGCCACGGGCGGGACGGCCGTCCCAGACCGCCAGAAGGCGGTCGCAGTTGTCGGCGATGTAGGCGCCTGCCGCGTAGTAGGCCTCGTCGGTGGAGTACGGGAAGGCGAGCTTGATCTCCCGGGTGGCCCGGCCCTTGAGGCGCTGGTAGCGGGCCAGCTCGTCGGGGGCCGTGAAGCCGTCCTCGTAGTTCCCGCTGGGGATGACCACGGTCAGCTCCGCGCCGCAGGCCAGGGCGATGTCTGCGAAGAGCTGATCGGCTCCGGCCGCGAGGCTGGACAGGGCCTCCATCGAGCCGTCGTGGCCGCAGAGCACGGCGTGCATTCCGGCGCGGATATGGGCGTAGGCCTCGGGAGGGATTCCTCGGTGGCCGGTCACTCCAATGCGTTTCACTGACCGCAACTCCCCGTCCCTCCATGCCCGACCGCTCTGACATCCTCTCAAAAGGGGACGCGACGTCGAGCCCCCGTCCTGTCATACGGACGAGGGCTCGACTGCTGCCGACCGTGAAGGTGGTGCGTCAGTAGACGCTGACTCCATAGGCGCTGAGCGCCTCGGTGACCGGCTGGAAGAACGTCGTGCCGCCGGAGGAGCAGTTGCCGCTGCCGCCGGAGGTCAGGCCGATGGCCCTGCTGCCGGAGTAGAGCGGGCCGCCGCTGTCGCCGGGCTCGGCGCAGACGTTGGTGCGGATCATGCCGTAGACGACGTCGCCGCCACCGTAGTTGACCGTGGCGTTGAGACCGGTGACGGAGCCGCTGTGGGTGCCCGTGGTGGAGCCGCGGCGGGTGACGGACATGCCGACCGTGGCGTTGGTTGCGCTGGTGATGTCCTGGCTGCCGACGGTGCCCGGGTGGGACAGCGAGGTGTTGGAGTACCTCACGATGCCGTAGTCGTTGCCTGGGAAGCTGGATCCGGCCGTGGGACCGATGCTCGTGGTGCGCGAGGAGTTGGTGTACCAGGGCGGGTTGCCGTCGGTGCAGTGGCCGGCGGTCAGGAGGTAGTAGGTGCTGCCGCTGCGGACGTTGAATCCGAGGGAGCAGCGCCAACTGGTGGCGTAGATGGCGTCGCCGCCGGAGATGAGCTTGGAGAACGTGCCGGGGGTGCGCTCGACGCGCAGCGCACCGGCGTTGGACCCGGCCTCTTGCTTGATCTTGGCTATTTCGGCCTGGGAGACGGTGCTGTCGGCCGTGACGACCAGGGTGCCCGCGGCCTTGTCGATGTGCCAGGCGGTACCTGCCACATCCGCGTCGAGTACGGCGTCGCTCGCGGCGGTGAGCTGGTTGGCGCTGAAGGTCTGGGCCTGGTTGGCGTTGGCGGCGGGGACGGCCAGCGCGGCGGCGGCGATCAGGCCAGTGGTGACGGCGAGCAGACGCGTACGTCTCGCCGTGCCACTGCGTGGGGTGGTGCGCTTGATCCTCACTTGTCGTTCCTCCAGAGGGGAATCGGGGGCCCGTTGTGGGGTTCGGGGCCCGTGAGGCGCAGCCATGAAGCACGTTCGATGAAGCACGTTCGATTTTCGGACAAGCCGTGCTCCTGACAAGCGCTGTTCGGGAGTATTCGGGGCGTCAACTAGCCGCGCAAGGGCGCCTTTCGGCCGCTCCGCGCACCCACGGCACAGTGCCCCGGTGGCTCGGTGGCCGCCGGGGCCGTGCCGTACTTGTCCGGCCGGTAGGACGGCTCAGCCGCCCAGGAGGTTCCGTTCGCCCGCGGGGACGCCGGCCTCCAGGGTGTTACCAGGGGGCGGGAAGGGGCAGATGAAGTGGTCCGCGAAGGCGCACGGCGGCAGCAGCGAACGGTTGAAGTCGACGGTCACCGTGCCGTCCGCGGCCGGTGCGGAGGGCCGCAGAAACCGGAAGCGGTAACTACTGTTTCCGCTGGTGGCATCGGCGAAGACCGCCCACAGCGAGCCGTCCGGCTCGACGGCGACCTGGAGGGTGCGCGCCTGGCCGTCGATCTCGAAGACGATCTCGCCACCGAGGCCGAGGCCACGCTCGCGCCCGTCGGCGTTCTCGACCCGTACGCTGCGGTGTTCCTCGTACGGGCGAAAGCGCCCCGGCAGCGTCCAGCGGGCGTCGTACGCGGTCGCCTCGATGCCCTGGAAGGCCTTGCGCGCCGGCGAGTCCGGGTCGAAGTCCCGTACCGCCCACAGGCCTTCGCGGCGCGGCACGACAAAGCGCCGCTCGCCGTGCGCGACCCGGGCGTCGGGGATCGCGCCGTGGTCCGCCGTCAGCCGGACGTCGCCGGTCAGCGGCTGTCCGTCGACGGTCAGACCGTCCTCGGCGGCAGCGGACAGCACCACTTCGTCGCCGTCATCGCGCCACTGGCCCGGGACGGCCGGAATTCGACCTTCCGGGTAGTCCGAGAGCCAGTGCGTGCCGGTGAGGGACAACGGTCCGTACGGCGCCGAGACTGTCGCGGTGCGGTGCTCGTGCCAGCTCCTCCAGTCCTGCGCGGCTTCCGCGTCTGCGTCCGCGTGGGCGTCTGTGCTCATGGTGATCAACCTTTCCACACCGGCTCGGCGAGCCCGAGGTGCGATCGCAGCGTCGTGCCGGTGTACTCCGTGCGGAAGGCCCCGCGCTCCTGGAGGAGCGGCACGACCTGCTCGACGAAGTCGTCGAGGCCACCGGGGGTGAGATGGGGGACGAGGATGAAGCCGTCGGCCGCGTCCGTCGACACGAACTCGTCCATCGCGGCGGCCACGCTCCGCGCGGTGCCGATGAAGGACTGCCGGCTGGTCGTCTCGATGACGGTCTGCCGGATCGACAGCCCCTTGGCCTCCGACAGGGCACGCCACTTGGCGGCGACAGCGAAGGGGTCGCCGTGCCTCACCCGGCCCTGGACGAGCGCGGAGCCGGGATCCGGATCGATGTCGGGGAGCGGCCCGTCGGGGTCGTACGAGGAGAGGTCGCGGCCCCAGACCAGCTCCAGGGCGAGGATCGCGTTCTGCGGGGAGACCTGTCGGCGACGGATCTCCGCGGCCCGCTCCTGCGCCTCGGCGTCGCTGTCGCCGAGGACGAATGTGACACCGGGCATCACCTTGAGGTCGCCCGGGCGGCGGCCGTGGCGGGCGAGGCGCTGCTTGACGTCGGCGTAGAAGGCGCGGCCCTCCTCCAGCGTCCCGTGCCTCGTGAAGATCACATCCGCGGCGGACGCTGCGAACTCCCGGCCCTCGTCGGAGTCGCCCGCCTGGATGACGACGGGGTGGCCCTGTGGCGCTCGCCGGACCGTGAACTCGCCCTCTACTTCGAAGTGTTGGCCGCTGTGGGCGAAGGGGCGGGCTGTCCCGGTCGGCGTCCAGGAGTCCCAGAGTCTGCGGGCGACGGAGACGAACTCGGCGGCCCGCGTATAGCGGTCGGCCCGGTCGAGGAAGCCGCCGCGCCGGAAGTTCTCCCCGGTGAAGGCGTCGGAGGAGGTGACGACGTTCCAGGCGGCGCGGCCGCCGCTGAGATGGTCCAAGGAGGCAAGCCGGCGGGCCAGTTCGTACGGCTCGTTGAAAGTGGCGTTGACGGTGGCGGCGAGGCCGAGTCGGTCGGTGACGGCGGCGAGCGCGTTCAGCACTGTGATCGACTCGGGGCGGCCGACCACGTCCAGGTCGTGGATCTCGCCCTTGTGCTCACGCAGCCGCAACCCCTCGGCGAGGAAGAAGAAGTCGAACAGGCCGCGTTCGGCGGTGCGGGCGAGATGCTCGAAGGAGGAGAAGTCGATCTGGCTCTTCGAGTGGCGGTCGGCCCAGACGGTGGTGCTGTTGACGCCCGGGAAGTGGGCGGCGAGGTGTATCTGTTTGCGTACGGCGGTCATGTGGTTCCCCCGGCGTGGGCGTACTGGTTGGCGGGCCTGACGAGGCCCAGGTGCTCGCGGAGCGAGCCGCCCGGATAGAAGGTGCGGAACAGACTGCGGTGCTGGAGCAGCGCGACCGTGCCGTTGACGATCCGCTCCAGGTCCCGGTGGGGTGCGATGGGCGCCAGATGGAAGCCGTCCGCCGCCGCCTGACCGTGCCACCGGGTGATCAGCTCGGCAAGGTCGACCGGGCCGCCGCTGTAGTGCGGGCCGCCCCCGGCGAGCTGCGGGCCGCTGTCGAGGCCGGGCTCCGGCGCGGACTCGCTCTCGCCGAGGTCGACGACGAGCGAGACCAGCACCCGGAGCGTGTCCGGGTCACGGCCGTGTGCCTCGGCACGCCGGCGTATGTCGTCGCGGAGGGCGGCGGCCTGGTCGGGTGCGCCCGCCCGTACGAGAACGACATCGGCGTGCCGGGCGGCGGCTTCCCTGCCCGGCTCCCCCGTGCCGTCCACGACGGTGACTGGGTGGCCCTGCGGCGGCCTGGGAACGATCGACGGGCCGCACACACTGAACGTGCCGCCCTCGAAGTCGACGTGGTGCAGCTTGGCGCGGTCGATGAACCGCCCTGTCGATATGTCGCGTATCTCGGCGTCGTCCTCCCAGCTGTCCCACAGCCGGGCGGCGACGTCGGCGACATCGGCGGCCTCCCGCCACACCGCGTCGGCGGGCGCTGCCGGGCGGCGGCCGAAGAGCCGGGCCTCGGCCTCGGTGGTCGACACGTCGACCTGCCAGCCGGCCCGGCCGCGGCTCACCCAGTCGAGGGTGGCCACGGCCGTGGACACATGGAAGGGCTCGGTGTGGGTGGTGGTCACGGTCGGCACCAGGCCGATCCGTTCGGTGACGGGCGCGACCCTCGACAGCACGGCGAGGGCGTCGAGCCCGGGCCGGGCGAAGGAGTCGCCCAGGGTCACGAAGTCGAGTGCGCCCCGCTCGGCGAGCCGGGCGAGGCCGACGTAGTACGCGGCGTCGTACTGCGCCGGGCCGTCGAGGGCGACGGCCAGATGAAGAGGCCGGGTGGCGGACATGGCAGAAGTGCCTTTCTGGCGCTGGTCAGTTCTTGGGCTTGGGCAGGCCGGGCGGATTGATCTCCGCCTTCGGGACCGCCTCGCTCGAGAGCCCCCAGCGCTTGAGCACCTTGGCGTACGAGCCGTCCTTGACGAAGGGGATCCCGAACTGCCGCTCCTTGTAGAGATAGGCGAGGTTGAACCAGAACAGCAGCTGCACGATGAGCGGGATGGAGCGGAACGCCCAGATGTAGGCGACGGCCACCGAAACGAGGAAGCGGCTGGCCGACAGGCGCATGAAGGCGAGCAGGATGCCGAGGGCGAAGCCGAGCACCGTGCCGTAGAAGGTGAGCTGGAGGCTGACCCAGACCGCCTTGAGGATCGTCTCCGCTGCGAAGAAGCGGGCGAAGACGTCCCACTCCCAGGCGGGGTTGGTGGCCAGTCCGTGCAGGAACTGCGCGACGAGTACGGCGGTGGCGGCGACGGCGACCCAGCGCCAGGGGTGGCGTACGGGCACGACCTTCAGCGCGCCGTAGTCCTCGGTGGCGACGACGGCCGCCTTGGGTGGATCGCTGGTGAGCGACATGGGGTTCCTTCGAGTTCCGTGAGGTCCGCGATGTTCCGTGAGGTCCGTGATGTTCGGTGATGGGCGTACGAGAACGGAGTCCGCGATCACGCGATGAGGCGGCTGTGACACGAGAGGTCACGCAGTAGGGCGAGCGCGGTACGCGCGGTGGCGTCGTTCTGCGCGAAGGCCGGGCCTCCCGTGCGCGGCCGGGTGAAGGCTCCGCTCGCCCGGGCGGCGGTGTGCGGACCGAGGGCGAAGCGGCGCGGATGCGGCCGGCCCGAGCGGTCGAGCACCCGGCCGTCCTCGGGGTCCACCGAGAGCAGTCCGGTGGGGGTCGCGGCGGCCCCGTCCGCGTACAGCGCGCGCAGCAGAGGGCTGCGGGTGCGCTCGAGCGAGGGCGCCGGCAGCCGGGCCTCGACCAGAGCCCGCGCCTCGATCCACTCCCCCGGCACGCTGGCGCTGCCCGCCCGGAAGATGCCGCGCTTCTCGTCGGCCTCGACGGTGATGCCCGCGCCGAGGAAGCGGACGATTCCGGCGCTGGAGAGGGCGAGGAGCTGGCGCAGCCGGGGGCCGGGCGGGCCGGATGCGAGATAGTTGAAGAACCCGTGCCACCAGCCGCCTATGTCGCCGAGCCGGATCAGCTGCCCGTAGACCGAGAGCAGTCCGAGGAAGACGGCGAGGTCCTCGCTGTGCGCGGGATCGTGGCGGCGGTCGAGGTCGGCGGTGATGTAGCCGCGCAACCCGTCCTGGAGCGCGTCGTACGAGCCGAAGCGCACGCCGTCGAGCGGGTGGTCGAGCGCTTCGAGGTCGAGGCGGTCGGCCGGGTCGGGAACGGAGGCGGCGACCAGCGTGTGCAGCTCCGGGCTGCCGGCCTGGGCGGCTGCGTACTTCTCCTCGAAGTCGGGCCAGTTGACCGCGGTGGACTCAGGGTGGGCGGTGAAGAGCCGGTGGTAGTGGGCGTAGCCGAGCTCTTTGTCGACGAGGGGCCATACGTCGCGGCGGAAGTCGACGGGTCCGCCGAGCAGCGCGTCGACCTGGGCGGGGCCGAAGAAGCGTGGCAGCGGGGGCCGTTCGCTCTGCGGTCCGTAACCGATCTTGGAGTGGTACGGGACACCGCGCCGCGATCCGACGTACAGGACGGGCTCCCGGCCCGATGGCACATATTCGCCGTTCTCGTACCGTCCGCCGCGACCCTCGGTGAGCAGCACCATCAGATCGATGAAGGCCAGTCCGAAGCCGCGGACGATGACGGGCTCAGCGGCGGGGAGCCCGTCGAGGTCGCTGTCGGCGGTGAAGTCCGGCGGCAGATGGAGCAGTGTGTGACGCCGTGCGAAGTCGGCCAACTCGTGCTGCTCGTCGTCGAGTTCGGCGTCGAGGTGGCCGAGGGTGAGCACCACCAGATCGGCGGTCAGCGGCTCCGTACGCCCTTCGAGCCAGACGCGCTGGCGGCCTGCGCGCGGACCGCCGACGCGCACGGCGGTCGCCCGGTGCTCGTGCACCGTGACGGTCGGCGGCAGGGCAGCCACCGCCTCCTCGTACACCCAGCGCAGATACGCCCCCTGCTGCTGCCTGCTGGGAAAGGTCTGGCCGTCGAGACCGGCCCACTCGGCGAGCGTGGGGCCAGGCCGCACCGGACCCCGCTGCTCGACCGTGTCGTCGGTGAACATGGTGACGTCCTCGGCCATGGAGTTCATCCAGAGCAGCGGGGACTGCTCGTGGCGCCAGATCCGGCCGCCGCCGGGCGGATGCGGATCCACCAGATGGATGTCCAGGGGCAGATCGGCGTACTGCTCGGGGGCGTTGGCGGCCAGTCGCTCCAGGAATCCGGTCCCCCGCGGACCGGCTCCGATCACGACGATGGACGGTCTCATCGCGCACCCGCCGTGCCGCGCGCGTAGTACCGCTCGACATAGTGCTGGCCGACGCTGAGCAGAGAGGTCACCACGACGTACCAGATGGTGGCGACGAGCAGCAGCGGCACGACCTGATAGGTGCGGTGGTAGACGAGCTGCACCGAGTAGAGCAGGTCCTGTACGGCGATCACGCTGACGATCGAGCTGCCCTTCAGGGTGCCGATGAGCATGTTCCCGGCGGGCGGCACGATGGAGCGCATGGCCTGCGGCAGCACGATCCGGCGCAGTCTGCGCAGGCGCCCGAGGCCGAGCGACTCGGCGGCCTCGATCTGTCCGCGCTCGACGGAGAGGATGCCGCCGCGCACCACTTCGGCGGCGTACGCGGCCTCGTGGAGCGTGAGCCCGATGATCGCGATGGTGACCGGGCTCAGCAGATTGACCGTCTTGACGCCGAGGATCTGCGGGTAGAGGGCGCCGATGTTGAACCAGAACAGTAGCTGGACCAGGATCGGCGTCGAGCGCAGCAGCCAGGTGTATCCCCAACTGACGTTTCGCAGCACCGGGTTGGCGGACAGCCGCATCACGGCGAGCAGCGTGCCGAGCACGAAGCCCAGCACCATGACGACGGCGGTCAGCCAGAGGGCGAGGCCGAGGCCGCGCAGTACGGAGGCCGAGGTGAAGTAGTCGCCGACGACGTCCCACTGGAAGGCGTCGTTGCGTACGACGGAGCTGACGGCGCCCGCGAGCAGCAGCAGTACGACAACTGCCGCCGCCCACTGGCCTGTTCGGCGTACGGGCACGATGCGCGGCTGCACGGCGTCGGTCTTGGCCGGCCCGGCCGCGGATGATTCGGGGATGGTGTCTGTGGACACAGCCATGCGAAGGCTCCGTGGATGCAGAGATCGAACACGGGAATGCCTTCACTGGAAACACAACGTGGACCGAGCCCCTCAGCACGATCCGCTCCCGAGGCTAAAGGGTCGAGGCGGCCCACTGTCAAGCCTGTCCAGACTGTGAGCCGTATGTCTCACGGCAGTTGACGCGGAAACGGATGCCTGTTCCACTTAAGCCATGCATCCGCAGCAGTGGCTGGTCACGCGCTCCCACATCGACTTCGGTCGAGTGTGGTCCTCTTCCTGTTGAGCTGACCCCCGCTGCTTCTCGGCGTTCGCGCGCTTTCGCGCCGTTTTCTGCTTTTCGCGCCTTCACAAGCACAGCACGCGCATCTCCCCCCTCGCCGTACCCCGCTTCCTCCTGCCTGCTCGAAGAAGGGCACGCATGACGTTCACCCCGAGTCGTGGCTCCGCGCTGTCCGTAATCCGGACCACGGTCGACGACCCCCTGGCCCGCCCGCTCCTGGAGGAGCTGGCGCACGAATACATCAGCCGGTACGGCTCCGCCTTCGATCTGGAGCACTACCCGTCCGAGGAGTTCACCCCGCCCGGCGGCGCGTTCCTGCTGCTCCTGGAGCAGGGCCGGCCGGTGGCCGGCGGCGCGTACCGCCGCTACGACGCAAGCACGGCCGAGCTCAAAAGGATCTGGACGCACTCCGCGCACCGCCGCCGTGGCCTTGCCCGGCGCGTGCTGCGCGTGCTGGAGCGAGAGGCCGCCGACCGCGGCTACTCCCGGATCCATCTGACCACCGGACCGCGCCAGCCCGAGGCCAAGGGCCTCTACCTGGCCGCCGGATACCGCCCTCTCTTCGATCTGTCCGCAGATCCGGAGTCGATCGGCCCGCTGCCGTTCGAGAAGCACCAGGAGACCCCAGCATCATGAGCAGGACACGCCACGCCGTCGCCTTCGCGCTGATCACAGCCGCCGCGCTGACACTGACCGCCTGCGGCTCCGGCGACCCGGCGACCGCCGGCGTCGGCGCCAAGCCGGGTGTGAAGCCCGGCAAGCTCCCCACCACCGATGTGGTGTCCTCGGTCGCGAAGGACGAGGCGATCGCGAAGCTGCTGCCCGCGGACGTACGCGGCAGGGGCACCCTCACCATCGCCAGTGCCGTCGGGGGCAGTCCGCCCGGCGCGACCTTCCTGGAGGACGGCAAGACGGCCGTCGGCCAGGACATCGACTTCGCCGAGGCCGCCGCCAGGGTGCTGGGGCTCAGGCTCAAGCGCGAGGTGGCGAGCTTCGAGGCGATCCTGCCGGCGCTGGGCAGCGGCAAGTACGACCTGGGCACCGGCAACTTCGGTGTGACCGACGAGCGCCGCAAGACCATCGACTTCGTCACCTACATCAACGACGGCCAGGGCTTCGCCGCGCTCAAGAGCAGCAAGCTGACGAAGATCTCGGCCTTCACCGATCTGTGCGGACTCAATGTCGCGATGGGGGCCGGCACCACCTTCGAGGCGTCCCTGGAGAAGAACAAGGGCGTCTGCGCCAAGGCGGGCAAGAAGCCGTACAAGGTCCAGACGTACGCCGAGCCGGGCGCGGTCTGGATCTCCCTCCAGCAGGGCCGCAGCGATGTGGTGATGAGCACCATCAACGGTCTGCGCTACGCCGTGACCCAGCTGGAGGGCACGAAGTTCCTGAATGAGTTCAAGCGGCTCGACGTCGGCATCGCCTTCAAGAAGGGCACCCCGCTGGCGCCCGCCTTCCAGGCGGCGGTGAACAAGCTCAAGACGGACGGGACGTACGACCGGATCCTGAAGAAGTGGGGCACGACCGAGTCGGCGATCGCGAAGTCGCAGATCTCGCCGCCCGAGATCAAGTGATCCGACGCGCCAGGTCAGCAGTCACAGCTGCAGCAGTCACAGCAGTCGCAGTCGCACTTGTGGCAGCAGCCCTCGCGCTTCTTGCGGGACCAGGGACCTTCGTACTCTTCGGCGCAGCACAGCTTGCAGGTGCAGCACAGCCCGACGAAGGCGGCGCAGCCGGCCCAGAAGCCGCGCCTGCCCGGCTTCTGGGGTTCCTGGTGGAAGCCGGGCGGCATACCGCCGGGCCCACCAGGACCGCTGGGGCCGCCCCCGCCGTAGGGGTTGTCGGAGCCGTACGGTCCCTGATCGTAAGGACCCTGGCCGTACGGTCCCTGGCCGTACGGACCGCCCTGTCCCTGGTGCGGGCCCTGCGGCGGGCCTCCGTACCCCTGGTGCGCGCAGGTCGTCGTCCCGAACGCCCGGTTCACCGAATTCTGCAGCTCGTGCGCCAGCAGCACGTGCACCAGCTTGTCGTCGGCGAAGCGGGCGTCGCGCAGCGCGAGCCGCACCCCGTGCACCGCGTCGTCGGCGAGCCGTCGCGCCTCGGCCGGCGAGGTGCCGGTGGCGGCGAGAGGGTTCCAGGCACCCGACGCTGCGTCAGCTTCCCTGTCCTCGACGGCATCCAGCAGATGCGCGAGCCGTCCGAAGAGCTTCCCGGCCTCGGCCAGCGGCGCGATGTTCTCCGGCCGTCCGGCCAGTACGGCGGTATGGGCGAAGGCGGCCGCGGTCGCCGTCTCGGTCGGCTCGGTGACGGTCAGCAGCGGGGTGCCCGGCCCGGCCAGCGCCTCGATCCCGCTCTGCCTCTCGATGGCGTCGAGCAGCACCGCGGTGTCGAAGCCGAGCTCCGCGCCGGTGCGCGCCCCGGCCCGGTCCCAGCCCGCGGCGACCCGGAGGGCGGGGGCCGCCACCGGCCTGCGGGCCAACACCCCGTCCCGGTCGGCGACGTGGTCCCGAATCTTCGCCGACGCCAGCACCAGGGAGACGGCTGCCGCCAGGCGCGCTCCTTCACCCCGGGCGACGGGTGCGGTGCGCATGGCGCGCAGCGGGCAGGGGCCCGCGGTGCGCCGGGAGGCGGGGGTGCGCTCGGTCTGAGCCTCCGTCAGAACCGAGACGATCAGGCCGTCGTAGTTGGTCACGACCCGGGCGAACTGGCCGTGGTCGGCGCGAAGTGCCAGACAGAGTCCGCACAGATGGGCCATCCACTCGGTCTTGAGCCCATCGGTGAGGCGATGAGTGCATGGCCTGACGATTCCGAACACGACGGTCCCCCGAGAGTCGTTCCACAGTGCGGCACGCATCGTATCGAGTGATCCGTTCACCCGGACGCGCCCACCGTCACCCGCGTGACACGACTTTCATATTTTGGGCCCGCAACCCCCCGTACACAGGAAGAATATTGACGAATCGCCACATCTTGTGCACCAGTACCGTCACGAATACCCTGCGCGGCGACTATCTACTTGGCGCGCGATCCGCATCATGGACGACCATAGGGATGCGGAACGAGAAAAGACCGCAATGAGCGGACTGGAGCGGAAGGAGGCGTCCATGGGATCTGTGCGCAAGGCAAGCGCCTGGCTGGGACTCGTCGAGGACAGTGACGAGCGTTACTACGACGACGAGTACGCCGAGGGTGCTGAGACGGGTGACGCGTGGGTCACCGACCCGCGGGTGCGCGTGGCCTCCGAGTCCGCCCAGGAACAGGGCCGCCGGATCGCCACGGTCTCCCCGGACAGCTTCCGGGACGCCCGCGGCATCGGTGAGCTGTTCAGGGACGGCGTCCCGGTCATCGTGAACCTCACGTCCATGGAGCCCTCCGACGCCAAGCGCGTCGTGGACTTCGCCGCAGGGCTGACCTTCGGGCTGCGCGGCTCGATCGAGCGCGTCGCCACCCGGGTCTTCCTGCTGAGCCCCGCCGACACACAGGTCGTCAGCGGGGAAGCCGCGAGCCGTTCTTCGCAGGACGGCTTCTTCAACCAGAGCTGAGCAGGGCGCTCGCCGAACGCCGGCCCGTCCGGCGTCCGAGGACAACAGGCCGCCGGGTCACCGGAAGGCGTCCAGGCCGGTGAGCGCCTTGCCCAGCACCAGCTGGTGCATCTCGACGGTGCCCTCGTAGGTGAGCACCGACTCGAGGTTGGTCGCATGGCGCATCACGGGGTACTCCAGCGAAATCCCGTTCGCGCCGAGGATGGTGCGCGAGGTGCGGCAGATCTCGATCGCCTCCCGCACATTGTTGAGCTTCCCGAAGCTGACCTGCTCGGGGCGGAGCTTCCCCGCGTCCATGCGGCGGCCCAGATGGTGGGCGAGCAGGATCCCCTTGTGCAGTTCCACCGCCATGTCGGCGAGCTTGGCCTGGGTGAGCTGGAAACCGCCGATCGGCCTGCCGAACTGCTCGCGCGTCTTCGCGTACTCCACGGCGGACTCGAAACTGGACCGCGCCGCCCCCATCGAGCCCCACACGATTCCGTAGCGGGCGTGCGTGAGGCAGCTCAGCGGGCCCTTGAGACCGGTGACGCCCGGCAGTACGGCGTCGGCGGGCAGCCGTACCTCCTCCAGGACCAGCTCGCTGGTGACGCTGGCGCGCAGCGACCACTTGTGCTTGATCTCAGGGGCGGAGAAACCGGGGACGTCGGTCGGTACTGCGAAGCCGCGGATGCCCTCGTCGGTCTGCGCCCACACCACGGCGACCCCGGCCACCGAGCCATTGGTGATCCACATCTTGCGGCCGGTGAGCACCCAGTCCGAGCCGTCCCGCTTGGCGAAGGTCCGCATGCCCGCCGGGTCGGAGCCGTGGTCGGGCTCGGTGAGGCCGAAGCAGCCGATGATCTCGCCGGCCGCCATGCCGGGCAGCCACCGCTGCTTCTGCTCCTCGGAGCCGAAGCGGTGGATCGCGTACATGGCGAGTGAGCCCTGGACAGAGACGAGCGAGCGGATACCGGAGTCGGCGGCTTCGAGCTCAAGGCAGGCGAGGCCGTACTGGACCGCCGTGGCGCCCGCGCAGCCGTATCCCTTCAGGGACATGCCGAGCGCGCCGATCGAGCCGAGTTCGCGGGCCAGTTCGCGGATGCCGGGGAGCTCGCCGCGCTCGTACCAGTCGGCGATGTGCGGCAGGACGCGGTCGGCGGCCCAGCTGCGGACGGTGTCGCGGATCGCGAGGTCCTCGGGGTCGAGCAGATCGTCGATGCCGAGGGGGTCGCTGGGGTCGAAGGGCGGCAGCTTCGAGGGTGCGGACATGGGCGTGGCCTCCGGCGGCGCTCACACAGCGGAACACAGAAAACTAGCAGTGTTAGTTACTACTCCGGCTGACGTTACGGCTCAGTGTGCCGCGCGTCCAGACCCGGCCGCCTCGGCAGCTTTGCGGCTCGCCGGGAGCGAGACTTCCGGGCGCCTCGGCTTCGGGCACTTCTCGGCGGTGACAGTCGCGCAGTCCATGACCTTGGGCAGCCGCAGCGCGGCGAGCGCGCCGAGCAGCAGCAGGCCCGCGCTGACCAGGAGCGTTATATGGAGGCCGTTGACGAAGGAGTGGCGCGCCGTGCTGCGCACCATCGCGCCCGCCGGGCCGCCGAGCCGGTCCGCCACCTGATAGGCCTCGCCCAGCGAATGGGAGGCGGCCGAGCCCGCCGAGCCCGGGACGCCGGTGAGCGAGGCGAGCGCGGGCGCGTACGCCGCGTTCATGACGCTGCCGAGCAGCGCGATGCCCATCCCCGCACCCAGTTGGTAGGAAGTCTCGCCGATCGCGGCAGCTCCGCCCGCCTGGTCCGGCGGTGCCTCGCTGAGCATCGACTCGTACGCGGCGAACAGCGTGGTCTGCAGTCCGAAGCCGAGCAGCACGAAGCCCGTGGTGAGCAGCCAGGGCCGGTCGTGCTGTCCCATCAGGGTCAGCAGGAGCACGGCCGCGGCGGTGAGCACGAAGCCCCAGCCGACCATCCGGCGCGGGCCGATGCGGTGCAGGGTGTGCGAGCCGGTGGCGCCGGCGGCCATCGCCGCGAAGGTCAGCGGCAGCAGCCGCAGGCCGGTCTCCAGCGGGCTCAGCCCGAGGACGAGCTGGAGGTACTGGACGGCGATCAGCTCCAGGCCGACCAGCGCCAGCATGGCGAGAATGATGCAGCCGACCGAGGTGGAGAAGGCGGCCCTGGCGAACATCCGCATATCGATCAGCGGATGCTCGCGGCGCTTCTGCCGCCGTACGAACAGGGCGAGCAGCACACCGCCCAGCAGCAGCGGCCCCGCCGTCCTGATGTCGAGAACAGTGTCGCCGGCGCCCAGCCGCTTGATGCCGAGGACCGCGCCGAGCACACCGGCCGCGGCCATCAGTGCGCCGAGTACGTCCCAGGGCCCGTCGGCGCCGCCCCTGGACTCGGGCAGCAGCCAGCGGCCGACGGGCAGGATCAGCGCCATCAGCGGGATGTTGATCAGGAAGACCGAGCCCCACCAGAAGTGTTCGACGAGAAAGCCGCCGAGGACCGGTCCGGTGGCGGCGCCGACCGCGGCGACCGCGGTCCATATGCCGATCGCCGTCGCCCGCTCCCGCCGGTCGGGGAAGACCGCGCGGAGAATCGAGAGCGTCGCGGGCATGATCATCGCGCCGCCGACGCCGAGCAGGGCGCGCGCCCCGATCAGCACCTCCGGGGTGGGGGCGAACGCGGCGGCCAGGGAGGCGACGCCGAAGATGCCGTAACCGATCAGCAGCACACGGCGGCGGCCGACCCGGTCGCCGAGCGTGCCGAAGAGGATCAGCAGCGCGGCACAGATGAGGGGGTACGCGTCCACGATCCACAGCAGCTCGACCCCGCTGGGGCGGAGGTCCTCCGTGACGGCGGGGACGGCGACGTGCAGCACGGTCGCGTCCAGCGCGACGAGCAGCAGGCTGATACAGAGGACGACGAGAACGACCCAGCGGTTCGCACCGCCGCCGGCGGCACGCAGCCGTGCTCCGGCCGTGATCGTCCCGGACATGTACGTACCTCCCAATGAGTCCCTCGCGCTCGGCGGGCCAGCCGGGGACGGTGCTGCTGTCCCACAGGGCGGTCCGGCATCGACGGGCGAGTGAGCCGCCAGCGTACGCGAGTTCCGGCGTGTGGCGCGTGGTCCATCTCTCACCTGGTCGGGCATGCGCGTGTGGCGTACGCCACGCCACGCCCCCAACCGGAGCCGATCCTGGACGTCCGCCAACGAGGGGGAAATTCCGTACGGGGAAGTGGTGAACTGTTATTTGCGCCCCGGATAGAACCCCATGGTGACGGGCTCGCGGGCAATAGAGCGCAAGGTCATCGGAATTTCCGAATTGGCCCGGAGTAAAACTCGATCTGAGACATAGTCCACATCACATCGTCATCACGAACCCGCGGGAACGACCTGGGCGGACACTCACTCGCTGTAACGTCGATTGGGTGCGTACCGACATCTTTGCCCGCCTGGACCGGGAGCCGGAACCGCCGAAGATAGAGATCCCGCGGATGAGCCGCACCCGTCTCGCCCTCTTCGGCGGGACGTCGGCCTTCTATCTCGCCATCGTCGTGGCCGTGTTGGCCTCGACATGGCTGGTGATCATCGACTGGAAGGTCATGCTCTTCCGGCCCTACCAGCAGTGGCCGGACCTGCACGCCTTCCTCGACTACTTCGTGGTTCTCGGCCAGCGCGGACCCACAGCCGTGATGGTCGCGGCCTGGCTGGGCTGGCGCTCCTGGCGTCAGCACACCCTGCGACCCCTGCTGGTGCTCGGCGCCTCGCTGCTGCTGCTCAACGCGACGGTGGGCGCCGTCAAGATCGGACTGGGCCGTCTCGGCCCCCACTACGCGACGCAGATCGGCTCCGCCGAGCTCTTCGCCGGCGGCGATATATTTCCCTCCGGGCACACCGCGAACGCGGTCGTGACCTGGGGAATCCTGGCGTATCTGGCCACCACTCCGCTGGCCAGACGCTATCTGTCGGCCCTGTCGGCGGTGGTCTCCCTCGGCGTCGGCCTGACCACCGTGTACCTCGGTACGCACTGGTTGAGCGATGTGCTACTCGGCTGGGCGGCCGGGCTGCTGATCCTGCTCGCACTGCCCTGGTGCGAGCCGCTGATCGGCCGCGCGGAGGCCTGGATCCTCTCGCTGCGCGAGCAGTTGCGTGCGCGCCGCCGGCTCGCTCCCTCGCTGCCGGTCGCGGCAGGTGGCCCAAGGCCCGGGATATTCCCGCAGCGTGAGCCTTCACAGGAGCAGGATCCGCCCCGCGAGCCGGTGGCCGCCGTCGGTGGCCGGCCGGCTTCGAACGGCAGGACCACGGCGCAGCTCACCCAGCCGAGGTCGCACACGGTGCGCTCCGAGCGGACGCCCATGACCCCGTCCGGCAGCCGCCGTCCGCCGACCTCGCGGCCGGTGACGGGCGGCTGAGTCAGTGTCAGTGGGTTCCGCGGGAAACCCGGCGGAACGTACGGCGAAGGCCCCGACCATGACGGTCGGGGCCTTCGCCGTACGCGTGCGGGGGCCTGTCAGCCCGGCCAGCAGCGGATGACGGTGCCGCCCTCCACCTCGAAGTTGAGCCGGCCTGCCAGGTACTCCATCGTGATGATGGCGCCCGGCGGCAGCGATCTGACGGTGCTCCAGCCACGCTCACGAGCCAGCCGCTCGGCGCTGTCTGCGGCGAGGCCGACATACGCGTCGGGGGCGTCGTCGGGCTGTGCGGGAGGGGTCGGTATGGGTGCCATGACACCCACCGTAGGCGGCCGCGGACGGTGACGGAAGCCGGGGCCGAAGGGATGCTTCAGCACTCCCACGTACCTCACCGGTCACGCTTCTGTCACAGGATCACGACACGCGTTTAGCCCATACACAGTCACTCGAACGTGCAGTTCAACGCCGCCCGCACGGTAATTCCACCGGCCTTACTGATCATACCGAATTCCCCCCTGCGGAATTGTCCGCGCCAGGTACCGGAGGGCGAATTGAAGGACGGTGAAGAATTCACCGGTTCATTACAGAATCCCCCCACGCGTCCGAACAGTCTTGGCGCGCAATGAGACGAAGTCCGAGCCGCGGACAGCGAGGGACAGTGATGGGTACGGAGACCGCCGGGGGGAGGCGATCAGTCCAGGGCACGGGAAAGCCGGTCCCGGACCGTCCTGATGTGCTCGGTCAGCTCCTGCGGCTCGATCACATCGAAGTCCACGCCCATGAGCATCACATGGATCACCAGCACATCCAGGCTCGCGGCCCCGGTGCGCAGCAGACACGTCTTCTCGTCGACCGCCTCGATGGCGCCGTCGGACGGACCGACGAACTCGGCGGCCAGTTCGGCCGAGGAGTGCAGCCGGATGACCGCCTGGGCGGCGTAGGCGTGTGTGGAGACGCCCTTGGAGACATACGCGGCCAGGTCCTCGGCCGGCGGGGTGCGAGCAGCGAAGCGCGGGCCGTGCGGCGGCTTCGGGGTGATCCGGTCGGCACGGAACGTACGCCAGTCGCCGCGGTCCAGATCCCAGGCGACGAGATACCAGCGCCGCTCGGTGCACACCAGACGGTGCGGCTCGACGGTGCGGCGGGTGGCGGAGCCGCCGTGGTCGCGGTACTCGAAGCGCAGCCGCTCGCTGTCCCGGCAGGCGTTGGCCAGTTCGGTCAGCACGCTCGCGTCGACGGTGGAGCTCTGCGGGCCCCGCAGCATCGGCACGGTGAAGGCGTTGAGCGCGCCGACCCGGCGGCGCAGCCGGTTCGGCAGCACCTGCTCCAGCTTCGCCAGGGCGCGTACGGAGGTCTCGCCGATGCCCTCGATGCCATGGCCCGCGGCGGTGCGCAGGCCCACCGCGACGGCCACCGCCTCCTCGTCGTCGAGCAGCAGCGGCGGCAGCTCGGCCCCGGCGCCGAGCTGATAGCCGCCGCCCGTACCGGGGCTTGCGTTGACCGGGTAGCCGAGCTCGCGCAGCCGGTCGACGTCGCGCCGGACCGTACGCGGCGTGACGCCGAGGCGGTCGGCCAGATCTGCGCCGGACCATTCGCGGTGGGCCTGGAGCAGCGAGAGCAGGCGCAGCAGTCTTGCCGAGGTCTCCAACATGGTGTCGAGTCTGCCAGCGATCGAGGACAGCCACTGTCCTCAAATGCCCTACGTCAGGGCGCTTCGGTGAGGCGTACGCAGAGTTCGTTGTCGCTCGTGTAGCAGGGGGCGGCCAGCCAGTTGCCGGACGGCAGCTTCGGGTACACGAAGATGTTCCTCCGGTCCCAGACGTCGTCGAGGATGCGGGCGATCCGTATCCAGGCGGCGTCCGCCGTGGGCCGCAGCCACATGTCCCACAACTCCTGCTTGCCGAGGTGCTGCTCCGCCAGCGGGCCGTACGGCAGGGTGAAGCCGAAGGCTCCGCCGTCGCCGCCCGTCACCGGCACCCGATGCGCCTTGTCGGAGCCGCGCAGCCGTGCCTCGGCGACGGCCCCTTCGCCCAGTTCGGCTCCGTAGAGCACCCCCTCCACCGTCATCGCGCCACGCTCCGGCGCGAGGCCGATCTCCCCGGCCTCGGCGTGCGGCGCCCGCACCCAGCAGCGCACCGCCAGCCGGCCGTCCTCCGTCGGGTAGGGCACGCGCGCGGCGATCCGGTCGGCGTCGGGCGTGCGGTCGACCAGCGTGCGCAGGTCCCGGATGCCGGGCTCGACGGCCTCGTCACCGACATACGCGTCCCAGCGGCCCTCGGCCAGCTCGACCGTGCTGGGCAGTACGGCGCGCGAGCTGCCCTCCCCCGTGGGGGTCAGCGGCAGCCGCGTCTCGTCCTGTGGGCCCGACCCACCACGCAGCTTCAGCACAAGCACGGCGTCCGGCGCACCGGCCCCCGCGATGTCGAAGGTGATGCCCCCCGCGGAGTCTGCGATGCAGTCGGCCCGCGGCACCCGCCGCTCGGTGGACGTGGTCATGAGGACTTCTTCCCTTTCCGGATCACGTCGGCGCCCAGATAGCGCAGGGCGTAGGCCCCGTCGTACAGCGCGCCCCGGGCGTGGTGCAAGGCGTCCCGCAGCGCACTGCGCGAGCGGCCTTCGCCGCGCGCGACCAGCTCGGTGAACAGAGCCTCATGGCGCTCGGCGATCCGCACCGGGTCGAAGCGGGCCGAGGCGGCGAGCGCCGCCTGCCCGGTTCGCCGACGCAGCTCGTCGTCCTCGATCAGCCCGAGCAGCGCGTCGGCGATCGCGTCCACGTCGCCCACCGGCACCAGACGGCCGTCGACGCCGTCCTCGATGATCTCCCCGGGTCCGTGCGGGCAGTCGGTGGAGACGACCGGCAGGCCGCAGCGCATCGCCTCGACGATGGTCATGCCGAACGACTCCAGGCTGGAGGTGACGGCGGCGATCGAGCCCTTGACCCACTCGGGTTCGAGCGGGTTGGCGGGGCCCATCAGGAAGACATGGTTGTGCAGCCCGCGCTCATCGATGAGGGCGCGCAGCACGTTCCTCTCGTTGCCGGTCGCGTCTCCGCTGCCGTAGATCCGCAGCCGCCAGTCGGGACGCGCGGCGACCACCTTGGAGAAGGCCTTGACCAGCAGGTCGTACCGCTTGACCCTGGTCAGCCGGCCGGCCGCGACGATCCATTTGCTGGAGACGTCGGCGGGCCGGAGGGTCGGCGCGGGCACGCTGTTGGGCACGCACTCGATCCGTACGCCGGGCAGTTTCAGCTTGGAACGGTAGGACCGGGCGTCCGCCTCGGTGACGGTGGTGATCGCGTCGAGGAGGGGGTAGCGGTGCCCGATCTCGCGGCGCAGCCGGTAGCCGTGGCTGTCCAGCGTGAGGTGTTCCTGGCCGACGCGGACCGGGCCGCGCCGGGTCTGGCGGGCGATGTGCACATTGAGCCCGGGGCGGGTGCCCACGACGACATCGGCCTCAACGGATCCCAGGTGGGCGGCGATCCGGGCGTCGGTGAGGCGGCTGTACTGCTTGTGGCGGCCGTCGCCGCGCGGGAAGACCTTGGCGGGGCGCTTGTAGTCCGGATGGTCGCCGTCGTAGCCGGGGCTGCTCTTGCGCAGATCGACGAGGTGCTTCATGGTGACGCCGGCCGGCGCGCCCATGGTGGGTTCGTCACGGTGGCGGAAGACGGAGACGATCTCGACGTCGTGCCGCTCGGCCAGGGTCTGGGCCAGGTTGAACGTCGTCCGGATCGTCCCGCCGATGCCGTACACGTTGTGGAGCAGAAAAGAGATGTGCATACGCCGCAGCGTCCCCCAGTCTTCATGTGTGCCGCAGTGGACTGTACCTGTCTGTTACGGCTGATAAGGGAGTTGGGGCACGGTGAAGCAGTTCTCGGTCATCTCACCGCCCTGCGTCACCCAGCCCTTGTCGTCCTGCCAGCGGGCGACGGACAGACAGGTGCGGCGGGTCTTCGGTGGCTCGGCCAGTTTCTCGTAGCCGACGGGCAACAGCAGGCCGCGGGCGGTGTACGGCTCGGGGCGGTTGACGAACCGCTCGACGCACGCACGCGTGAGATCCGCCGCGCAGGACCGGGCGGCGTCGGTGAACCACATGGCCGCCGCCCAGCCTTCCAGTTGCCACTGGGAGAGCTCGCGGCCCTTCATCGCCTCGCGGAATTCACGTACGGCCGGATGGGTGACGTCGTCGTGGTTGCGGCTCGATCCGGTCACCCACAGGGCGTTGCGGCAGCTCGGCGCGTTCTTGAAGTCCTTCGGTACGGACGAGGCCCAGTTCTGCACATTGGTGACCTTGGCGGTGACGCGTACGCCGACGGCGTCCATCGCCTCGCACAGCTGGGCGTTGCCGTGCGTGTCCATCGCGTCGAAGACCAAGTCGGCGCCCTGCTGCCGGAGGTCGGCGGCGACGGCACGGAAGTTCGGTAGGGCGAAGTTGACCTGTTCGCCCACGACGCGGTAGCCCTCGGCCTTCAGGCCCGCGGTGATCAGCCGGGCGTACGCGGCGGATGCGGCCTGGTTGTAGGAGACGACGGCGGCGGTGCGGGCGCCATGTTCGCGGGCGAAGTAGCGGTAGACCTCGGTACCGCCGTAGAGGGTGCCGTTCCAGCCGGGCTTGCCGCCGTTGCGGGGGGCGAGGCTGCCGTAGATCCCGTACAGATGCGGATACGTGTCGTACGCGGGGCCGATCGGCTGGCCGCCGATGTCGGGGACGCCGGCCTTGGCGACGAGGGGCGCGCCCGCGTAGTCCAGCGCGGTGGTGGCGACGAGGGCGAAGACTTTCCGCTCGTCGAGGAGCTTGTGCACGCATTCGTTGTTGCCGACGCCGCTGCCGCCGTCGTCACAGGTGACGACCTCGATACGGCGGCCGTCGATACCGCCCTTCGCGTTGAGCGCGTCGAAGTAGGCCTTCGCTCCGTCGCCGGGACCGCTGAAGGCGGCGCCGCCGACCGGGCTGGTGGCGCTGCTGATGATGCCGACGCGGATCGGCTCGGCGGCGTTGCTGTGGGTGGGGGACGGTGGGCTGTCGAAGTCGCTCTCGGGCAGCCGGCTGCCGCAGGCGGCGACCCCGGTCAGGAGCGCCGCGAGCAGCAGGGCTTCAGCAGCCCGGCGCGGCCGCATTGCCGCTGAGCTCGACCAGGGCGCAGAGCGTCTTCACAGAGACCTTCCAGGTCTGGTCCTGGTAGACCGAGGTGCCCTTGGTGCCGGGCAGGGCTGGGGCGCCACCGACCAGCAGGTCATAGGTGACGGTGGCTTCGGTGGCGGAGGTGAACTGCACGTCTGTGACCCTGGCCGAGGACTGCGCGGCGTTCTTGTCGCCGCTGAACGCGGCGAGCAGCGGCCGCAGCGCTTCGCCGTTCTCCAGCGCCTTGACCTTGGCGTCCGTGGCCGCCTTGGGGTCGAAGAACGTCGTCCAGTTCTTCTCGATCTCGGCCTTCGCGGCGGCGGGGTCGGCGGGGCCGTCCGCGGCCGGGGCGCTGGGCGACGGCGTCGCAGGGGCCGTCACCGACGGGGTGGGTGAGGACTTCGAGCCGCCGCCGCTGTCGTCCGAGCATCCTGCGGTGGCTGGTACGAAGGCCAGGATCGCGGCGGCCGCCCATGCCGCGGTTGTCTTGGGCCTGACATGGACCATCTGGCTCACCACCGGTTGTCGGCTTCCAGCGTCTGTCCGTTCAGGGCATAGTGCAAGGAATCGGCGTACATCACCAGTGCCATGACCAGACCGGTGCCAGAGCGGCGGGAGGGCCCCCGGATGCCGACTTGCCGACTGCTGTGGTGGGGCGGGCTCGCAGCCGCGACCGGTGGCGCGGTGCTGTGCGTGATCGGCTGGTACGGGGTGTCCGGCGAGCGCTTCGCCGAGCGGCAGATCCCTTATCTGGCCTCCTGCACGATGCCGGGTGCGGCGTTGCTCGTGGCGGGGGCGGTGCTGGTGGCGGCGGCTTGGCGGGCCGCGGGGGTACGGGGAGAGGCCGAGGCCGGGCCGGAAGAGTCCTCGCCCTTCAGGGACGTACCGGCCTGGGATGCGCCGTCCTCGGACGAACCGCCGCTGTGTGTGCCCGGCGGAACGCTGGCGCACCGCCCCGACTGCCCGTTGGTGGCGGGCAAACCGGAGGCCGAGCCGGTCGGCGACCGGGAGCTCGGCCCGTGCCCCGTCTGCGAGCCCCGGGTCTGACGGGTGAGTTCGCTGACGTACGACCTCACCCTCGCGGGGCTCGCGGTCGGCAGCGCGGCCGCGCTCACCGGGATCGGGCTGATCGTCACCTACCGGGCGACGGGCGTGCTGAATCTGGCACACGGTGCGATCGCGATGGTCTGCGCGTATGTGCTGCGGCAGTTCGCGGTGGAGTGGGGCTGGCCGCTGCCGCTCGCCGCGGCGGTGACGCTGCTGGTCGTCGCCCCCGGGATCGGGCTCGTCCTGGACCGTCTGGTCTTCCGGCCGATCGCCGTGCTGGACATGGACCCCGGGCGCGCGCTGGTCGCGTCGATCGGAGTGTTCGTCCTGCTCGTCGGGGGCGCGGCGCTGGTGTGGGGCGGCGGGGCGCGGGCGGACGCGCCGGTGCTGCTGCCGGACGACCCGTGGGTGCAGTTGTCGGCCGTACTGCTGCTGGCCGGGCTGGTCACGGCGGTCACCCGGTGGACCCGCTTCGGCCGCGAGCTGCGCGCCGTCGTCGACAACCGTGCGCTCGCGGCGCTGGGCGGGATCGACGCGGACAGGGTGTCGGCGGTGGGCTGGGCGTTCGGCTCGTTCACGGCCGGTGTTACGGGTGTGCTGCTCGTTCCGTACGTACGTCTCGATCCGTACGGGCTGCCGCTGCTTGTCGTCGAGGTGATCGCGGTCGCGGTGATCGCCCGGATGCGGAGCCTGCCGGTGGCGGTGGCCGCGGCGCTGGCGATCGGCGTGGCCCAGGCGCAGTTGACGCGGCTGCACCCCTCGGGGTGGGGCGAGCCGTTGCTCCAGGCGGTGGGCGCCAACCTCTTCGTGGTGGCGCTGCTGATCGCGGCGCTGGTGCTGCCGGGGGTGGGGGCGCGGGACACCCTCGCGCGCCCCGCCGCGCCCGCGGTACGGGTGCCGGGCGTGGTGTGGCTGGTGGCCGCGATCCTGTTCCTGCTCCCCCTCGGCTTCGCGGGCTCGGACCTGCACACCTCGATCCAGGTGCCGGCGCTGGCGGTGATCCTGCTGTCGCTGGTGGTGGTGACGGGCCGGGGCGGCCAGATCTCGCTGGGCCAGGCGGCGTACGCGGGCCTGGGCGCGCTCTTCACGGCGCTGCTCGCGGCCGGGCGCTTCCCGGGGCTCCCGGCGATGCCCGAACTCCTCGCGCTGGTCGTCGCGGTGCTGCTGGTCGCGCCGCTGGGCCTGCTCACGGGCTGGCCGGCGATCGGCCGCCACGGGCTTGCGCTGGCGCTGGCGACGCTGGCGGTGGGGGTGGGCGTGAGCCGCTTCGTCTTCGCGCAGCCGTACGCGACGGCGGGGCTGTCGCTGTCCCGCCCGGCCGGCCTGTCGTCCGACCGGGCTTTCTACGTGGTCGAACTGGCCGTCCTGGCGGGTGCGCTGCTCGCGGTGGGGGCGCTGCGCCGGGGCCGTACGGGTCGCGCGCTCGCGGCCATGCGCGACCACGAACCGGGCGCGTCGGCGGCCGGCGTCCCGGTCCCCGCGCTCAAACTCCTGGCCTTCGTCACCGGCGCGGCCCTCGCGGCGCTGGGCGGCGGCCTGCTCGGCATGGGCCTGCGCGCCTTCGACCCCTCGGCGTACGACCCGGTACGCGGCCTGCTCTGGTTCGCCGCGGTGGTAGTCCTGGGCGCGGACAACCTGGTGGGCCCGCTTGTCGCGGCGGCCCTGCTGGTGGGCCTCGACGCGGGAGCCCGCGGCGGCGTCGCGGCGGCGGTCATCGGCATCCTGGCCATCCTGATCGGCCGCTTCCCGGACGCCCCGAGCCGGACCCTGCGCCGCCTGGGCCTGACGGAGGCGGGAAGGGGCACCGCGGCAGGGCTGAGCGGCCGGGCCAAGACCCCGGCTGCCAGGAGGCGTCCACCCGGGCCTGGCGAAGACGGCCCCGGCGCGACCGGGCCCACCCCCGCCCCGGGCACGCCCGCGCACCGCCCCTCCCGGAGCCTGCCGACCGCCCCCCAGCGGCAGCCAACTCCCCACGCCCACACCCTCGTCGCTCGACGCGTCCGGCTCGACTACGGCGACTACACCGCCCTCGACGGGGTCGATCTCGTCCTCCCCTCCGGGCAGGTCACCGCCCTCATCGGGGCCAACGGGGCAGGGAAAAGCACCCTCTTTCACTGTCTGTGCGGGACCCTCCGGCCCGATTCCGGGCGGGTCGAGCTCGACGGCGTCGACATCACCCGGCGCGCCGCTCACGCGCGCACGCGGCTCGGAATTGCCAGGACGTTCCAGCAGCTCGCCGTGTTCCCATCGTTGACCGTCGAGGAGAACGTACGCATCGGCGCCGAGCAAGGACGCCGACGCGACCCCGAGGCCGTCGGGCCCGTGCTCCGGCTGCTCGGGCTCGACGGGCCCGTCCGGCACCGGGCCGCCGCCGGGCTGTCCACCGGGGCGTTGCGGCGTACCGAGTTGGGACGGGCGCTCGCCGGGGGGCCGCACACGCTGCTGCTCGACGAGCCCGCCGCGGGACTCGACGCCGTGGAGGCGGAGGGGCTCGCCCGGATCCTCAGCGCGCTCGCCGCTGACGGGATGGCCGTGCTCGTGGTCGAGCACGATCTCGATCTCGTCGCGCACATCGCGCACACCGTGCATGTCATGGCGGCGGGGCGGATCGTGCGATGACCGTCGAGATCGAGCTGCGCGCCGCCCGCGTACGGTACGGCCCCCTGGAAGCACTGCACGGCGTCCACGTCCCCGTACCCGCCGGCGCCCTCACCGTACTGATCGGGCGCAATGGCTCCGGCCGTACCACCGCGCTGCGCGCCCTCGCCGGGACCGTGCCGCTCGCCGCCGGCCGGGTGGTGTGGCGCGGCAGCGACGTGACCGGTCTGCGCGCCGACGAACGGGCCCGCCGGGGCCTGTGCTTCGTACCGGATCTGCGCGCGGTGTACGGCACCCTCACCGTCGCCGAGAATCTCGAACTGGCCTCGGTGGACGGGGACTTCGCCCCGGCCATCGACGGCTATCCCGCGCTCCGTCCGCTCCTCGGGCGGCGCGCCGGCACCCTCTCCGGCGGGGAGCAGCGCATGCTCGCGGTCTCCCGCGCCCTGCTCTCACCCGCTCGCGTCGTCCTCGTCGACGAGCCCGCCCAGGGCATGGCACCGCCCGTCGCGGCCCGTACGTACGAACTCCTGCGCGCCCTCGACGCCGCCGTCGTCATCGCGGAACAGCGCCTGCCATCCGGCCTGAGCGGCGTCCGGACACCCCCGGTCCTCGTCCATGAACTGCGCCGCGGCTCCGTCGTATTCAGCGGAGAGCCTGCCGAGCTCAGCCCGGAATGACCAGCATCATGCCCACCTGGAGCAAGCGCGGAGAGCTGCCGATCGTGGCCTTGTTCGCCGCGTACAGCGCCTGCCAGCCGCCCTTGACACCGAAGCGCCCGGCGATCGCGAAGAGCGTGTCGCCGGGCTGAACCGTGTGGACGCGGCCGCTGAGGCCGTACTTCTTGGCGCAGACGGGCCACGCTTCCCATCCCTGCGTACGCAGCACCTCCTCCGCGACCTTGATCTGCTGCTCGCGGGTGGCGAGGTCGGCGCGCGGCGCGTAGACGAGGCCACCGTGCTCCTCCCAGGTGGGCTGCCAGAACTGCAGTCCGCCGTAGAAGCCGTTGCCGGTGTTGGCGTTCCACCGACCGCTGCTCTCGCACGTGGCGAGACAGCTCCACGGCCATCCTCTCGCGACACAGGCGGCCGGTCCGGAGCCGACGCCGACGCCGATGCCGGGGCTTCCGGGTGCGGGCGGCGGCGGAAGCGGGGGCGCGGGGTACGCGCCGCGCAGGGGCACCAGTGCCAGCAGCAGCGCGGCAGCCGTCGTCGTCGGCCAGAAGCGGATCTTCGACATCGGGTCACGCTAGGCAGCGCGGCTCCACGAGAGCCGGTGCCGCGCGCGGGCGGCAGGCAGCCCCACCCGGTCGGACCCGGGCGGGGCTGCCGAAGGGCATCTCAGAGCGCGAGCCGCTGCCCGGGCACGATGAGGTTCGGGTCACCGCCGATGACGGCCTTGTTGGCGGCGTACAGGTCGCGCCAGTCGATGCCGTGCGCCGACGCGATCCCGCTCAGGGTGTCGCCGCGCCGGACGGTGTAGTCGCCGCCCCGGGCGCTGCCGCGTTCGGTGTGGGCGGCTGCCCGCTTCGGCGCCTTTGCCGGAGCCGCGGACGTGCCCTTCGTTCTGGCCTTGTGGGCCGTGGACTTGGGAGCGTCGGCCTTCTGTGCCGCCGGCGCCTTGCCGTATGCCCCGGCCCGCGCCGCGCAGGTGGGCCATGCGCCCCACCCCTGCGCCCGCTGGACCTTCGCGGCGACAGCGATCTGCTGCCCCTTGCTCGCCCGGTCCGCGGTGGACGCGTACGCCCCGCCGCCGTAGGCGCGCCAGGTCCCGGCGGAGAACTGCAGCCCGCCGTAGTAGCCGTTGCCGGTGTTGATGTGCCAGTTTCCGCCGCTCTCGCACGCTGCGATGCGGTCCCATACCCCTTCGTCCGCGGCCCGGGCCTCGCCCGTCGTCGCAGCGAGCAGAGCCAGCGGCGCCACCAGTGCGGCGCTCACCAGCGCCGCGGTGTCACGCCTGCGTATGGAACGGGAACTCGTGAACATCAAATCCCTCTCGAAGGACCCGGGGTCCCCCTGGGCGGTGCCGACTTCGGCGCATCCGGCGCCGTGCGTCAGCTCCGCCTCGCCCACCTGAGGTCAGTCGTTCTGTGCTGCTGCTGCGCCGTACTGGCTGTACGGCCGGCGGGCTGTCCCGGGCGGTGCTCTCTGCACACGGCGGAGGAATCTAGGCAGCTCAACGGTGCGGCATCAACCAATCCCCTGTCATTCCAGGCCAGTTGCCCGTTACTCGCAGTATCGGCGAAATTCGGCGACCCACTTGATTCGCTGATTTCATGATTTGTCGACCTGGCGGCGAAGGGGTCTGTGACCCGCTTCACCGGAGCAAGTTCCGTGTAATCAGCAGCTGTTGACATGGAGTAACCGATTCCGCCCGCCGTTTCACTGCCTGCGTCGGATGGTGCGATTCCGTTCCATTTCACGCGTGACTCCGGCCACAGATCACCCGTTGAACCTTTACGAGCCGGGAACCGCCCGGCGCACGCAACAAGTCCCGAGGAGCCACCCGTGCCGCGCATGCTCGACGTCAGCGAGGACGTACGCGCCGAGATCGGCGACGAAGAAGCCGACCGGCTGCTCGCCGGCGAGAACGCCCCGGGCAGCTACGACTGCACCTCGTGCCGTACCCCGGGCGACTCCGAGCAGGAACGCACCAGTACCGTGCTGTTCGTCGGCGAGGAGACCGCCGTTCTCGCCTTCGCCCACGCCACCTGCATCCCCTCGCAGGTCGTCCAGGTCGCCGAGGACCAGCTTCAGGGCGCCGTTCGGTCCATCACCGGCGACGAGTCACAGGTCCCCGGCGGCGGTCCGCAGCAGGCCGTCCTCGGCATCACCAGCGGTCTCGTACTGATCGACGGCGATCTGCACCCCGCCCTGGTCGTCGAGCCGACCGCGCCCATCGCCCGCCCCGGCACCGCCGGCTTCGGCGGCGACGACTTCCTCCCGCTCCTCATCGAGCAGGGCTTCCAGCCGGTCTCCGACATGAACCGGCGGCCCGGCCGGCTCCCCGGCTGGTCCGTCCTGGTCGCCATGGGACAGCTGCACGCCGTGCTCCAGCCCGGCACCGGCGGCGGCAGCCCGGTCGCCTGGTGGCAGGCCCATCAGCCGCTCCAGGTCACCGACGGCTGGCGCGCGGCCGCCAACAAGTCGCACACGGTGCTCGTCTTCGCCGCCCCGGTCGGCTCGATCGGCCAGCAGCCGCGCGAGGACCTGCTGCGCGAGGCGCTGGAGAAGGCCGCGGCGGGCGGGCGCCTGGTGGCCGCGGCGATGCCGCTCGCGGGCACGTGACGGCGCCAGGGTGCGGACACGTACCCCGGGCGCACGTTTCGTACGTCCCTCGGAAGAATGCGGCTTCGCGCCCGCATCCGTCCGGCGGCGGGGGTCGTTGCAGGTACGTGCACTCATACGACCCCTCCCGCCAGCCGTACCAGAGTCAGATCCCCGCCATGCGCCCCGCGCGTGACGCAACGGCCGGCCACTCGCCCACGCCCATCTACGACACGCTGTACTCCGAGTACCGCAGGGCGTTCAGGGCGCTGCCGGGCGACCGGAGCGGCGAGGAGGATCTCGACTTCAGGGCCTTCGGCACCGGGCTGCACAGCAGCCGCGGCGGGTCATCGGGCCATACGAGCCACCCGGGGACGGGCTGGCAGCCGTACCCGCTGAGCCGGCCGCACAACGGGAACCATGTCCCGGCGGCGCTGCCGCCGGGTCCCCGCCGGGGTCTGTGACCCCGTTTGACGACATGGCGCTGCCCCGGACCGTTCAGCGGTCCGGGGCAGCGCCATTGCCATGCGTTCACATCACTTCTTGCGGCCGCGCTTCTCGCGCACCCGCACCGACATGTGGATCGGGGTGCCCTCGAAGCCGAACTCCTCACGCAGCCGGCGCTCGACGAAGCGGCGGTAGCCGTGCTCCAGGAAGCCGGAGGCGAAGAGCACGAACCGCGGCGGCTTGGTGCCGGCCTGGGTGCCGAAGAGGATGCGGGGCTGCTTGCCGCCGCGGATCGGGTGCGGGTGGGAGGCGACGATCTCACCGAGGAAGGCGTTCAGCCGACCGGTCGGGACACGCGTCTCCCAGCCCGCGAGGGCCGTCTCGATCGCCGGGACCAGCTTCTCCATGTGGCGGCCGGTACGGGCGGACACATTGACCCGCGGCGCCCAGGCGATCTGCCCGAGCTCGGTCTCGATCTCGCGCTCCAGGTAGTAGCGGCGCTCCTCGTCGAGGTTGTCCCACTTGTTGAACGCGACGACCATCGCACGCCCGGCCTCGACGGCCATGGTGATGATCCGCTGGTCCTGGACGCTGATGGACTCCGTCGCGTCGATCAGGACGACCGCGACCTCCGCCTTCTCCACGGCGGCGGCGGTACGCAGGGAGGCGTAGTAGTCCGCGCCCTCCTGGAGGTGGACCCGGCGCCGGATGCCGGCCGTGTCGATGAACTTCCAGGTGACACCGCCGAGTTCGATGAGCTCGTCGACCGGGTCGCGGGTGGTGCCGGCGATCTCGTTGACGACGACCCGGTCCTCGTTCGCCACCTTGTTGAGCAGCGAGGACTTGCCGACGTTCGGGCGGCCGATCAGGGCGATGCGGCGGGGGCCGCCGACGACGTTGCCGAAGGTCTGGGCCGGGGCGTCGGGCAGCACCTCCAGGACGGCGTCGAGCATGTCGCCCGTACCGCGGCCGTGCAGCGAGGAGACGGGGTGCGGCTGGCCGAGGCCGAGCGACCACAGGGCGGTGGCGTCCGCCTCGCCGCTGGGTCCGTCGACCTTGTTGGCGCAGAGCACGACGGGCTTGCCGGCCCGGCGCAGCAGCTTGACGACGGCCTCGTCGGTGTCGGTCGCGCCGACCGTGGAGTCCACCACGAAGACGACCGCGTCGGCGGCCTCGATGGCGTACTCGGCCTGGGCGGCGACGGAGGCGTCGATACCGAGGACGTCCTGCTCCCAGCCGCCGGTGTCGACGACCTTGAAGCGGCGGCCGGCCCACTCGGCCTCGTAGGTGACGCGGTCACGGGTGACGCCGGGCTTGTCCTCCACGACGGCCTCACGGCGGCCGATGATGCGGTTCACCAGGGTCGACTTGCCGACATTGGGGCGGCCGACGACGGCGAGGACGGGCAGCGGGCCGTGACCGGCCTCGCCGATCGCGTGCTCGACGTCCTCGACGTCGAAGCCCTCATCCGCGGCGAGCTCCATGAACTCCGCGTACTCGGCGTCGCCAAGCGCTCCGTGCTCGTGCTCGTCGCCGGAGTGGATCTGGTCGTTCATGAAGTGCTTACCTCGTTAAGTTGCATCATCGATGGACCGCTTGTCGCGCGATCCACTACTCAAGTCTCGCCTAGCGCCCGGTGAGGCGCTTGGCGTTTTCCAGGTGGGCGGTCAGCCGATCCTGGATACGCACAGTGGCGTCGTCCAGCGCCTTGCGCGTGCGGCGGCCGCTGCCGTCGCCCGCCTCGAAGGCGTCACCGAAGACGATGTCGACCCGGCTGCGCAGCGGAGGCAGTGCCCGTATCAACCGTCCGCGGCGCTCCGTGCTTCCCAGCACCGCCACCGGGACGATCGGGGCGCCGGACCGTACGGCGAAGTACGCGAGCCCGGCGCGCAGCGAGGCGAAGTCTCCCTCGCCCCGGGTGCCCTCGGGGAAGATCCCGAGGACGCCGCCGTTCTCCAGCACACCGAGGGCGTTGGTGATGGCGGTGCGGTCGGTGCTCGTACGGTCCACCTTCAGCTGACCGATTCCCAGCAGGAACGGGTCGAGGGGGCCGACGAACGCCTCTTTCTTGATCAGGAAGTGCACGGGACGGGGCGCGGTGCCCATCAGCATCGGCCCGTCGATGTTGTGCGAGTGGTTCACGGCGAGGATCACGGGCCCGGTCGCCGGAACCCGCCAGGCGCCGAGCACCCGCGGCTTGAACAGTCCGTACATGAGCCCGATGCCGATGCCCCGACCGACCGCCGCGCCCTTCTTCGAGGGTACGGTCACCGGGCGGCTCGCTTCTCTGTGTTGTCGGTCGCGCTCCGCCGCTCCTCGACGAGGGTGACGACGCACTCGATGACCTGCTGCAGGGTCAGGTCGGTGGTGTCCACCTCGACCGCGTCGTCGGCCTTGGCGAGCGGGGACGTCTTACGGCTGGAGTCGGCCGCGTCCCGCTTGATCAGGGCTTCCTTGGTGGCCGCGACGTCGGTGCCCTTCAGCTCCCCGCTGCGGCGGTCGGCGCGGGCCTCGGGCGACGCGGTCAGGAAGATCTTCAGGTCCGCGTCCGGCAGGACGGTGGTGCCGATGTCGCGCCCCTCGACGACGATGCCGGTCTCGGCGGCCGAGGCGATGGAGCGCTGCAGCTCGGTGATCCGGGCCCGCACCTCGGGGACGGCGCTGACCGCGCTCACCTTGGAGGTGACATCGGGCGTACGGATCGGCCCGGCGGCGTCCACGCCGTCCACGGTGATGGTGGGGTTGGCGGGATCGGTGCCGGAGACTATGGCGGGCTTGCCGGCGGCGGTGGCGATCGCGGCCGGGTCCTGGAGGTCGACGCCGTTACTGATCATCCACCAGGTGATCGCGCGGTACTGGGCGCCGGTGTCGAGATAGCTCAGCCCCAGCGCTGCGGCGACCGCCTTGGAGGTGCTCGACTTGCCCGTGCCGGAGGGGCCGTCGATGGCGACGATCACGGATTCCACGGTGTCGGACACCTTCCTGGTACGCGGAGAGGGCAGGCGGAATTGCCGGTGGGCCCTGAACAAGGTTACCGAGTACTTGGGCCCGCCTTTACACACGGATGGCGGCGCCACTGGGGCTTCGCCCCGGACCCCAGTCCTCAATCGCCGGAGGGGCTGAATTTCAGCCCGCCGGCGGTTGGAGTCAGGGCGCCGTCCGGCTCCGGGGAACTCCCACCCCGGACCCCCGCTCCTCAATCGCCGGAGGGGCCTGATTTCCCGCCCGGACCGTGGTCACTGGCGGATCGACCAGCCCCGCTCCCGCAACGACGCCGTCAGCACCGTCGCCGCCGCCGGCTCCACCATCAGCTGGACCAGGCCCGCCTGCTGGCCCGTCGCATGCTCGATGCGGACATCCTCGACGTTCACACCCGCCCGGCCCGCATCCGCGAAGATCCGCGCCAGCTCGCCGGGCTTGTCGCTGATCAGGACCGCCACCATCTCGTACGACGTCGGGGCCGCGCCGTGCTTGCCCGGGACGCGGACGCGGCCCGCGTTGCCCCGGCGCAGGACGTCCTCGATACCCTCCGCGCCGTCCTGGCGCTTGGACTCGTCGGAGGACTGAAGGGACCGTAGCGCCTGGACCGTCTCGTCCAGGTCCGCCGCGACCCCGGCCAGCACGTCGGCCACCGGGCCCGGGTTCGCGGAGAGGATCTCGACCCACATCCGGGGGTCCGACGCCGCGATCCGGGTGACGTCACGAATGCCCTGGCCGCAGAGCCGTACCGCCGTGTCGTCCGCGTCCTCCAGCCGGGCCGCGACCATCGAGGAGATCAGCTGCGGGGTGTGGGAGACGAGGGCCACCGCCCGGTCGTGGGCGTCGGCGTCCATGACCACCGGGACGGCCCGGCAGAGCGCGACCAGCTCGAGGGCGAGGTTGAGCACCTCGGTGTCCGTGTCGCGCGTGGGCGTCAGCACCCACGGGCGGCCCTCGAAGAGGTCCGCGGTCGCCGCCAGCGGACCCGAGAGCTCCTTGCCCGCCATCGGATGCGTGCCGATGTACGCGCTCAGGTCCAGGCCCAGAGCCTCCAGCTCGCGCCGCGGCCCGCCCTTGACGCTCGCCACGTCGAGGTAGCCGCGCGCGGTCCCGGCGCGCATCGCGTCGGCCAGCGCGGTGGCGACATGCGCCGGTGGTACGGCGATGATCGCGAGGTCGACCCGGCCCTCGGGCGGGTCGTCCGTCCCCGCGCCGAGCGCGGCGGCGGTACGGGCCCGCGCCGGGTCGTGGTCCACCAGGTGCACGGCGACTCCGCGCCCCGCCAGGGCGAGGGCCGCGGACGTGCCGATCAGGCCGGTTCCGATGACGACGGCGGTTCTCACTGGGCGATGTCCTTGCGCAGGGCGGCCGCGGCACCGAGGTACACGTGCGCGATCTCCGACTTGGCCAGATCCGACTCGACGTGCGCGAGGATCCGTACGACACGGGGCATCGCCCCGACGATGTCCAGCTCCTGCGCGCAGATCAGTGGTACGTCGACGATGCCCAGCTTGCGCGCGGCCGCCGCCGGGAAGTCGCTGTGCAGATCCGGCGTGGCCGTGAACCAGACGCTGATCAGATCGTCCGTGCCCAGCCCGTTCCGCTCCAGGATGGCGGTGAGCAGTTCGCTGACCTGCTCGTCCATGTGTCCGGCCTCGTCCCGTTCCAGCTGGACAGCTCCCCGGACCGCTCGTACCGCCACGTCGTGCTCCTTAACTGTGCGAGTGCTCCGTTCAGCGTAGTCAGGGACCGGGGTGCACGGCTGCGACGACCACCCTTCGAGCACACGGCAGCCCTGCGCTACAACTGGCGGCATGCTCTTTCATGTCGTTCCGGTGGACCAGTGGACGGCGGACGTGGACCGTCCCTACGCCCCGGCCTCCCTGGCCACCGAAGGCTTTGTGCACTGCTCGCCCGACGAGTTGGCCGCGCTCGCCATCGCCGACGGCCTCTACCGGGACGTGCCGGACCTGCTGGTCCTCCAGATCGACGAGGCGGCGCTCGCCGCAGAGATCCGCTGGGAGGGTTCTGAGGACATGCTCTTCCCGCATGTGTACGGGCCGATCGAGCGGGCCGCCGTCACCGCGGTGCTTGCGGTGTGCCGGGACGCGGACGGGCACGCGCGGGATCTCACCCCCTGGGCCTGACGGCCCCGTCCGGAGGACCAGGGCTGGACGCCGGCCCTTCCGCGGCCGTCGCGGACTGGGCTGTCAGACGTACAGCGCGCGCCTGATGCGGCACACGCTGCCCGGTTGCTTCGTCTTCGGCGCTTTGAGCGCCAAGATGCTCGGTGATCCGGCTGAAGGTCACGACAACAGGGAGACAGCCATGGACGCGCGACGAAGGACGCTTCTGGCGGCGGGCGCGGCGGGCGCCGCCGCTCTGGTGTCGGGCTGCGGCGACGAGGACGGGGGCGGCGGCACGACCGGCGAACAGCCGACCAGCGGAGCGCCGAGTGGCTCACCGGCCGGCGCCGAGCTCGCCAAGACCGCCGACATCCCGGTCGACGGGGGCAGGGTCTTCGTCGACGAGAAGGTCGTGGTGACCCAGCCGGAGGCAGGCGAGTTCAAGGCGTTCTCGGCCCTCTGCACCCACCAGAAATGCCTCGTCAGGACGATCGCGGCCGGCACCATCGACTGCCCCTGCCACGGCAGCAAGTTCCGCATCACGGACGGCTCGGTCGCCGAGGGCCCCGCCACCACACCGCTGCCCGCGAAGCAGATCGCCGTCTCCGGGGACACCATCCGGCTGGTCTGACCCCCTCACGTACCCTCTCGCGCATGACGCCCGAGGTGACGCCCGAAGCACTCGTCCGCGAACACACCGTCTACTCCTGCGTGATGGGCTCGCGCGCCTTCGGGCTGGCCACGGACGGCAGCGACACCGACCGCCGAGGGGTCTTCCTCGCCCCGGCCGCGCTCTACTGGCGCTTCGACAAGCCTCCGACGCATCTCGATGGCCCGGCCGACGAGCAGTTCTCCTGGGAGCTGGAGCGCTTCCTGAAGCTCGCGCTGCGCGCCAACCCGAACGTCCTGGAGTGCCTGCACTCCCCCCTCGTCGAGCGCGTCGACGACACCGGCAGGGAACTGCTGGCCCTGCGCGACGCGTTCCTGTCCCGGCAGGCCCACCAGACGTTCGTGCGCTATGCGGTGGGCCAGCGCAAGAAGCTGGAGGCGGACGTCCGCCGGCACGGCGCCCCGCGCTGGAAGCACGCCATGCATCTGCTGCGGCTGCTCGGCAGCTGCCGGGATCTGCTGCGTACGGGCGAGCTGGTCATCGACGCCGGCGCCGACCGCGAGCGGCTGCTCGCGGTCAAGCGGGGCGAAGTGCCGTGGCCGCGGGTCGAGGCTTGGATGACGCACCTCGCGGACGAGGCGGACGCGGCGGCGCCGGGCTCACCGCTGCCGCCCGAGCCCGACCGGGCACGGGTCGAGGACTTCCTGTTCCGCACCCGCCGGGCGTCAGTACTCCAGGCGTACGCGGACCACGAAGTCGCGCAGGGCGTCGTACGCGGTGGGTTCGTCGGGTAGCCGCGAGGCCAGCCGCGCCTCCTCCAGGACTGCGTGCAGCGCTTCGACGTCGGCGCGCACCCGCTCCCGGTCGACGCCGGAAGCGGGGCCGTGTTCGGCGTCCGCCTTGGCCGCGATCAGCTGCGGCAGATGCCCCGGGGCGTCGACCTCCCCGAGGAGGGTGGGCAGATGGGCCTGCACTTCGCCGCTGCGCATCAGATGGATGCCGGTGAGCAGCGCGCGGAAGGTGTACAGCAGCGGTTTGAGCTCCCCGGTCTTCTCGAAGAGCCGCCACTGGGTGTTCGCGAACCCCCGGTAGTGGTGGGCGTGGTGGCTGGTGAGCACGCCGGGGGCGAGCGCGGCCAGCTCCGCGTGCGCGTCCGAGGTGTGCACCACCAGCGGTGAGAGCAGTTGTTCCAGCACATAGCCGTTGCGCCGCAGCATCAGCCGTACGAACTTGCGTACGTCGTGCGTGACCAGGTCCATCTCGACGCCGTCCCGGTCCCACATCCGGGACCGGGTCTCGTCCGGCTCGCTCAGCCCCAGCAGGTCCTCGACGGGCAGCAGATGGACCCCACGCAGGTCCACGTCCGAGTCCCGGGACGGGAATCCGTACAGATGCGCCCCGGAGACGGTGACGAAGAGCAGCGGGCCGGACTGTTCGTCGACGACGGAGCCGAGCTCCATGTCCAGCGGATCAGTCAGCGGGCCGGTCAGCGGATCAGTCAGCGGGTCAGTCATGGATCAAGAGTCCCAGAGGGCGCCGAGCGACATCAGATCGCTGCGGTACTCGATCCGCTCGGACCACTCCTTGGGCCAGACGCCCGCCCCCAGATGCGCGCCGGCGAGCGCTCCCGCGATGCAGGCGATCGAGTCCGAGTCGCCCTTGGTGCAGGCGGCCCGGCGCAGTGCCATGACCGGCTCCTCGGGGAAGAGCAGGAAGCACAGCAGGGCGGTGGCGAGGGCCTCTTCGGCGATCCAGCCGTCGCCCGTGGCCAGGCACGGGTCGGTCTCCGCGTTGGCAGTGCGCACCGCGGTCGCGAGCCGCTCCAGGACCTGCAGGCACTCGTCCCACCCCCGCGCGATGAACGCCTCGGGCGTCGGGTCGTGGGAGTAGGTCCACAGATTGCCGAGCCAGTGGTGGTAGTAGTGGCTGCGCATCTCGTACGCGTACGAACGCAGCTGGCCGACCAGACCCATCGGCTCCGCGCCCTGCGCAAGCAGGAACACCGCGCGCGCCGTGAGGTCGCTCGCCGCGAGGGCCGTCGGATGGCCGTGGGTGAGCGCGGACTGCAACTGCGCGGCGCCCGCCCGCTGTTCCTCGCTCAGCCCCGGTACGAGACCGATCGGCGCGACCCGCATATTGGCGCCGCAGCCCTTGGAGCCGATCTGGCTGGCCTCCTGCCAGGGCCGGTCGCTGTCGAGCGTCTGGCAGGCGACCATGCAGGTGCGGCCCGGGGCGCGGTTGTTCTCCGGGGAGTGGTACCAGTCGACGAACTCCTCGCGCACCGGCCGGGTCAGCCGGGAGGCGACGAGCAGTCCGCGGTCCATCGCGGTGCGTATGCCGCGCGCCACGGCGAGCGTCATCTGAGTGTCGTCCGAGACGATCGCGGGCCTGGGCAGGTTCATCTCCCGCCACGGACCGCACTTGGCGAGGATCTGGGGCACGTCGTCGAACTCGGTCGGAAAGCCCAGCGCGTCCCCGAGCGCGAGCCCGATCAGCGAGCCGGTGGCCGCTTGCTTGGTGATGGTCCTCGTGGTCCTCATGGCGGTCATGCCTGCCGTCCTTCCGGTCGCAGGAGTGGAGGGTGCAGGGCCGAGGCGGCCCCCGCCCGGTACAGTGCGGCCGGTTTCCCGCGGCCGCCGGTGCGGCGCGGCGGGCCCTCGACCGCCTCGACGAAGCCGGGTGTGGTGAGGACTTTGCGCCGGAAGTTGGGCCGGTCGAGGTCGACGCCCCAGACCGTCTCGTACACCTGCTGCAGCTCGCCGAGCGTGAACTCGCACGGGCAGAAGCTGGTGGCCAGGCAGGTGTATTCGAGCTTGGCGCCGATCCGCTCGTGCGCGTCGGCGAGGATCTGGTCGTGGTCGAAGGCGAGCCGGGCGTCGGCGAGAGGCATCCACTGGGCCAGCGCCGCGTCCCCGCCGCCGCGCGGCTCCGGGAGATCCGGCAGCAGCGCGGTGTACGCGACGGACACGACCCGCATCCGCGGGTCGCGGTCGGGGTCACTGTAGGTCCGCAGCTGCTCCAGGTGGAGGTCGGCGACGGTCTCTCGCGACAGGCCGGTCTCCTCGGCCAGTTCGCGGCGTGCGGCCTGCCCGGCGGACTCCCTGGGGCGTACGAAGCCGCCCGGCAGCGCCCAGTCGCCCTTGTACGGGTCCTCCCCGCGCTCGACGAGCAGGACGTTCAGCCGTCCCTCGCGGACGGTGAAGACGGCGAGGTCGACGGTGACCGCGAAGGGCGGGAAGGCGCCGGGGTCGTAGCCCTGCATCATCGTTTCTCCGGAATGGGGGGCGCGAGGGTCCCCGCCACCCCCGCCGCGAGCGCGGCGTCGGAACCTGGTCCACCCCCGTGGGTCCAGGTCCACCAGCCGTACACGGCGGGGGTGGCGATGCGCGGGCGCGCGACGAGCCGGACGCAGAGCGCGCCGCTGCCGAAGCCGAGGAGTTCGACGATGTCCGAGAGACCCACGCCCGCCCCCTTAATAGTCATGTTGACTATAAAGGCGAACGGGCCTGTCCCACAAGATGCGTGAAGCCCGCGGCCGAAGGTGACCGCGGGCTTCGTGCGAGAAGTGGTGTGACTACAGGCCGACTTCCTTCATCAGCATGCCGACCTCGGTGTTGGTCAGGCGGCGCAGCCAGCCCGACTTCTGGTCGCCCAGCGCGATGGGCCCGAAGGAGGTCCGTACGAGCTTGTCGACCGGGAAGCCGGCCTCGGCGAGCATCCGGCGCACGATGTGCTTGCGCCCCTCGTGCAGCGTCACCTCGACCAGGTAGTTCTTGCCGGTGTTCTCGACGACCCGGAAGTGGTCGGCGCGGGCGTAGCCGTCGTCGAGCTGGATGCCGTCCTTGAGCCGCTTGCCCAACTCGCGCGGGAGCGGACCCTGGATGGCGGCGAGGTAGGTCTTCTTCACGCCGTACTTGGGGTGGGTCAGCCGGTGGGCCAGCTCGCCGTGGTTGGTGAGCAGGATGATGCCCTCGGTCTCGGTGTCGAGCCGGCCGACGTGGAAGAGACGGGTCTCGCGGTTGGTGACGTAGTCACCGAGGCACTGGCGCCCGTCCGGGTCTTCCATCGTGGAGACGACACCGGCGGGCTTGTTCAGCGCGAAGAAGAGGTGCGACTGGGTGGCGACGGTCAGCCCGTCGACCTTGATCTCGTCCTTGTCGGGGTCTACGCGCAGCCCCTGCTCGACGACGATCTTGCCGTTGACCTCGACACGGGCATGCTCGATCAGCTCCTCGCAGGCGCGGCGGGAGCCCATACCGGCCCTGGCCAGCACCTTCTGCAGCCGCTCGCCCTCCTGCTCGGCGCCGGGGAAGGTCTTGGGGGTCTTGATCTGCGGCTTGTCGGCGTACCTGTCCCGGTTGCGCTGCTCGATCTTGGCGTCGAGCTCACGGGGGCGGGCCGGTGCGCCGCGCCGGGAACCCTGAGGCTTCTGCGCAGGCTTCGGGCCGCCCTTGGCGCCGCCGCGCGCGGACGCGCCGCGGCCCTTGCGGGCGCCGCCGCCTTCCTCGGTGGAACCGCCCACGTCGTAACGGCGCTCCTCGGGCCGGGGGCGGCGGGGGCGCTGCCCCTGCTTGTCGTCGCGCCCCTTCCCGCCGGCGCCCCGGGAGTCCCGGTTCCCGCCGACGCCCCGGGAGTCCCGGTTGCCGCTTCCGCTGTTCCTGCCGCTGCTTCGCATCAAAATTCCGTCTTGTCGTCTGCGTCGGTGTCCGGTGCGTCCGGATCGAACGACGGCACACCCTCTTGCGTCTCGGCCTCGATCGCCTCCGCCTCAGGGAGAAAGGGCGCGAGCTCCGGAAGCTCGTCCAGGCCGCGCAGGCCCATCCGCTCCAGAAAGTAGTTCGTCGTCCTGTACAGGATCGCACCTGTTTCAGGTTCCGCGCCCGCCTCCTCGACCAGACCGCGCTGGAGGAGGGTGCGCATGACGCCGTCGCAGTTCACTCCGCGTACGGCCGAGACGCGCGAACGGCTGACCGGCTGGCGGTATGCGACGACCGCGAGGGTCTCCAGGGCGGCCTGGGTGAGCCGGGCCTGCTGCCCGTCGAGTACGAAGCGCTCCACGGCGTCGGCGTGCTCGGCCCGCGAGTAGAACCGCCAGCCGCCCGCGACGAGCCGCAGCTCGAAGCCGCGGCCCTGGACCGTGTACTCGTCCGCCAGCTCCCGCAGCGCGTCGGCGACGGCCCGGCGGGGCCGCTCCAGGACCTTGGCGAGGTGCTCTTCGGTGGCCGGCTCGTCGACGACCATGAGGACCGCTTCGAGCGCGGGCTTGAGATCGCTCACGCCTTCTCCTCCTCCTGGTTCTCGCGAACCTCTTGATCGAATTCATCGGTGACAGTCGCATCCGACTCGCCGCCGGTCCACTTGACCACGAGTTCCCCCAGGGCGTCGTCCTGCTCCAGGACGACGGCCTTGTCGCGGTACAGCTCCAGCAGCGCGAGGAAGCGCGCGACGACGGTGAGGGTGTCCGGCGCGTCCGCGGCGAGCTCGCGGAAGGTGACCTCACCGGCCTCCCGCAGCCGCGCCACGACCACCTCGGCCTGCTCGCGCACGGACACGAGGGGGGCGTGGATGTGGTCGATGTACACCTGCGGCTTGGGCCGGGGCTGCATCGCCTTCACGGCGAGCTTGGCGAATCCCTCGGCGCCGATGCTGATGACGACTTCGGGCAGCAGCTCGGCGTACTGGTCTTCGAGTCCGACGGTACGGGGGTATCGCTTGCCCTCTTCGTCCAGCCGCGCGCTGAAGATCTCGGCGATCTGCTTGTACGCGCGGTACTGCAGCAGCCGGGCGAAGAGCAGATCCCGCGCTTCGAGCAGCGCGAGGTCGGCCTCGTCCTCCACCTCGGCTGTCGGCAGCAGCCGGGCGGCCTTGAGGTCGAGCAGGGTGGCGGCGACGACGAGGAACTCGGTGGTCTGGTCGAGGTCCCAGTCGTCGCCCATGGCCCGGATGTGCGCCATGAACTCGTCGGTGACCTTGGAGAGGGCGACTTCGGTGACGTCGAGCTTGTGCTTGGAGATCAGCTGCAGCAGGAGATCGAAGGGCCCTTCGAAGTTGGCAAGCCGCACCTTGAACCGCCCATCGTCGACGGCTTGCTCGGTGGGGACACCTTCGACGGCTTCGGGCTCACCCGGGGCTCGGGGCTCACCCGGGGCTCGGGGCTCACTCGGGGCCTCGGGCTCACCCGGGGCCTCGGGCTGTGCCGCGTCGGTCTCGCCGGGAGCGTCCGTCGCGCCCGCCTCCGGCTCGCTCGGGGCTTCGGGCTCCGGGGCCTCGGTCTCACCCGGCTGGTCGGTCTCGGCCGCCTCCGGCTCGCCCGGGGCTTCTGGCTCTGCGGCCTCCGCCTCGCCGGGGGCGTCCCGCGCGCCCGGGCCGCGGCCCAGCGAGCGGCGGGGTGAGCGAAACGAGCCGGCGCCCCCGGCCGAAGGCTGGGGGCTGGCGGAGTCATCGGTCGGGGGCATCGCGGTCCAGGGGCAAAAGGAGCAGGCAGGGCAGCGCGCAGGCTACCGTCAGCGCCCGCGCAGACGTCGTACGAGAATGCTCGCCTCGCCGCGCTGCTCAAGATCCGCCAGTACCACCGCCACCGCCTCGCGGACGATCCTCCCGCGGTCGACGGCCAGCCCGTGCTCGCCACGCAGCACCAGCCGCGCATGCTCGAGGTCCATCAGTTCCTCGGCCGAGACATAGACCGTGATCTTCTCGTCGTGCCGTTCGCGGCCGCTGGGCCGGCGGTTCGCGCCACGCCCCCGGCGGCGCGTCTGTCCGGTCGGCGAAACGGCGGCGGCTCCCGCTGAGGCCGCCTCCTGCGGGCGACGGGCCTTCGGCACTGCTTCGGCTTCGGCCCCCCGGCTGCGCCCCTCCGCGGAGGAGTCCGCGTCCGCCGTGGAGTGTTCCTCCGACGACGAGGTGGACGAAGTGGCGGACGAGGACGGTTCGGACGCGCCATCGCCGGCCGGATCGCTCTCCCCCGCCGGCGCCGGCACCCTCGGCTCGCCGTTCGCCTTGCGGCGCTGCGACGCAGGGGAGGAAGCCTGCAGCGCCATGCCCCCGGTCGTACGGAACAGCTCGTCGGCCCCGGGCAGACTCACTCGGCGTGACACCGGGCGAGCACCTCCCTGGCGAGCTGACGGTAAGCGGCGGCGCCGACGGAGTTCGATGCGTACGTGGTGATGGGCTCACCGGCGACCGTCGTCTCCGGGAAGCGCACGGTCCGCCCGATCACCGTGTGGTAGACGTGGTCGTCGAAGGCCTCGACCACCCGCGCCAGCACCTCACGACTGTGCACCGTGCGCGAGTCGTACATCGTGGCGAGGATGCCGTCGAGCTCCAGGTCGGGGTTGAGCCGCTCCTGGACCTTCTCGATCGTCTCGGTCAGCAGCGCCACCCCGCGCAGTGCGAAGAACTCACACTCGAGCGGCACGATCACCTTGTGCGCGGCGGTCAGCGCGTTCACCGTGAGCAGGCCCAGCGACGGCTGACAGTCGATCACGATGTAGTCGTAGTCCGACATCAGCGGCTTCAGCGCGCGCTGAAGGGTCGACTCGCGCGCGACCTCGCTCACCAACTGCACTTCCGCGGCCGAGAGATCGATGTTGCTCGGCAGCAGGTCCATGTTGGGCACCGCGGTCTTCAGGAGCACCTCGTCCGCCGCCATGCCCCGCTCCATGAGCAGGTTGTAGACGGTGAGGTCGAGCTCCATCGGGTTGACGCCGAGGCCGACCGACAGGGCTCCCTGCGGGTCGAAGTCGACGAGCAGCACACGCCGTCCGTACTCCGCGAGCGCGGCGCCCAGGTTGATGGTCGACGTCGTCTTGCCGACGCCGCCCTTCTGGTTGCACATCGCGATGATCTTCGCGGGACCGTGGTCGGTCAGCGGGCCCGGGATCGGGAAGTACGGCAGGGGCCGCCCGGTGGGGCCGATCCGCTCGCGGCGCTGACGCGCGGCGTCAGGGGCGAGGGTGGCCGCGTACTCGGGGTCTGGCTCGTACTCGGCGTCTGGGTCGTAGAAGTGCCCCTCGGGGACTTCCTCGTAGGCGGCGAAGTGGGTGGACTCTCGGCCACTCTCGTTGCCGGCCATGGCGTTCACGTGTTGGCCGTCCATCATCTTCATCGTGTGGGCTGTCGTGATGTGCGTCGTGTGCTGGCGTGTCGCGGAGGTTCGGACAGCGACGGAGCCGACAGCCTCGAGCCCGGGCTGCTCTGTTGACGGGACTCGGCCCCTCGCTGGGGGCACCTCCCCCACGCCCCCAGGGCGTCGGGGGGGAATACCTGGTTGACCACCCCCGGGAGTAAATGTCGACTCATTCACAAGTCGTCTTACCTCCTTGGACGTGACCAGGAAACTTTATCGATAGGTCAGCGTGGCACCATGCCGACGGTTGGCGACTCTATGGCGTGTCACCGGTCCGCAGCAACACAATCCGCCGGACCCGGCCCGATGTGTCGGCAACCGAACACCCTTCTGTCAAGAGTGCTCAGGACTTCCGGCGTGACCTGGCCCTCTGGTTTCGGTGGTGCGCGAAACGGCTAAAGGGTTACGTTCGACGCGAGTTGAGCGAGCGTCGCAAAAAGGTCGGATACACATCCGGCCGGACCTTGCTCGGCAAGGTCCGGCCGTGGGATTGATGTTGACGACGCGCGTTGACGCCTAGCCGAGGAGCGCGCTCAGTTCGACGCTCTGAAGGCCGTGAGCCTCTGCGACCGGGCCGTAAACGACCTGGCCGTCATGGGTGTTGAGACCCTTGGCGAGCGCGGGGTCGCGGCGCAGCGCCTCGACCCAGCCGCGGTTCGCGAGCTCCACGATGTACGGCAGCGTCGCGTTGGTGAGCGCGTACGTGGAGGTGTTGGGCACCGCGCCGGGCATGTTGGCGACGCAGTAGAAGACCGAGTTGTGGATCATGAAGGTCGGTTCGGCGTGAGTGGTCGGACGCGAGTCCTCGAAGCAGCCGCCCTGGTCGATTGCAATGTCGACAAGTACACTTCCGGGCTTCATCTTGGCGACGAGCTCGTTGGTGACCAGCTTCGGGGCCTTGGCGCCCGGGATGAGAACGGCGCCGATGACGAGGTCCGCCTCGACGACGGCCTTCTCCAGCTCGAAGGCGTTGGAGACGATCGTCTTCACCTTGGTGCCGAAGACCTTGTCTGCCTCGCGCAGCTTGTTGATGTCACGGTCGAGCAGGGTGACGTGGAAGCCCATGCCGACGGCGATCTGCGTGGCGTTCCAGCCGGAGACGCCGCCGCCGATGACTACGGCCTCGCCGGCCGCCGCGCCCGGGACGCCGCCCGGCAGCACACCGCGGCCGCCGACCGAACGCATCAGGTGGTACGCGCCGACCTGCGGGGCCAGCCGGCCCGCGACCTCGGACATCGGGGCGAGCAGAGGCAGCGCGCGGTTCGCGGTCTCCACCGTCTCGTACGCGATCGCGGTGGTGCCCGACTCCAGCAGGGCGTCCGTGCACTCGCGGGAGGCGGCGAGGTGCAGGTAGGTGAAGAGCGTCTGGTCCTTGCGGAGGCGGTGGTACTCCTCGGCGATGGGCTCCTTGACCTTCAGCAGCAGGTCGGCGATGGCCCAGACCTCGTCGGCGGTGGGCAGGATCTGCGCACCCGCGGCGACGAACTCGTCATCCGTGATCGAGGAGCCGACACCGGCGTTCTGCTCGATGAAGACCTGGTGGCCGTGGCGCACGAGCTCGTGCACGCCGGCGGGGGTGATCGCCACCCGGAACTCGTTGTTCTTGACCTCGCGGGGGATGCCGACCTTCACGTCGATCACGGTCCTTGGCTCAGGGGATACAGGGGGCATTGCCATACATACCCGGATACGCATGACGCACCGGATGACACCACGAGAACACGTGGCGGAGCCAGTCTAATGAAGGATTTCTCGCTGTCTAGCCTTACAAAGCATCAATCCTTGGCTGAAGTGCTACGGATTTCGTAGGTGGAACCCTCCTCTTCGAGCAGTCTTTCCGCAGCGGAACGGTGCAGCCGGGCTGCCGCCGGGTCGCCCAGCCGGTCGAGGGTGTCGGCCAGCCTGAGCTGCAGAGCAGCCTGCAGCCGTACGTCCCCGGCCTGCCGCGCCCAGTCCACCGCCTCCTTGCAGGTGTGCAAGGACTCTTCCGGCCGGCCCGCATATTCCTGTACGCGAGCCGCCTCGCTCAACGCTCGTGCCTGGGACGGGAGATCGCCGACTCTGCGGTAGCCGGCCACCGCGGCCCGCCAGCTGCGCAGCGCGTCGCCGTACCGGCCGGCGTAGGTGTGCGCGGCGCCGAGCCGGCCGTACAGCCGTGCCTCGTCGGCCCGCTCGCCGCGCGCCTGGCGTTGGGCCAGCGCCCGTCCGTACCAGTCGGCGGCCCGCTGCCAGTCCCCCAGTTCCTGGTAGGCGCCGCCTACGGATTCCATCGCGCGGCCGGTCGCGTACGGGTCCTTCGCGGCCCGTCCGGCGTCCAGCGCGGCCCGGTAGCGGGCCAGCGCCGCCTCGGTGCGGCCGGTCTGCGCATCCAGATCGGCGAGATTGAGCAGGGCCGCTGCCTCTTCCCGGTGCAGCCCGCGTCGCGCGGCGACGCCGAGAACCAGCTGGTGCAGGCCGTAGAGCTCGGGAGCGGCGGCCTCGGTGCCGCGGTGCGCGGCCAGTGCCCTGACCAGCGCCGCAACCAGCCGGCGCGCCAGGGTGTCCAGCCCGCCGTCCTCGACAGCCAGGCGTGCGGATGCCAGCAGGGCGGGCAGCCGCGCGCTCAGCCACGCGGCCGCGGCGGGCGCGGTCGGAAAACGCAGCGCGCTCGGCAGCTCGGCCAGCTTCTTGCGCGCCGGGGAACCGTCCGGCTCGGTGATGGCACGGCAGGACTGCAGCTGTCGTACGGTTCGCTCCAGCATCCGGGCGCGGGCCAGCTGCACCTCGGCAGGCCTGTCCTGTGTCTGCAGCAGGGCGCGCAGCATCGGCAGGAGACAGCCCGGCACCACGTACTGCCCTTCCCCTGTCTCCGGTAGAGGGGCACCCACCGAGTGCAGCAGGCGGAGGGCGACGAAGTCGTCCAGCGTGGACTGGGCGGCCGAGAGCGAGCAGCCGGCCAGCGCGGACGCGGTGTGCGCGTCGGCGAGCCCGCCGGGCGCGAGGGCCAGCAGTCGCAGAATCCGGGCAGCCGACTGCGGCAAGGACTCGTACACCAGCCGGAAGGCCCGGGCCAGCGGCCTTGCGCCCCTGGGCTGCGCCCCGTCGTCGGGCAGTGCCCGCAGCCGCTTGGCCACGTCGGCGACGGACGCCCTCGGCCTGCCTGCGAGCCAGCCGCCGACCAGGACCAGGGCTGCGGGAAGCCCGCCGCACTCTTCGGCGACGGACTCGGCGGCCTGCGGGTCGACGGTGATCCGCACCGACCCGGTGAAAGTGCTGAGCAGTTCGATCGCGGACTTCGCGTCCATCCCGCCGAGCGTGCACGGCCGTACGTCGGGGATGCCGGTCAGCGGCCCCTCGGAGACCGCCACGGCCAGGCAGTCGGGGTTGTCGGGCAGCAGCGGGTCGACCTGCTCGGCGTCACCGGCGTCGTCGAGGAGCAGCAGCGTCCGGCGTTCCGCGAGCGCCTCGCGGACCATCTCGGTCAGCTCGTCCTCGTCGGCGCCGGGCGGCGATGCGATGCCGAGGGAGTCGAGCAGTTCGCGGGCGGCGGAGTCCATCGGGACGCGCCGCCCGCCGGGTTCGGTCAGCCGGGCTCGCAGCACCCCGTCGGGATAGTCGTCGGCGAGCCGGAAGGCGAGTTCCTCGGCGAGTGCGGTGCGTCCGGATCCGGGCCGCCCGGCGATCAGGAGAACGCGGGCGCGGGGTGCCTTGCGTCCGGACAGGGTGTTCAGGCCGGCCCGTTCGATATCGGCCCGCAGGGACTTCAACTCCCGCTGCCGCCCGAAGAATTGGTCCCGGGACGCCCCGGCCCGGCCGCCCGAGTCCACCGCTTGATCCGCCACGGGCCACGCTCCCGTCCAGTCCGCGCACGAGCCGAGCCCGCCGGGACTCCGCACGGGCGTTCCGAGCGTAGTTCACTCTCTGCGACGATCCCTGCAGAGCGCGGCGGGGGCATCGCCCAATCGGATCAGCAGGTCGTCGGAACAAAGCCCCCGATCGGACCCGATGGGACCCGATGGGACCCGATCGGACCTCGCTCAGGCCTCGAAGGGGCGGGCGGGCCAGGGGGCCTCGGCCGGGCGCAGCGAATCGAAGCCGTCGCCCGCCAGTACGGCGGTGGCCGACAGGAGGCCCACGACGAGGCAGTTGTTGTGGAGATCACCGGCGAGCACGCCACGTACGAGCTCGTCGAGCGGTACCCGCGCGAGCTCCATGTCGGCCTCCTCCTCGGAGACCTCGAAGCGCTCGCCCTCGGCCTCCGACAGATCACGGGCGAGGAAGATCCGTACGGCCTCGTCGCAGCCGCCGGGCGTGGTGTAGACGTCGACCAGCACCCGCCAGTCCTCGGCCTTGACGTGCACCTCCTCGTACAGCTCGCGCTGCGCGGCGTGCAGCGGGTTCTCACCCGGCACGTCCAGCAGGCCGGCCGGAATCTCCCAGAGCCTCTGGCGCACGGGGTGCCTGTACTGACGCAGTACGAGGACACGGCCCGTGTCGTCGAGCGCGAGCACCGCCACCGAGCCGGGGTGGACCTGGTAGTCCCGCCGCGCGACCGTGCCGTCGGGCATGACCACGTCGTCGGTGCGGACGCTGGTCTTGTTGCCCCGGAAAGGCGTCGCGGTAGCGGCGACGTGCCACTCCTCGGGCGTGTCCTTGATGGTCATGAAAAAGTCCTCCCACCACACACAACAGAAAACCGGGGTAGGCGAACCCAAAAGCCCCGTACCCCGGCAACCGTATCGCCTGCGATTACTTGCCCGTCTTGCGCTCCACCGCGGCCTTCACCAGGCCCGCGAAGAGCGGGTGCGGGCGGGTCGGGCGGGAGCGCAGCTCCGGGTGCGCCTGGGTGGCGACCAGGTAGGGGTGCACGTCGCGCGGGTATTCGACGTACTCCACGAGCTTGTTGTCGGGGGACGTGCCCGAGAAGAGGATGCCCGCCTTCTTCTCCAGCTCGGCGCGGTAGGCGTTGTTCACCTCGTAGCGGTGGCGGTGGCGTTCCTCGACGTAGGGCTGGTCGCCGTAGACCTCGCGCACGATCGAGCCCTCGGCGAGCTTCGCCGGGTAGAGGCCGAGGCGCATCGTTCCGCCCAGGTCGCCCGCGCCCTCCACATACGCCAGCTGCTCCTCCATGGTGGAGATCACCGGGTGGGCGGTGGCGGCGTCGAACTCGGTGGAGTTCGCCTCGGGGATCTCGGCGAGGTTGCGCGCGGCCTCGATCACGATGCACTGCAGGCCCAGGCAGAGGCCGAGCAGCGGGATCTTGTTCTCGCGGGCGAAGGTGATCGCGCCGACCTTGCCGGTCACGCCGCGGTCGCCGAAGCCGCCGGGGATGAGGATCCCGTCGACGTCGCCGAGTTGCTTCTGCGCGTCCGCCGGGGTCTTGCAGTCGTCGGAGGTGACCCACTTGACCTTGACGCGGGCCTTGTTGGCGAAGCCTCCGGCGCGCAGCGCCTCGGTCACCGAGAGGTAGGCGTCGGGCAGGTCGATGTACTTGCCGACCAGTGCGACCGTGACCTCGTGGTCGGGGTTGTGGACGCGGTCCAGCAGATCGTCCCAGGTGGTCCAGTCGACATCGCGGAACGGCAGGTCCAGCTTGCGTACGACATAGGCGTCGAGGCCCTCGGTGTGCAGCACCTTGGGGATGTCGTAGATCGACTTGGCGTCGATGGCCGCGACCACGGCCGCCTCGTCGACGTCGCACATCAGAGAGATCTTGCGCTTGATCGCGGTCGGCACGTCGCGGTCGGCGCGCAGCACGATCGCGTCCGGCTGGATACCGATGTTGCGCAGCGCGGCGACGGAGTGCTGAGTCGGCTTGGTCTTCAGTTCGCCGGACGGGCCGATGTACGGCAGCAGCGAGATGTGTACGACGAAGACATTGTCGCGGCCGACCTCGTGGCGGACCTGGCGGACGGTCTCCAGGAACGGCAGCGACTCGATGTCGCCGACGGTGCCCCCGACCTCGGTGATCACGACATCGACGTCGTCGGTGGCCATGCGGCGGATGCGGTGCTTGATCTCGTTGGTGATGTGCGGGATGACCTGGACGGTGTCGCCGAGGTACTCACCGCGCCGCTCCTTGGCGATGACCGTGGAGTAGACCTGACCGGTGGTGACGTTGGCCGAGCCGTCGAGGTCGACGTCGAGGAAGCGCTCGTAGTGGCCGATGTCCAGGTCGGTCTCGGCGCCGTCGTTGGTGACGAACACCTCACCGTGCTGGAACGGGTTCATGGTGCCCGGGTCGACATTGAGATACGGGTCGAGCTTCTGCATCGTGACCCGCAGGCCCCGTGCCTTGAGCAGCGCGCCCAGGCTGGAGGCCGTGAGGCCCTTGCCGAGGGAGGAGGCGACACCCCCGGTGACGAAGATGTGCTTGGTCGTCATGGATTTGGGCGGCATCGCCAAGAGGGGGCTCCCGTGGTCGCGAGGTGAGGTGCGTACCGGCGTGCCTCCGAGGGGGTTCGGGGGGGTGCCGTCGCTGCGGTTTCGGGGCCCCTGTTTCACACAGGACGGCCACCGGTCCACGGGGTACCAGGGTATCAGCGACAGCGCGTGACCGCTTCCGGCCACGCATGGTCTTATAGGCACACCCATCACCGGGGACTCACCCTTGGCTCACCCGTTCGGCCGTCTCAGGTTGTCGGGAGGGCCGCGCGGATCATCAGGGTGCGTCGTATCCTGCTCGGACACTCGCTGCCGAGCGATGTACAAGGGCGCGGGCGAAGCGCATCGAGCAGGACTCGTCAACGACCCTTGACTGCAGTAAGCGCCCCTCGGGGCGGACGTGGCCGTTCGACTGGAGATGCACGTGGCCGGGCGCATCGAGGATTACGCACTCATCGGGGACATGCAGACCGCTGCCCTGGTCTGCAGGGACGGCACAGCGGACTGGCTGTGCCTACCCCGCTTCGACTCGCATGCCATTTTCGCCGGCCTGCTCGGCACCGGGGAACACGGCTTCTGGCGGCTCGGCCCGGCGCACGCCGCGGAGGCCGAGCCCCCGGCGGCCGACCGGCGCCGCTACCGCGGTGACTCGCTGATCCTCGAATCGGAGTGGGACACGCCGCGCGGCACGGTCCGTGTGACGGATTTCATGCCGCCTCGCGATGGCGCGCCGCAGCTGATCCGGATCGTGGAGGGCGTGAGCGGGCGGGTGCCGATGCGCTCGGCGCTGCGCATGCGGTTCAGTTACGGGCGTGTGGTGCCGTGGGTCCACAAGGTCGACGGGCGTACGGTCGCCGTCGCCGGGCCCGACTCGGTGTGGCTGGACGCCGAGACCGAGACGTACGGCAAGAACCTCACCACGTACTCCGACTTCACCGTCGCTCCCGGTGAGCGGATCGCGTTCACGATCAGCTGGCAGCCCTCGCACCACCACCCGCCGGCGCTGCCGGACCCGGAAGGCTCCCTGGAGGCGACCTCCGACTTCTGGCGGGAGTGGGTCGAGCACTGTACGTACCACGGGCCCTACCGCGAGGCCGTGGTCCGCTCACTGATCACGCTGAAGGCGCTGACGTACGCGCCGACGGGCGGGATCGTTGCCGCGCCGACGACGTCGCTGCCGGAGGAGATCGGCGGCGTACGCAACTGGGACTACCGCTACACCTGGCTGCGCGACGCGGCGATCACCCTCTCGTCGCTGCTGCGCACCGGCTACCGCGAGGAGGCCCGCGCCTGGCGCGAGTGGCTGCTCCGCGCGGTCGCGGGCGACCCGGAGAACCTGCAGATCATGTACGGGATCGCGGGTGAACGGGAGCTGGGCGAGGCCGAGTTGGACTGGCTGCCCGGCTACGAGAACTCCGGCCCTGTCCGCGTCGGGAACGGCGCCGCGCACCAGCTTCAGCTGGATGTGTACGGCGAAGTCACCGAGGCGCTGCATCTGGCCCATATGACGGGTCTGGCCCGCAACGACTACGCCTCGCTGCTGCAGCTCAAGCTGATCCGCTACCTGGAGAAGCACTGGGACCAGCCGGACGAGGGCATCTGGGAGGTGCGCGGGCCGCGCAGGCACTTCGTGCACTCCAAGGTCATGGCCTGGGTCGCGGTCGACCGGACCATCAAGCTGATCGAGTCCGGGGACGCGGACGGGCCGATCGAGCGGTGGCGTGAGCTGCGCGACGACATCCACCGCGATGTCTGCGAGAAGGGTTACGACAAGGAGCGCAACACCTTCACACAGTCGTACGGCTCCAAGGAGCTGGACGCCTCGCTGCTGCTGATTCCGCAGATGGGCTTTCTGCCGCCGGACGACAAGCGCGTCATCGGCACGATCGAGGCGATCCAGCGGGAGCTGTCGACCGAGGACGGTTTCGTGCTGCGCTATCCGACGGCCGGCGAGGAGGCCGGCGTCGACGGCCTCGAGGGCGACGAGGGCGCGTTCCTCGCCTGCTCGTTCTGGCTCGCCGACGACCTGGCGATGATCGGGCGGGTGGACGAGGCGCGGCGGCTGTTCGAGAAGCTGCTGTCGCTCCGTAACGACCTGGGGCTGCTGGCCGAGGAGTGGGATCCGAAGCTCCAGCGTCAGGTGGGGAACTTCCCGCAGGCGTTCAGCCACGTCCCACTGATCGACACGGCGCTGCGGCTGACGGCTTCAGGGGCGTACGGAGGGTAGCCGGGCGGCGCGGCTGGGCCCTTCTCCCGACTGATCACGTCCCGCCCCGCGGGACTACGATGAGAAAGTCCTGTCGCGCCCTCGAAAGGGGGCCACTATGGCGCCCCAAGACATAGCGGACACGGCTCTGGCCCGTTTCCGCCAAGAACTGACCGGGGAAGCAATCACCCCTGGTGACAAGGGATACGACGAGGCCCGCGCGGTCTTCAACGGCATGATCGACCGGCGGCCCTCCGTGATCGCCCAGTGCGAGACGCAGGCGGATGTGGCCCGGGCGATCCGCTTCGGGAGAGATCAGGAACTGGAGATGGCGGTCCGCGGCGGCGGCCACAGTGTCGCGGGCATGTCGCTGACCGACGGCGGGATCGTGATCGATCTGCGCCGGATGCACACCGTGATCGTCGATGCCGGATCCCGTGCGGCACGCATCGGCGGCGGCGCCACCATGAGCGACCTCGACCGCGCGACACAGCCGTACGATCTGGCAACCACGGGCGGACGCGCGTCGACCACCGGCGTGGGCGGCTTCACGCTGGGCGGCGGATCGGGCTGGCTGGAGCGCAAGTACGGACTGGCCTGCGACAATCTCATCGCCGTCGAGTTGGTGACCGCCGACGGCAGCACGGTGCACGCGAGTGAGGACGAGAACCAGGAGCTGTTCTGGGCGCTGCACGGCGGCGGCGGCAACTTCGGCGTGGCCACCTCGATCACCCTGCAACTGCACGAGCTGCCCGCGATGAGCATGGTCATGCTGGTGTTCCGGCCTGAGGCCGGACCCCAAGTGCTGCAAGCCTTCCGCGACTTCGGGGAATCCGCCCCGGATGAGGCCGGCGGTGGCTGCATCTACCTCACCGGGCCGCCGGAGCCGTTCGTCCCCGAGCAGCTGGTGGGCGAGCTCATGCTCGTTGCCCTGGTCACCTACGCGGGCAGGGAGGCGGAGGCCCGCGAGGTCACCGAGCCGCTGCTGAGGCTCGGTCATGAGGGCGAGGTGATCGCGGAGCTCCCGTACGCGGAACTGCAGTGCATGCTCGACGACCCGCCCGGGTTGCGGAACTACTGGTCCGCCGAGTACCTGGGGAGCTTCCCGGACGAGGCCGTGGAGGTCTTCTGCTCCCATGCCTCCGCCATGCCGGTGCCCTCGAATTCGCAGCACATCCTCTTCCCGGTGGGGGGCGCTGTGGCGAGGGGCCGGGCGGACTATCCGGTGCCCTGGCGCGCATCGCCGTGGGCCGTCCATCCCTTCGGCATCTGGGACAGCCCGATGGACGACGAACGCGGCAAGCGGTGGGTCCGCGACGTCCGGGCCGACTTCGCGACCTGGTCCAGCGGCACGGTGTATCTCAACTTCATCGGGCAGGAGGGCCGGGAGCGGGTGATGTCCAGCTTCGGCACCGACAACTACAAGCGGCTCGCCGCGGTCAAGGCCGAGTACGACCCCGACAATGTGTTCCGGCTGAACCACAACATCCAACCGGCCTCGCCGAACGGCGCGTGACACCCGCCGTATCCGTCAGGGGGCCTGGCAATCGCCCACGCGCGCCGGCACGGTAGCGTCCGAATCCTGGGCGACGCCGCCCTTCGTCGAAGGCGGCGCCACCCGTCCGGCCCGAGTGAAATCGCGAGGCGAGAGTCAGTGGAGACCCAAGGCGGAATCACGGTGCAGCGGGCGCTGGAGCTGCCCGGGCTGCGCGGCGGGCTTCCGGAGGTCGTCGCCGGCGCGGACCGGCTGCAGCGCACGGTGCGCTGGGTGCACGCCGGCGAGGTGCCGAACATCGCCTCGCTGCTGAAGGGCGGCGAGCTGCTGCTCACCACGGGCCTGGGCCTGGGCACCCGGCCGGCCGAGCAGCGTGCCTTCGTACGGCGGCTCGCCGACCGCGGGATCGCCGCGCTGGTGGTGGAGCTCGGGCCGCGCTTCGACCGGCTGCCCGCGGCGATCGTGGAGACGGCGCGGGCGGCCGGGCTGCCGCTGGTGCAGCTGCATCGCGAGGTCGCCTTCGTCTCGGTGACGGAGGAGATCCACACCGAGATCGTCAATGGGCACTACGCCTTGCTGCGGCAGGCCGAGGATGTGCACCGGCGGTGTACGGACGCACTGCTCGGCGGGGGCGGGGTGCCCCAAGTGCTCCGTATCCTCGCGGACTTCACCGCGAACCCGGTCTTCCTGGAGACGGCGGACGGGCAACTGCTGTACGCGGCAGGCTCCGAGTCGGGGCAGGCCGGTGCGGATCCGCTCCAGGTGTGGGACGGGCTGCGCGGGCAGCGGGCCGTGCGGGAGTCCCCGCCGGCCGGAACGGTCCTGGTGGACGTCCCCGGGGGCGGGCAGGGTGCGGCTTCGGTGCGCGCCCGGCTGGTGCTGCTGTCCGTCGGCTCCCCGCTGCTCACGGTGCACCGGATGGCGGCGGAGCGGGCGGCCGGGCTGCTGGCGGTCGTCCTGATGCAGGCCCGCCAGGAGGAGGAACTGGCGGCACGCGGCCGCGGCGACTTCCTGACGGACCTGGCGGAGGGCCGCATCACGGCGGAGGACGCGCCGGCCCAGGCCCGCGTCCTGGGCTTCAAACCGGGCGAAGGACCGCTGCTGCCGGTCGTCATGCGTCTGGCCCCCGAGCTCTCCCCCTCCGGGAACTGGGCGCTGCTGGCCCGGGCCGTACTGGAGGAGCTGTCCTCGGTGGGCGTACCGGTGCTGCTGGGCGTACGCCCCGTGGAGGGCCGGGTCCCGCTGCTGCTGGGCCTGCGCTCCGAATCCGAACGCACAGCGGTCGCGGACCGGGTCGCGGCGGCGCTGCGGGCAGGCGTGGAACGGGCGGGCCTGGAGAGGGCCGGCGCGCACCCGCCGGTCGTGGTGGCCGGCATGGCGGGCGGCTGGGCGGCGGCATCGGCGGGCCTGCGCCACGCGGCGGAAACGGCGACGGCGGCGCAGGGCCTGTCCGACCGCCCGTGGTACGACGCACGCCGCCTGGACATCGACCTGCTGCTGTGGCGCCTACGGGACCACCCGGACCTGGCGGCCTTCGTGGACCGCGCGATCGGCCCGCTGCGCGACCACGACGCGACGTCCCGTCCGCCGCTGCTCCCCACGCTGCAGACGTACCTGGCCCACGCGGGCCGCAAGGCGGAAACGGCCCGCGAGCTCCACCTGAACCGCCAGACGCTGTACAACCGTCTGGCCCGCATCTCCGAACTCCTGGGCACGGACTTGGACGACCCCCAGACGGTGCTGGCCCTGAGCCTGGCACTGAGGGCGAGGCGTCACGTGCTGTGAGGGTGAGACGGGCCCGGGGGGTGCGTGGGCGCGGCGTCGGGCTGCGCTCCGGGGTCAGGCGCCCCGCCCCGCCACCACCTCGTCGTACACGCTCAGCACCTGCGCAATCGTGTCGTCCTCCGTCGGCCACGTCCCTGCCTGCGCCCGCCCCGCCGCCACGAGTTCCTCCCGCCGCCCCGCGTCCCCCAGCAGCCGCGCCACGGCCTCGCCCAGCGCGGCCGCGTCGCCGTACGGGACCAGTTCCGCCGCCTCGCCCACCAGTTCCGGCACGCCGCCGACCGCCGTCGCGACCAGCGGGACGCCCAGGCGCAGTGCTTCCTGGGCGAGCACGGAGCGGGCCTCCCAGCGGCTCGTGAGCAGGGCCACGTCCGCCGCCGAGAGCAGGTCGGCGATGTCGTCGCGGCGGCCGATGAGCCGCACCGGCAGATCCTCCGCCTCGATGCGGCGCTGGAGCGCGCCCCGTTCCCGCCCCTCCCCCGCGATCACCACCAGCGGCATCGGGTCCAGGCCCCGCCACAACCGCGCCGCGTCCAGCAGCGTCCCGTACCCCCGGCGCGGCTCCAGGCTGCCGACGGCCATCAGCAACGGCTGGTCCACCACGCCCAGTTCGGCCCGGGCCTTGCCCTCGATCGCGTCCGCCCAGCCCCGCGGCGCCGGTGCCGCGACCGGTGCGAGCCTGGCGTCACGGGCGCCGCGGACGCGTGCCCTGTCGACCAGCTCGGAGCAGGTGCCGAGCACAACTGCCGCCGCCCGCACGGCCCTTCGCTCCAGCAGCTGCAGCAACCGGCCACGCGCCCGCGCCGCGTCGTCGTGGGTGCGCGTGTGCCACGTGACGACGAGGGGTACGTGCTGCCCCCTGAGCGCCAGCGTGGTGCGTACGGCGGCATGCAGCCCGTGTGCGTGCACCACGTCCGCCCCCGCGCACGCCACGCGCAGCGCCCCGACCGCCGCCGGGTCGCTCCGCCGCGGCACGGGCGCGAAGTGCGCCCCGGCGCCCGGGAAGTCGTAGACGTGCTCCAGTTCGGCGGGCGCGCACACCGTCACCCGCACGCCCCGTGCCACCAGCCCCGCGGCCAGCGACCTGACGTGCGCGCTGCTGCCCGCACTGCCGCCGCCCAGCACCTGGACCGTACGCAGCTGTGTCACGCGCCAAGGATGCCAGCCCGTACGCACGTTCCGGCACCGTCAGGATGTCGCCGCCGTGTCAGGTACCGGGCGGCCGTGTCGCGGGATCACTCACATGGGGGAACCGGCAAGTCGGCTGACCTCGTCCCCGTGGGCCGCCGCCGCGATCAGACCCGCCGCGTGAACGGCCAGTCCCGCGCGGCCGTTGCCCGCGGCGATCGCGGCGCCGAGGGCCGCGCCCAGGGCGTGGGCGCCGGTGTCGCCGATCATGGTCCGCTCACCCAGGTCCTCGGTGAGGATCGCGGCGGCGGCTCCCATGGGCGCCGCTGCGAGGGCGCCCGCGCCGCCGCGCCGCAGCAGCCCGGGTGCGCCGATGCCGAGCACGGCGAGGGCCGCCCGCCCCGGGGCGACGTCCACGAGGTTGACGAGGTGCGCGGTGCCGGCGATCACGATCCCGGCGAGGAGCTTGTCGGCCGGCCGTTCCTTGAGCAGCGCGCCCGCGGCCAGCCCGGCGGCCCCGATCCCGAACAGTTTGACGGCCCCGCTGGTCACCTCTCCCTGCCGTAGCGCGGCCAGATGCGCCCGGAACCCACGGCGCGGGTCACCGGCCCCGGCGATGTCGTCGTACGCCCCGCACGCCCCGGCCACGACCACCGCGAGCCCTGCCGCGCCCCGGGTCCGGGCCGGAACGGTCCCGAGCGCGGCTCCGACCGCCGCGGCGGGCCCGGCGTAGAGGTCGACGGTGCGGCCCGCGTAGTTCTTGCGCTGCCACTGGGTGGGATCTCCCGGCGCCCGCCTACGCAGCGCTTCGTAGACGCCGCGAGTCGCGCCGAGGGCGGTGACGAACGCGGCAACACGGCCACCGGGCCCGGGGTTCTGGGCTGCTCGCATACGACCCACCCTAGGGCGGGCCACCGGTCGGCCCTCCGCCCGGCCCCAGCCTCACCGTCCGCCCCAGCCTCACCGTCCGCCCCGGCTATCCGTCGGCAGGGCTCCCCGTCCGCAGGGCTACCCGTCCGACCGGGCCGTCGCCAGCAGTTCCTCCGCGTGCGCCCGCGCCGTCTGGGAGTCCTCCTGGCCCGCCAGCATCCGCGACAGCTCGCGCACCCTGTCCTCGCCCTCCAGAACCGTGACGCCGCTTCGCGTCACCGAGCCGTCGTTGGTCTTCTCGACCAGCAGCTGACGGTCGGCGAACGCCGCCACCTGGGGCAGGTGCGTCACGACCACCACCTGCGCCGACTTCGCGAGCTTCGCGAGCCGCCGGCCGATCTCGACCGCCGCCTTGCCGCCCACGCCCGCGTCGACCTCGTCGAAGAGGTAGGTGGGCACCGGGTCGGTCCCCGCGAAGACGACCTCGACCGCGAGCATCACGCGCGAGAGCTCACCGCCGGATGCCCCCTTGGCGATCGGCCGAGGCGGCGCACCGGGGTGCGGGGCCAGCAGCAGCTCGACCTCGTCGACGCCGGACGGGCCGTACGCCACCGGGCGGCCGCCGACCTCCACACCGGAGGCCTCGTCGACGGACTCGGTCTGGCGGATGTCGAACGACACGCGCGCGTGCGGCATGGCGAGCGAGGCCAGTTCCGCGGTGACGGCGTCGGCGAACCGCGCCGCCGCCTCCGTACGGGCGTCGGTCAACGCCTGGGCCAGACCCGACAGTTCACCCCGCAGCGCGTCCCGCTCCGCCGTCAGCTCATCGATCCGCTCGTCGTCGCCGTCCAGCTCGGTGAGGCGCTCGGCGCTCTCCTCGGACCAGGCCAGGACCTTGTCGATACCTTCACCGGTCTCGCCGTACTTGCGCGTCAGCTGTGTCAGGGCCGCCCGCCGTTCCTCCACCGCAGCCAGCCGCAGCGGATCGGCGTCCAGATTGTCGGCGTACCCGGCGAGCTCTCCCGCCACATCGCCGAGCAGGATGGAGATCTCGCCCATCCGGTCGGCGAGCGCGGCCAGCGCCGGGTCGTGAGAGCGTACGGCGTCGAGCGCCCGCCCCGCGCCCGCGACGAGCGTCGTCGCGTCGACGCCCTCCGGGTCCTCGGGGTTGCCCGCGAGCGCAGCGTGCGCGACGGACGCGGCGGACGCGAGCGCCTCCGCGTGGCCCAGCCGCTCGGCCTCGGCGGCGAGTTCGACGTCCTCGCCCGCCCGCGGCTCGACGCCCGCGATCTCGTTCAGCCCGAAGCGCAGCAGATCGGCTTCCTGGGCGCGCTCGCGGGCGCGCGTGGTCAGCTCGTCCAGCTCGGTGGATACGGCGCGCAGCCGCCGGTACGCGGCCGCGTACTTGGCTTGCGGCCCGGTGACCGCGCCGCCCGCGTACCGGTCGAGCGCCTCCCGCTGCCGCGCGGGCCGCAGCAGTCCCTGCTGGTCGGTCTGGCCGTGGACGGCAACGAGCTCGTCGGCCAGCTCGGACAGCATGCCGACCGGCACGGACCGCCCGCCGAGGTGGGCCCGTGAGCGCCCCTCCGCGGAGACAGTCCTGCTGATCAGCAGGGTGCCGTCGTCGAGTTCGGCGCCGGCCTCCTCGGCCCGTACGGCCGCGGGGCCGTCGGCGGGCACACTGATCCGCCCCTCCACCACCGCCGACTTCGCGCCGATCCGCACCAGGGCGGGGTCGGCGCGTCCGCCGAGCAGCAGCCCCAGGCTGGTGACGACCATGGTCTTGCCCGCGCCCGTCTCGCCGGTCACCGCGGTGAAACCGGGCGACAGCTCGACGACAGCGTCGTCGATGACTCCGAGCGACCGTATCCGCATCTCCTCCAACACGGACCTGACCATACGAGGTTTCCCCCATCCGATGCGACGTCGCCCCGGCTCCCTGCACGGTATGCGGGGAAACCGGTGCCGGGGAGGCACCGGGCGGGGAGTCACTCTTCGGTGCGCGGCTCGTTGACCGTACGGCTCCCCGCCCGCGCGGGGATGGTCCGGTTGCCTCCGTTTTGGCCGAGCTCCGGATACTTTGCTCCCCACACACGCGGGGATGGCCCCAGCCCCCTCACCACGGCGCAACGCTCAGCTCGGTGCGCCGCGCCAACCCGAGACCGGCAGCGCGAACTTGGCCACCAGACGGTCGGTGAACGACGCGTGGTGCAGCCGTGCGAGACGTACGGGAACGGCCCCTCGCCGCACCACCACCCGTGCCCCCGGCGGCAGTTCGACGGTCCTGCGCCCGTCGCACCACAGCACCCCGTGCGGAGTGTGCGGCTGCACCTCCACCGCGAGCACCGAGGTCGGCGAGGTCACCAGCGGCTTGGCGAACAGGGCGTGCGCGCTGATCGGCACCATCAGCAGCGCCTCCACCTCCGGCCACACCACCGGCCCGCCGGCCGAGAAGGCGTACGCCGTAGAGCCGGTCGGCGTCGCGCACACGATGCCGTCGCAGCCGAAGGCGGTCACCGGCCGCCCGTCGATCTCGAGCACGACCTCCAGCATCCGGTCGGGCGAGACCTTCTGCACGGCCGCCTCGTTCAGCGCCCAGTCCCGGTGCACGATGTCGCCGTTGCTGTGCACGATGACATCGATGGTCATGCGCTCCTCGACCTCGTAGGCGCGCGTGACGACCCGGTCGACGACCTTGTCGAGGTCGTCGCGCTCGGCCTCCGCGAGGAAGCCGACGCGCCCGAGGTTGACGCCGAGCATCGGCACCCCGGAGGCTCGGGCGAACTCGGCGCCGCGCAGCAGCGTCCCGTCCCCGCCGAGCACGACCAGCAGCTCGCAGCCCTCGAGTACGTCGGGGGTCGCCTCGCGGACCGTCTCGACGGACGGCGGCAGCGGCAGATCGACCGCCTCGGCTTCAAGGACGCGTACGCCCAGACCGCAGCGCAGCAGTCCCTGTACGACGAGTTCGGCACTGCGGATCGCCGCGGGCCGCCCGGTGTGTGCGAGCAGGAAAACGGTGCGCGCTGGTGTCGCTGCTGGTTTCGTTGTCAACGAGGTCCCTCCGCCACTGCACGGTCGACATCCGCCGGATCGAGCTCGGGCGCTCCGGCCCGGAGCCACAGAAAATACTCGACATTGCCGGAGGGGCCCGGTAGCGGACTGGCGGTGACGCCCAGCACACCGAGTCCGAGCTCCGCCGCCTTGCGCGCCACGGCCCGCACCGCGTCCGCCCGCAGCTCGGGACTGCGTACGACCCCGCCGCTGCCGAGCCGCTCCTTGCCCACCTCGAACTGCGGCTTGACCATCAGCACCAGGTCCGCGTCGGGAGCCGCGCAGCGCACCAGGGCGGGCAGCACCAGGGCGAGCGGGATGAAGGAAAGATCCCCGACCACCACGTCCACCGGCTCTCCATCGATCGCCTCCAGCGTCAACTCGCGTACATTCGTACGGTCCTTGACGGTGACGCGTTCATCGCTCTGCAGAGACCAGGCGAGTTGTCCGTATCCGACGTCGACCGCGACCACATGACCGGCGCCCGCCCGCAGCAGTACATCCGTGAATCCGCCGGTCGACGCGCCCGCGTCCAGCGCCCGCCGTCCCTCGACCTTCAGACCGAGCGGTACGAATGCCTCCAGCGCGCCGGCGAGCTTGTGGCCGCCGCGCGAGACGTAGTCGGGGTCGCCGTCGTCCGCGGCGACGACGATGGCCGCGCTGGTCTCGACCTGAGTGGCGGACTTCGTCGCGGTGTTGCCGCCGATGGTCACCCGCCCCGCGGCGATCAGCTGGCTCGCGTGCTCCCGCGAGCGTGCGAGGTTGCGGCGTACCAGCTCGGCGTCGAGGCGGCGGCGGGCCACTCCTGCCACGTTCGGTTCAGCTCCTGTGGTTGTACGAGGGTGACGGCTGGGGGCGTGCGTCGAGCGCGGTCAGCGCGTCGCGCAGCCCCCTGTGTACATCCTCGTACACCTCGAGGTGTCCGTCCGCCGGAAGGTGGTCGGCGTCGGCCAGTCGCTCGAGCTGGGCGTCCACGCCGGCGTCGCCGGTGGGTACGCGCTGCACGCGGAGGGGCGCGGGCGCGGCGGGTTCGTACGCCTGGGCGGCGGCCGCCGCAGGCGCAGGGCTCATGGGCGCGGGGCTCACGGCCTCGGGGTACCCGGGCTCGGGGCTCTGTTGCGCCTCCTGGATCCCCTGCTCGTGGATCTCCGGGCCCGGCATCGAGTCGCTCATGCCCAGACGCTATCGCGAAGCCCTGAGGTACGGTCGATCACGATGGCGACAACGGAAGAGTGCCGCACCGCACTCGACAAACTCTCGGACAACCTGGCACAGGCGGACGGCGACGTGCGTGGCGCGGCCGCGCTCGACCGATCCCTCAGCTGCCACATCAAGGATCTGGACATCACCTTCACCGGCCGTCTGGAAGACGGCCGGATCGCGGTGGCCGACACTTTCCCGGGCCCGCCGCGCGACAGGGCGGAAATCCGCCTGGCGATGAATGGGGACGACCTGGTGGCGATGGTCAACGGCGACCTGAACTTCGCGAAGGCCTGGGCATCGGGCCGGGTCAGGCTCGAGGCCGGCTTCCGCGATCTGCTGCGCCTCAGGACACTGCTGTAGCGGCACGCCTCCGGGCCGCCGGCACCACCAGCGGCGTCCCGGACTCGGGGTCGTCGATGACCTGGCTCTTCACCCCGAAGACCTGCTCCACCAGCTCGGCGGTGACCACATCCGCGGGCGCGCCCTCGGCGACGACCTGCCCGTCGCGCAGGGCGACGAGGTGCGTCGCGTAACGGGCGGCCTGGTTGAGGTCGTGCAGTACGGCGACGAGTGTCCGCCCCTGCGTCTCGTGCAGCTCCGCGCACAGGTCGAGCACTTCGAGCTGGTGCTGGATGTCGAGGAACGTCGTGGGCTCGTCGAGCAGGAGCAGCGGGGTCTGCTGGGCCAGCGCCATCGCGATCCATACGCGCTGCCGCTGCCCGCCGGACAATTCATCGACATAGCGCTCTGACAGTTCGCCGACTCCGGTCGCGGCCATCGACTCCTCGACAATCCGCTCGTCCTCGGGCGACCACTGGCGCAGGAGTCCCTGGTGCGGATAGCGGCCGCGCGCGACCAGGTCGGCGACCGTGATCCCGTCCGGCGCGATCGACGACTGCGGCAGTAGGCCGAGCGTCTTGGCGACCTTCTTCGCGGGCAGCGAGTGGATGACCTGCCCGTCGAGCAGTACCCGGCCCTGGGTCGGCTTGAGCATCCGGGACAGGGCGCGCAGCAGAGTCGATTTTCCGCAGGCGTTGGGGCCGACGATCACCGTGAAGGAGTTGTCGGGGATCTCCACCGAGAGGTTCTCTGCGATGACGCGCCGGTCGTAGCCGAGGGTGACCGATTCCGCGGTGAGGCGCTGCATAGGGGTCGTACTCCTGGATCGGGGGTTCACGGGGTTCATATGCGTCCCGCCTTGCGTTCGGTGACCAGCAGCCAGAGCAGATAGCAACCGCCGAGCACTCCGGTCACCACACCGACCGGCAGCTGGCGCTCGCCGAAGGCGGTGGTGGCCACCCAGTCGGCGACCAGCAGCAGCGCGGCGCCCATCACCGCGGCCGCGGCGAGGTTCGGCCCCGGCGAGCGGGTCAGCCGACGGGCGAGCTGGGGTGCGCTCAGCGCGACGAAGGCGATCGGCCCGGCGGCGGCGGTGGCGACCGCGATGAGCACAACGCCCGAGCCCATCAGCACCACGCGGGTGCGCTCGACCGGCACGCCCAGTGCGTACGCCGCGTCGTCGCCCATCTCCAGCATCCGCAGGGGCCGCCCGTACATGAACACCAGCGGGACCAGGACGGCGCACATCCCGAGCAGCGGCCAGAACTCGGCCCAGTCGCGGCCGTCGAGCGAGCCGGTCATCCACAGCGTGGCCTGGGTGGCGTCGACCAGGCTGGCCTTGGTCAGCAGATAGTGGTTGGCGGCGGTGAGCATGGCGGCGATGCCGATGCCGACGAGGACCAGCCGGTAGCCGTGCACGCCGCGCTTCCACGCCAGCAGGTAGACCGCGACGCCGGTCAACACTCCGCCGACGACCGCGCCCCCCGCCACCGCGACCGCCCCTGCGTCGAAGATCACGATCACGCTCAGCGCGCCGACGGTCGCGCCCTGCCCGAAGCCGATCACATCCGGACTGCCCAGCGGATTGCGGGAGATGGACTGGAAGATCGCGCCGCTGAGGGCGAGCGAGGCGCCGACGAGCAGTCCGACGAGCGCCCGCGGCAGCCGCAGGTCCTGGACGATGAACTCCTGCGCCGGAGTACCGTTCCCGAGGAGCGTGGCGATGACCTCGCCGGGCGAGATCGGGAAGTCGCCGCTGCCGATCAGTACGACTCCGGCGGCCGCGACGGCCGCGGTAAGGAGCAGGACGACGGCTGCCATCCTCGGATCGACCCGTACGGAGAGCCCGCCGGGGGTGCGTATCGCCTTCACGGTCTTCGCGTTCACAGCTGGGCCATCCTCTTGCGGCGTACGAGATGGATGAAGACGGGCCCGCCGATCAGCGCGGTGACGACGCCGACCTGCAGCTCGGAAGGGCGGGTGACGACCCGGCCGAGAACGTCGGCGCCGAGCAGCAGGACGGGCGACAGGACGGTTGCGTACGGCAGGATCCACCGCATGTCGGGTCCGGTGATGGTGCGCACGAGGTGCGGGATCATCAGGCCGATGAAGACGATCGGCCCGCAGGCTGCGGTGGCCGCCCCGCACAGCAGCGTGACGGTGAGCATCGCGAGTGCGCGCGTACGGTTCAGATGCGCGCCGAGCGCGCGGGCGGTGTCGTCGCCCATCTCCATGGCGTTGAGCGGCCGCGCGAGCAGCAGCGCGAGCACCACGCCGACGCCGATGAACGGTGCGACCTTGCCGATGGTCGCCATGTCGGCCGAGGCCAGCGAGCCGACCGTCCAGAACCGCAGCCGTTCGAGGGCGGCGGCGTCCAGCAGCTGTACGGCGTTGATGTAGCCGTAGAGCGCGGCGGTGGCCGCGGTCCCGGCGAGCGCGAGCCGTACCGGAGTCGCGCCGCGGCTGCCGCCGAGGACGTACACGAGAACGGAGACTGCGGCCGCGCCGAGGAACGCGAACCACACATAGCCGGTGAGCGATGTGACGCCGAGAAAGCTGATTGCGGAGACGACGGCAGCCGACGCTCCCGCGTTCACGCCGAGCAGTCCGGGTTCCGCCAGCGGGTTGCGCGTCAGCGCCTGCATCACGGCGCCCGCGAGGCCGAGAGCCGCGCCGACGATCAGACCGAGCAGGGTCCGCGGCACGCGCACATCGTGGACGATCACGTCATTGCCGGCACCCGCGTTGTGGAACAGGCCGTGCCACACGTCGGAGAGCGGAATCGACTTGGCACCGACGGCGATGCTCGCGACACAGACCAGCAGCAGGAGGCCGATGGACACCAGCAGCCCGGTGGCGCGCACCGCGTGGCGGTTCCGGGACACAGCTAGGGATATCGGCTCCGCGCTCTGTTTGGGGGGACTGTCGACCAACACGAGGTTAGGTTAGCCTACCCTCCCACCGATCAAGCTCCTCCTGACGCGGCCTACAGCCCCAGCCGGGACAACGCCTTGCCCGCGTCCAGCGTGCACACACCGTCCCCGGCCTGCGTCCACACCGCCGCGCACAGCGCCCGCAGCCCGTCCAGCGGCTCACCCTCGCCGTCGAGTGCCGGCTCCTCGTCTCGTACGTACGCGGTCCACCCGCCGCACGTGAACCCGCCGTCCGCCTCGGCCACTTCGGGCTGCCCGGTCAGCATCCCGCGCAGATCGGCGTCCACATAGGTCGGCCGGTGCTGTGGCGGCGCGGCCAGCAGCTGCGCGCCGTCGGTCACCCCGGTCAGTACGAGCAGCGAGTCCACGCCCCCGTTGAACGCCCCCTCGATGTCCGTGTCCAGCCGGTCCCCGACCACCAGCGGCTTGCGCGCGCCCGTCCGCAGGATCGTCTCCTTGTGCATCGGCGGCAGCGGCTTCCCCGCCACCTGCGGCTCCGCGCCCGTCGCGATCCGTACGACCTCGACGGCCGCACCGTTGCCGGGCGCGATCCCTCGCGCGCTGGGAATCGTCAGGTCGGTGTTGGACGCGAACCACGGCACACCCCGGGCGATCGCGTAACACGCCTCCGCGAACCGCCCCCACGCCAGATCAGGACCGCCGTACCCCTGCACCACCGCCGCCGGATCGTCGTCCGCCGACTCGACCGGCTCAAGGCCCCGTTCACGCAGCGCGACCCGTAGTCCATCGCCGCCGATCACCAGCACGCGGGACCCGGCCGGCACCTGCTCGGAGATCAACCGGGCGACCGCCTGCGCCGAGGTGATGATGTCCGACGCATCGGTCGGTACACCAAGCTCGGTGATGTGCGCGGCCACGGCCTCGGGCGGCCGCAGCGCGTTGTTCGTCACATAGGCGAGGTGCATTCCCCGCTCCCGCGCCGTCAGCAGCGATTCCACGGCGTACGCGATCGCCTCACCGCCCGCGTACACCACGCCGTCCAGGTCGAGCAGTGCCGTGTCGTAAGCCTCGCTCAGCGCCGTCGCGCTGCCGCTCGGCCGGTTCCTGCTCTGCTGGCTCATTCGCTTCCGCTCCTCACTCGGTGCCGCTCCCCCCGATCATCGCTTATCCGCGCACCCACATACGATGCACAAATGAACAACGAAGGTCCCGCGGCCAACGACGGTCTGCACCTGATCCCGTTCCGCGGACTGCGCTATGTCCCCGAGCGGGTGGGCAGCCTCGCCGCCGTGACCTCGCCGCCGTACGACGTCGTCGTCAGGCCCGACGGACTGCTCCACCTGGAGTCGGCGGACCCGCACAACATCGTCCGGCTGATCCTCCCGCAGGCGACGACCGCGCAGGCCCGGCACAAGCAGGCCGCCGAAACCCTCACCCGCTGGCTGGCCGACGGCATCCTGGCCGCGGACCCCGAGCCGGCGCTGTATGTGTACGAGCAGCGCCGGGGCGACATCCTGCAGCGCGGCGTCATCGGCGCGCTCGCCCTGTCCGAACCGTCCGAAGGCGTCGTCCTCCCCCACGAGGACGTGATGCCGGACATCGTCGCGGACCGCGCGGCCCTGATGCGTACCACCGCCGCCAACCTTGAACCACTGCTCCTCACCTACCGCAGCATGGGCAACGGGAGCGGCGCGACCGCCGTCATCGAACGCACCGTCCTGCGGCCCGCGCTGCTGGCCACCACCACGGAGGACGGCTTCAGCCACCGCCTGTGGTCGGTGACGGACCCCGCCGATCTGGCCGAGATCCACGCCGACCTGTCCGACCGTCAGGCCCTGATCGCCGATGGCCACCACCGCTGGGCGACGTATCTGCGACTGCGCGCCGAACACCCCTCGAACGGCCCGTGGAACTACGGCCTCGTCCTGCTGATCGACACGGCCCGCTACCCGCTGCGGGTCCGCGCCATCCACCGCCTGCTGCACCGCCTCCCGGTCTCCGAGGCACTCGCCGCGCTGACCGGCTCCTTCCGCGTCCAGCGCCTGGAAGTCCCGCTCCCGGAGGCGCTGGAGGCCCTTGCGGACGCGGCAGCCGAGGGAAATGCCTTCCTCCTCGCGGGCGACGGCGCCTTCCACCTCGTCGACCGCCCGGACCCGGAACTGCTGTCACGCACAGTGCGCGCCGACCGCCCCGAGGCGTGGCGCACGCTCGACGCGACGGTCCTGCACTCGACGCTCCTGGACGACATCTGGCGGATCCCGGACACCCCGGATCACATCGCATACATCCACGACACCGAGGCGGTCGTCACCCAGGCCGAACTCCGCGGTGGTACGGCGGTGTTGATGCATCCGGTACGGGAAGAGGTCGTACGGGATCTCGCCCGCGAGGGTGTCACGATGCCCCGCAAGTCCACGTCGTTCGGCCCGAAGCCGGCGACGGGCCTGGTGCTGAGAAGCCTGGCGCTGGACTAGGACGTACGCATACGAAAGGGCGGCACCCGCTTGGGGTGCCGCCCTTCCTTGTTACGTACTGCTACTCGGACTTGTCACCTTCGACATCGCCGGACGCGTCGTCATCGTCGTCCGCATCATCCGTGTCGCCCTTGTCGATGGCTTCGTCCGTGTCGATGGCGTCGACGAACTCCACACCGTCCAGCTCGGCGAGCCGGTCCGAGGCGTCGGTCGCCCCGTCCTTGTCCGCTTCGAGCGCCTTGCCGAACCACTCACGCGCCTCAGCCTCCCGCCCGGCCGCCAGCAGCGCATCGGCGTACGCGTAACGCAGCCGCGCGGTCCAGGGCTGTATGGAGCTGGACGCCAGCTCGGGGCTCTGCAGGGTCACGATGGCTGCGTCGATCTGCCCCATGTCCCTGCGCGCGCCGGCCGCGACCAGCCGCATCTCGACCTGACCCGCCTTGTCGAGCTTCTGCACCTCGGGCTCACCGGCCATCGCCATCGCCCGCTCGGGCCGCCCGAGCCCACGCTCGCAGTCCGCCATGACGGGCCACAGCTCAACGCTCCCGGTCATCCGCCGGGCCGCCCGGAACTCGGCCAGAGCCTCGGCGTACTTCTGCGTCGCGTACGCGGCGAAGCCCGCGGCCTCGCGTACGGCAGCCACACGCGAGGCAAGCCGCAGCGCGATCCTGGAGTACGCGTACGCCTGCTCCGGGTCCTCGTCGATCAGGTTGGCGACCATGACGAGGTTCCTGGCGACGTCCTCGGCAAGGCCCTTGGGCAGGCTCTGCAACTCCTGCCGCACATCCTTGTCGATCTCTTCGCCCGTGACGTCCTCGGGAATCGGCAGCCGCTTGATCGGCTCACGGTCCCCGCGGTCGCGGTCACGGTCGTCACGCCGCCCGTAGCCACCACGGTCGTCCCGGGACCCGCGATGACCACCGCGGTCGTCACGCCGGTCATCGCGTCGGTCGTCACGCGGCCCGCGGTACCCACCGCGGTCGCTGTCGTCACGGCGCCCGTAGCCACCGCCACCAGCGGGACGTCCACCAGTGGGACGTCCACCACTAGGACGTCCACCGCGGTCGTCATCGCGACGCGGCCCACGGTCCCTGTCGCGGTCGTCGCGGCCTCCGTAGCCGCCGCCGCTGCTGCTGGGGCGAGAGCCACGGTCGTCACGCTGCCCGCCGCGGTAGCCACCACGGTCGTCGTCGCGTCGGAACGACGGACGGTCGTCACGCCGGTCATCACGGCCGCGGTCGTCACGACGGAACCCACCCGAACGGTCATCACGGCCCCGGTCATCACGTCGATCGTCACGCCGGTCGTCGCGCGGACCGCGGTACCCGCCGCCGGAACGGTCATCACGCCGGAACCCGCCGCCACCGCCACCGCTGGGGCGAGAGCCGTACCCGCCGCCGCTGGGGCGAGAGCCACGGTCGTCACGCTGCCCGCCGCGGTAGCCACCACGGTCGTCGTCCCGACGGAACGACGGACGGTCGTCACGCCGGTCATCACGGCCGCGGTCGTCACGGCGCCCGTAGCCGCCGCCACCAGTGGGACGTCCACCACTGGGCCGTCCACCACGGTCGTCATCACGACGCGGCCCGCTCGGCCGGTCGTCGCGACGCCCAGAGCCACCGCCCCCACCGGAGCGGTCATCACGCCGGAACCCGCCGCCACCGCCCCCACCGGAGCGGTCATCACGCCGGAACCCGCCGCCACCGCCACTGCTGGGGCGAGAGCCGTACCCGCCGCCGGTGGGGCGAGAGCCGCGGTCGTCACGCTGCCCGCCGCGGTGCCCACCGCGGTCATCGTCCCGACGCGGACCACGGTCGTCACGGCCGCGCTCGTCACGGCCCCGGTCGCGGTCATCACGACGGAACCCACCCGAACGGTCATCACGGCCGCGGTCATCACGCCGATCGTCACGCCGATCACGGTCGTCGCGCGGACCGCGGTACCCACCACGGTCGTTGTCACGACGCGGACTACGGTCGTCACGGCCCCGGTCGTCACGGCCACCGCGGAAGCCGCCCCGCTCACCACCGTCCCTACGACGCGGCTCGCGCTCCGGACGATCGTCGGGAGAGTTGGTGGACATCGGCGTGACTCCTGTCTTCGGGTACTGCAGTCATTCTCGCGCAGCCGGCCTTCGGACGCGCTTCGGAAAAGCAAGCAAAACAAAAAGGACCCGTGGTCCAGCATGAACGCTGGACCACGGGTCCTTGAAAGATTGTTCGGCGGCGTCCTACTCTCCCACAGGGTCCCCCCTGCAGTACCATCGGCGCTGAAAGGCTTAGCTTCCGGGTTCGGAATGTAACCGGGCGTTTCCCTAACGCAATGACCACCGAAACCCTATCGGGCTCTAGCGAACAAGCACACTCTTCAATTAAGTAGTGAAACTAGTTCAACCGGTGCGACTGTTCGCAACCCGGGAACTACACAGTGGACGCGAGCAACTGAGGACAAGCCCTCGGCCTATTAGTACCAGTCAGCTTCACCGGTTGCCCGGCTTCCACATCTGGCCTATCAACCCAGTCGTCTACTGGGAGCCTTACCCTCTCAAGGAGGTGGGAGTCCTCATCTCGAAGCAGGCTTCCCGCTTAGATGCTTTCAGCGGTTATCCTTTCCGAACGTAGCCAACCAGCCATGCCCTTGGCAGGACAACTGGCACACCAGAGGTTCGTCCGTCCCGGTCCTCTCGTACTAGGGACAGCCCTTCTCAAGACTCCTGCGCGCGCAGCGGATAGGGACCGAACTGTCTCACGACGTTCTAAACCCAGCTCGCGTACCGCTTTAATGGGCGAACAGCCCAACCCTTGGGACCGACTCCAGCCCCAGGATGCGACGAGCCGACATCGAGGTGCCAAACCATCCCGTCGATATGGACTCTTGGGGAAGATCAGCCTGTTATCCCCGGGGTACCTTTTATCCGTTGAGCGACGGCGCTTCCACAAGCCACCGCCGGATCACTAGTCCCGACTTTCGTCCCTGCTCGACCCGTCGGTCTCACAGTCAAGCTCCCTTGTGCACTTACACTCAACACCTGATTGCCAACCAGGCTGAGGGAACCTTTGGGCGCCTCCGTTACCCTTTGGGAGGCAACCGCCCCAGTTAAACTACCCATCAGACACTGTCCCTGATCCGGATCACGGACCCAGGTTAGACATCCAGCACGACCAGAGTGGTATTTCAACGACGACTCCCCCTGAACTGGCGTCCAGAGTTCACAGTCTCCCACCTATCCTACACAAGCCGAACCGAACACCAATATCAAACTGTAGTAAAGGTCCCGGGGTCTTTCCGTCCTGCTGCGCGAAACGAGCATCTTTACTCGTAGTGCAATTTCACCGGGCCTATGGTTGAGACAGTCGAGAAGTCGTTACGCCATTCGTGCAGGTCGGAACTTACCCGACAAGGAATTTCGCTACCTTAGGATGGTTATAGTTACCACCGCCGTTTACTGGCGCTTAAGTTCTCAGCTTCGCCACACCGAAATGTGACTAACCGGTCCCCTTAACGTTCCAGCACCGGGCAGGCGTCAGTCCGTATACATCGCCTTACGGCTTCGCACGGACCTGTGTTTTTAGTAAACAGTCGCTTCTCGCTGGTCTCTGCGGCCACCCCCAGCTCAGAGTGCAAGACTCATCACCGGTGATGGCCCCCCTTCTCCCGAAGTTACGGGGGCATTTTGCCGAGTTCCTTAACCATAGTTCACCCGAACGCCTCGGTATTCTCTACCTGACCACCTGAGTCGGTTTAGGGTACGGGCCGCC